>JBAUWE010000498.1:0-3883 GCA_049583595.1 Terriglobia bacterium
TGATTACTCTGCGTGATTCACTCCTTCGCTGGTTTTGCCTTGCAATTTTGGCCTTTCCAGCGCTGGCCGCTGCCCAACGTCTACAGCCAGTTGACTTGCCTGCTCCCCAAACTACCGGCGGGATGCCCCTGATGCAGGCGCTCAAAGCTCGGCACTCGACGCGAGAATTCAGCCCCCGAAAGCTCCCCTTGCAGACGCTTTCCAACCTGCTGTGGGCAGCCTTTGGAGTGAGCCGCCCGGAGTCCGGCAAGCGCACGGCGCCTTCGGCGATGAACTGGCAGGAGACTGACATCTATGTCGCCATGGCGGGAGGACTCTACGTTTACGACGCCAAAGGCAATAAGCTTGATCCGGTCTTGGCTAAGGATGTACGCTCGGAAACCGGGACTCAATCCTACGTGGGCGAAGCGCCCGTCAACCTGGTTTACGTCGCAGATCTCTCCAAAATCGGGCGGCCCAGTCGAGAGGGTCAGGCACTCTACAACGGCGCCGACACCGGTGTCATCGCGCAGAATGTTTACCTCTTTTGTGCTTCGGAAGGCCTGGGAGTCGTGGTGCGTGGCAGCATCAATCGCGCGGCCCTGGCGAAGGCCATGAAACTTCGCCCCGATCAGAAGATCATTCTGGCTCAGACGGTGGGGTATCCCCGCCAATAACAACTGCAGGAAGAACAACACCTGGCGCTGGCTTCCACATCCCCTCGTAACTGGCCTACCTCATCGCCCTGGGTGGCTCCAGGCGTTTCATGAATCCTGTTGGCCGACTCTTCGTTGCCAACTGAGCCTTCGAGCTTTCTGATACGCGCTCGAAAGGCAGCCCGAAGCCGTGCTTGGGAAATACCTAATGCCAACCGGGTTGTACAACACACGGGCGGTACATTCGTCCCGGTGGTTGCGATGTTGGCAGCCGGCCAAATGGATCAATTTCCGGCCGCAACCTTGATCGATCCCAGGCGATACCGCCGGTGGCCGTCGTCGTCAGTCAGCGGCAGCGCAATCACTGGCTCCCCCGTTGCTGTCCCTACTGAGATATAGACACCGTACGTGCCAGGTCTCAGAATTTGACTCGGGGGCAAATTGTAAATAATGAATGGCTGGTTGTTTTCATCCAGGTCAGCTCCCAATTCTTTCCGTGAGATCATCCTGGCCTGGCCCGGCAGACCGACTGGTAAGTCTCGAACACAAAAATCTTCGTCCACAAAAACCCCGGCAATGCCGCCCGTTTCGTCCTCGAAAGTGATCGTCGGATGCCCTCCCGGCAGGCACGGCGCCACGCCTGCATTCCGCCAGCTGTAGCCGACGCTCATGGGGCCACCCGCCGTCACCTCCGCCGGCCACGATGCCTCCACCAATTGCAGCCGATAGCCAAGCCGCAGGTTGATCCTGTCCACAAGGTCGCGGTTGGAGGCCAGGAACTCCCTTGGATACCAGTGCACCGTTGCGTAGCTGGCATGATAATCTTCCACCGCCTGCAGGAACATGTGCCCGTTTCCCCAGGCTCCACGCTTCTTCGAGGGTCCGTAATGCTCCGATTCGAGAATCACCGGAACGCGCGGCCAGAAGTTATAGGCCAGGTAGGCATGATAGTAGGCCTTGTCACCGGCCTGCACCAGGATGCTGTCGTCCCTCAGGCCCAACCCCTGATCGCGCGCGTAACCCAGAGTCTCGATCCCCCGCCCCTGGATCATGAAGTCGTCGTTGGCAATCAGTAGCGTGTGCTTGAAGTTCTTCTTGTAAAGATCAATGTGCCGACGAACAGTGGCAAATGAGTACGGTAACCGGGTACTCCACACCGTATGGCCTTCGCCCCACACGCCAAACGTTCCGACATCCACGAAGGCGACGTGCGGGTTGCCATCATATCGCGCCGCAGCAGCAGCCAGAAAGTGGTCCAGCTTCTTGAGGAAAATCGGATCGTCGAAATCAGGCTCCCAGACTGGGCCGTTGGCGGTGATTTGCCGCCGGCTGTTCAGATGGTAACCCTTAGCCCCCGCCTTTTCCACCCAGCGCGGCGTGGCATAAGGCTCTCGGAGCGACGCTTCCGAAGTGCAGGACCGAAAGGCGACCGTCTTGCCCGCCTGCACCCACTTCTGCATGGGCGTATCGACAATGGGCCAGTTAAACTTGCCCTCTTCCGGCTCAAGGTCGGACCAGTCCAGACGCATATAGACCGAACTGACGCCCGGGAATTCCGGCACCGTGTCCGACGGGGCCAGGTTCACCGTATAGGTTCTGAGGTTGTTGTCGTAATGATGGAACACCCAGCCCATTCCGGGATTGATCAGCGCCTTGCCTGTATCGTCCGGCTGAACAACAATTCGACCCGGTGAGTGAGCGCCAGCAGCCGGGGTGCGTGATTGAGGTTGGGGCCGGTAGCGGGCCAGCGTCATCGCTCCCCCAGCAACGCTTTGCATGAACGTTCTCCGTTTCATATGAATTCCCCTCATGAATGAAATGGGTTACCGCGCCACTACGGTGCCTTTCGAACGGTTGCCGTCTCCATCGACCGCCACAATCTCGTAGCGATTGTCGAGGCTTGCTCCCGGATCAAAGTAGAAGGTGCCAATCGCTGCATAGCCAATAACTTTATCCTCGCGTAACACCTCGTAATGAGACACCAGGCCGTCATCCCGGCTGGGCTCCCAGCGCAAGGAAACACCGCTGCGCTCATTCCAGGTTTCCATCTTCTTCACACCCTTGCCCGGTACCGTGGGAGCCGTGTGATCGGTGCCTCGTCCGGGCGCGCGATCCAGGTTCAGCAGGATCATTTCGTGCTGGTTCCCGGAAGCAAATCGAATGCCGGACTTCATCAACTCCGCGCCACTCGATCGGCGCGTTTCCTGGCTGAATCGGAACGCCACGCTGTATTCACCCATTGGAACCAGGGCCTTTGGGTAAACGACAGCTCCGCCTTTGGCCGCCGCTCCCCCGCCCGCCCGCGCATGGGGGACACGCTGGATGATGACTGCCTTTGTGCGAGTCCCGTTCGTAAATTCAAGAAAGGTGTGTGGCGTCGGCGCGCCGTCGGCCCGTGGATGGTAGACGCGCATGTAGCGATCGTAGATGCCTTCGTTCTGGAGGAACCGGCGCATCACGTTTTCCCGTCGCGCCGTCGCATCGTCCATGCGGCTGTAATTCCCACCGAATCCCATCATCTTGGTAATCGGCCAGAAGTAACTCAGGTAATAAAGGTCGTCGGGGCCGCCGCCATCGGAGCCCTGGTTATCCTCGACCAGCTCGAACTTGTCCCAGTTGGCCCATTCCCCTCCGGAATTGCAGCCCTCGATGCCCATCTCCGGGTTCGCCCTCTTCACCTCCCGCAAGAGATTGAGGTAGCTGTGATACTGCGCGACAAACGGCTGCCCGGGCGGATGGCCGTGTTCGTCGGAAGCGCAGGGCGCTTCGATCCAGCCGTCCACCCTCCAGAAGAATGTGCCGTAGCGTTTCTCGCGCCGCAGCATGAATTCGCGCATGTAATTGTGCGCGCCGGGCGCGGCAACACAAAAGCCCAGGCCGTACCAGACAGTGACGCCGTCCGGAACCTTCGGGACGAGCTTCCAATCCGGATGTTTCACATCCACCGGTGTTCCCGCAGCAAAGTGCTGGGGCGGCATCCACAGTTTGAAGATGATCCCGGACTGTCGCAGATAGCTGACCAGTTCGGTCCACTCGATGCCTTCCCAAACCCCCCGGCCGCGCTGGTCAAACCAGAAGTCGTCCTCATGCGCGATCCCCGCGCCGGTTGACCGGCATCGGTCGGCGATCTCCCACATCAGCTTCTTGTGCAATTTCGGCTTCTGCTTGTAGGCCGGGTCATTCCAATGGGTGTCGTAGATCGTGCTTCTGAAGAGATATTTTTCGCGGGTGTAGTCCCACTTGTAAGT
>JBAUWE010000499.1:0-5152 GCA_049583595.1 Terriglobia bacterium
TCCATCAGGTCCTGGAACAGACCTTCCAGCAGTTTGTACGTCTCCGGGTTGCTGGAGCACATCTGGAAGGCGTTTTCGGGAAACTCCCGAAGCTTCTTGTATTCCTGCCGCTCCAGGATCCAGTTGACGTGAGCGGGGCCGTCCACATACGGGATGACCTGCACGTAATAGCGCAATCCGTAATCGGTTAAATCCTGCAGCTGAGCGGGAGAAAGCGCGTAGGGGTCCACCAGTGCCGGCGCGCTGGCATATTCGAAAGGGCCATTCAGCCGCAGCGCGAACCCGTTGAGCTTGAAAAATGCCGCACGCCGGATGGCCTGCTTCAAAACCTCCGGGCGGTCCAGATGCATCTGCTCGTCCCAGAAAACCTCGCGCAGGCGCACGTCCGGCCAGTCCGTGATGGTGGCCTCCGGCAGCCATTGCTTACCGTCCGCATGTTTTACCAGTTGCACCAGTGTCTCGACTCCGTAGAACAATCCTGCAGGGGCATTGGCCGTGATTTTGATTCCACTGCCGGCCAGCTCCAGCTTGTAAGCCTGTTCTTCGAGGGACTTCCTTTCCTTGTCTGTGGCCTCGCCGATTTCGACAGATCCCGGCTGCATCTCCAGCTCGATGGCTTTGCCCCGCCCGCGCGTTTCCAATGTGATCCCGTGGCGAGCCTCGAGCCCTTCTTTCAAACTCTCCACCGCTACATCGCCGGGCTTCACGCCCTTGCCCAGTTCCAGCCGCCAGCCGCCGCCGATTTCAAAATCCCCGCCCTTGAACTCTACCTTCTGCGGTAAGGGAATCATCGTGTAACCGCGACCCAAAAGGGGAGTAAGAGTTGCACCCTCTGCAGACGTCCAGGCCATGGCAACTGCCAGTAGAAGAAAACAGACAAACCGCACAGGGTTCATCACCGATCGCATTTTATATCCTCGCCAGGGAGTGAAATATCAAACACAGAGATCCGCCTTTGAATCTTTTTTCTTGAGGAGCGCCAGTCCCAGATTTTCGTGCGCCTGAGAAAATTCCGGACGCAGGCGGATGGCAGCCTGAAATTGTTTGATTGCTTCGTCAACATGCCCGGTATTGGCCAGTATTTGCCCAAAATTATTCAGGGCCTCCACATAATGAGGGCTGACGGCAATGAGGGCCCGAAATTCTGCCAGGGCTGCTTCCGGGTCACCGGTCCGTTCCAGAAGAAGGGCGATATTGTTCATCGCCTGGGGGTAATGGGGCTTCAGCTTGACGGCCTGGCGGAATTCAGCAAGCGCCTCCTGGTCATTCTTTTGCTGGAACAGAACGCGTCCCAGGTTGTAATGCGCCTCGGCGGAATTCGGCCGGGCTTTTACGACGTTCCGAAACTCCCCGGCCGCTCCCTCCAGGTCGCCTCTCTCGGCCAGGGCAATGGCCAGGTTCTGGCGCGCGTCGACCATGGTGGGGTCAATTTTGAGCGCCGCGCGATATTCGCGCTCTGCCTGCGCCAGATCTCCACTCTGAAAAGCCTTATTCCCGAGGTTGAAGTGTTGAACTGCTTCCGAACTTGACCCCAGGGCACTTCCCCCGGGGAACATCACCGTCAAGATCAGTATGGCGAATACAACAATATTGAAGTGGCGCCATCCGGCAACGGTCCTTCTGAAAGCAGGCATGGCCCCTGAATTGCGAAGATTGAACATGTTCTTATGCCATTTAACTTACTTCGATTGACAACTACATTCAAGAAACATCGGTTCATCACCATTTTGTCACTTGCCAGCGACCCGAGCACTGGGGCAGGGGATTCCTTTGCTCCTTAACGCCTGAATAGCAAGCATGTGGAAATGAGAGAGATTCTATTGCTGCAATCGCTCATTCTGCCAGGTGCTGATGCTCCCGCCAGCGGCCGGGCAACCTCAAAATATTTACACGTCATCTCATTTCTGATACTATGCGCGGCGCACAAAGCAAGTGCCGATCAGAAATGTTTGGGGGCAACGGATCTGGGCAAACATATTTTTTATACTGGTTTCATAACTTTCGTTTTGACAATTGGAGTCGTCGCATTTGGCCAGGAGCCAGCCGGCAAGACTCCTGTGCGCACACCGGCGCCGGCCCAACCGCGCCGCGTTCATCGGGCCCCGGCCTATCCAAAGCGCCCGCCCGCTCCTCCCGCGCAACTTGCGCATGGAAAGCAACTGTTTGAAGCCAACTGCAGTTTTTGCCACGGTTCAGACGCGCGAGGCGGAGAGACGGGGCCCAATCTGGTGCGCGCCCAGCTTGTGCTGGACGATCAAAACGGCGAGCTCATCGCGCCCATCGTCCGCAACGGCATTTCCGGCAAAGGGATGCCGAAATTTGATCTGAGCACCAGCGACATTGCTGCCATCGCGGCCTTTCTGCACCACCAGCCGCTTTCCAACCGGGGCGCCCCCAGCAAGCTGGACATTCTGGTGGGCAACGCCAGGGCCGGCCAGGCATACTTTGACCAGCACTGCACGTCGTGCCATTCCGTCACCGGAGATCTGGCGGGCATCGGCGGCAAATACGATCCCAAGACGGTGCAAAACCTGATTGTGTCCGGCGGAGCAAACGGAGGTCGCTCACGCCGCAAGGGTCCTCCGCTGCCGAAGGTCCCTCCCACCACGGTCACCGTCACCCTGCCTTCGGGCAAGTCCGTCGAAGGCAAGCTCGACCACCTCACCGCTTTTGTTGTGGGGTTGACGGAAGCTGACGGCACATACCGCAGCTTTTTGCGCAACGGCGAAGTCCCCAAAGTCGTCGTCCACTATCCACTGCAGTGGCACCTGGATATGCTGCCCAGGTGGGACGACACCGACATCCACAATCTGACCTCCTATCTGGTCACGCTGAAATGACGAAAACCATCAAACTTTTTCTCGCTACTTCGTTGCTGTTTTTGCCTGCGCTGTTTCTCGGCCAAGGTCTCGATCCGGCCTCGATTCTGAAGCCGGCCACAGATTTCTGGCCCACCTATGCCGGCGACTATAGCCAGCGGCGCTACAGCCTTTTGACGCAAATCGATCAATCGAATGTCCATGCCCTGACGCTGGCATGGGTGAGTCCTCTGACGGCCGGACCGGGCGCCGGCGGCGGATTCCGCGGGCGCGGCGTTCCAACCTATGTCGGCGGCGTGGCAAGGAATCCGGTCACCATCCCGGGCTCCAGCAGCGGGTCGCCGCGACTGGCCGGATCCATCCTGCAGGTCAACGGCATCCTTTACGTTTCGTCTCCGGATAACGCCTGGGCCATGGACGCGCTCGACGGGAAAATACTCTGGCACTACTGGTGGAAGTCGAGGGGCGCCACTCACATCGGCAACCGCGGCATGGCCATGTACCACGACTGGCTCTATTTTGAAACGCCCGACGATTACCTGGTTTCGCTCGACGCCAAGACCGGCCAGGAGCGCTGGCACAAGGAAATCGCCGATTTCAGCCAGCAGTATTTCTCCACCACGGCTCCCGTGGTGGTGGGCGATCACCTACTGGTGGGGACGGGTGACGACCTGGATTCTCCCGGCTTTCTCCAGTCATTCGATCCCGTAACCGGCGACCTGCAATGGAAGCATTACACCGTGCCCATGAAAAAGGGCGATCCGGGGTGGAATACCTGGCCCAGCATGGACGCGGCACGGCACGGCGGCGCCCAGGTCTGGATGCCGGGATCATACGATCCGGAAACGCACCTCTACATTTTCGGCACCGGGAATCCCACGCCGGCCTACACGGCCAAGGTCCGCGGCCCGAAAACGTACACCAATCTCTTCACCTGCGCCATTGTCGCCGTGAATGTGGACACGGGCAAGATGGCCTGGTATTTCCAGACCTCGCCCGATGACACGCACGACTGGGACTCCACGCAAATGCCGGTGCTGGTGGACGCTGAATTCCACGGCAAGCCGCGCAAGCTGGTGATGCAGGCGGCCCGCAACGGCTATTTCTACGTGCTGGACCGCACCACCGGCGAGCACCTGCTCACCTCAAAATTTTCCGCCGCGGCCAATTGGGCCAAGGGTACGGACGCGAGCGGTCACGTGCTTCGCAATCCGGAAAAGGACAATACGATTCCCGGTTCGCTGGTGTCGCCCACCAACGGCGGCGCCACCAACTGGCCTCCGCCCAGCTTCGATCCGCAAACCCATCTTTTCTATGTCACCCTCTACGAGGGCTACTCCATGTATTACCTGTCGCTGAAAAATCCCCGCATGCTGGTGGGGCTGGGCGGCAGTGAACAGGATAATGTGGGTTCGCTGGGCACTTCCATTGCGGCCATCGATTACCAGACCGGCAAGGTCGTTCAAAAGTGGCGAGTGCCCGGATCGAACATCGGTTTGGGAGGCGAGCTGACGGGGTTGCTGACTACGGCGGGCCATCTGCTCTTCGACGGCGTGGGCGACGATATCGTGGCCTTCGATATCGACAAGCTGAAGCCCCTTTGGCATTCCCACATTGGCAGGGTCCAGAACGCTCCTGAAACCTATATGCTGGACGGCCACCAATACATCCTCGTGGCGGCCAGCGGATCCGTTTACGCGTTCTGTCTGCAGTGATACATGGGTAGCGTGGACCTCCCGACTTGAGGTCCGCGGCTGTTCATGCGAAAGGGCACGGATTCATCCGTGCCGAACGGCGCATTCCCGGATAACTTCCAGGCCCTCTCCCGCGGGGAGAGGGTGGACGCGCCAGCGGCCGGGTGAGGGGTCTCTTAACCAGGGGTGGTGTAACACAAAATTATGATCCAATTTCATATCTCTCATCAGCGTGATACAGGAGGCAAATATGGCCGACGACTCCACTCGAACGGAAAGCGCTAGTCGCAGAAAATTTCTGAAGAACATCACGGCCGGTGTGGGCGGTCTGGCGATGTCCATCGGTGTGGGCAACACGTTCGCCGCCGCGGCGCAGTCCGCGGGCGCCACGCCGGATTGGACCGCGCAGATGGGTCTGGAGCTTTACACCGTCCGCGACGTGATTGTGAAGGACTACCCGGGAACCCTGGAGAAGGTTGCGCAAATCGGCTACAAGGAAGTGGAGCCGGCCGAAGGGTACAACCACATGTCGCCCAAGGCCTTTCGCGCCCTGCTTGACCGCCTGGGCCTGCGCATGCCCAGCACCCACTCGGGCATCACCGCGGGAGACGAATCGGCGGTCCAGAAGCAACTCGAAGG
>JBAUWE010000500.1:0-2707 GCA_049583595.1 Terriglobia bacterium
CCTGGCCGTCAAAAGAAGTCACCTGCGCCTCGCTGGCGGCCTGGGCCAGCGCGCCACGCGCATAGAACGGCGCTCCCAGTGCTGCAATCGAGCCTGCAAGAAATTGCCGGCGGGAAGTCGTCATAAAGTAAGAACCTCATCCACGATAGACTTGGCTGCGCGTTGCGTTTCTATCACGCCCGGCACAGGCTGTCAACGCCCTTGAACCGGCGGCGTGATTCGCAAGCCGTGTCTTTGAACGCACCGCCTCTACCCCCGTCCCGCCGGCCTGATATAGTTAAAGAGTGTGCAAATCAGCCTGCGCGATGCGTGGGGCAGCACGCATGGGTTCATGTCATGATCCAACTTTCTACAGCCGGAAAGCAGTTCGGTCCCAAGGTATTGTTTGAAGGCTTCGACTGGCTTCTGACGCCGGGCGACCGCGTCGGCTTGGTGGGCGGAAACGGCACCGGCAAGACCACTTTGCTGAAGGTGCTGGCCGGCCTTGATGTGCTTGACGAAGGAAGCATCTCCACAGCTAAAGGCATCACCCGGGGTTACCTTCCGCAGGACGGCCTCGCCTTCGCCGGCCGCAGCGTGCTGGAGGAGTGCCTTTCGGTGTTCGGTGACCTGCTCGAGATGGAAAAGGAGATGGAGTCCCTCATGCATCGCATGGCGGAGATTGACCCCGAGGGAGAGGAATACGCGCAAGTGGCGGAGCGCTACCACGCCCTGGAGACTGAGTTCCAGCATCGCGACGGCTATTCACTGGAAGCGCAAGTGGGCGCCGTGCTCAACGGCCTGGGATTCTCGCGCGAGGACCAGGCGCGTCCGACCGGGGAATTCTCAGGCGGCTGGCAGATGCGCATTGCGCTGGCCAGACTCCTGCTGATCAAGCCCAACCTGCTGCTGCTGGATGAGCCCACCAATCACCTGGATCTCGAAGCGCGCAACTGGCTGGAACAGTTTCTTGCAAGCTATCCCCACGCCTTTGTCCTGGTGTCGCACGACCGCTATTTTCTCGATGTGACGGTGAACAAGATTGTTGAAGTCTGGAACCGGCGCGCCTGGTTTTACTCGGGCAACTACGACCGCTATCTCACCCAGAAAGAAGAGCGCAAAGCCCAGCTGGAATCGGCTTACAGAAACCAGCAGGACCGCATCCACCATCTGGAAGTTTTCATCAACCGCTTCCGCTATCAGGCCACCAAGGCGCGGCAGGTGCAGAGCCGCATCAAAGAGCTGGAGAAGATCGAACGGATCGATCTGCCGCCCGAAGAAAAAACCATTCACTTCTCGTTTCCGCAGCCACCGCACAGCGGGCGCATGGTGGCGGAGTTCAAAGGCGTGGCCAAGAGCTATGGCGCCAAGCAGGTGTTCGCGGGCGTTGATTTTGTCATCAACCGCGGCGACCGCGTGGCCCTGGTGGGCGTGAACGGCGCCGGAAAATCAACCTTGATCAAGCTGCTGGCCGGCGCGGAACCGGTGACGGCCGGTGACACCCGCCTGGGCCACAATGTGGAAGCGGACTACTTTGCCCAGGACCAGTACAAGGCGCTCGACCCGGAGGCCCGCCTCATTGATGACATCGGCACCGTGGCGCCGGCGGCGCTGAGCGGCCAGACGCAGCTGCGCTCGCTGCTGGGAAGTTTTCTGTTTTCCGACGACGAAGTGTTCAAGCGCATCAAGGTGCTTTCGGGCGGCGAGCGCAACCGCTACGCCCTGGCGCGCATGCTGTTGCGCCCTGCGAATTTCCTGCTGCTCGACGAGCCCACCAATCACCTGGACCTGCGCGCCAAAGACGTGCTGCTGGAAGCGCTGCAAAAATACAACGGCACGGTGGTGTTCGTTTCGCACGACCGCTACTTTATCGACCGGCTGGCCACGCGCGTCTTCGAAATCGGCGGCGGAGAAGTCCACGACTACCCGGGCAATTATGAGGATTATCTCTGGCAGAAAGAGGGGCGCGCCCCCCGCCTGGACGAGCCGGAACCTGAGGCGGCGACAGCCGCGCCCGCCGGCGGCAATGGCCACCTCGAAGAGCCCGAAGAGCAACCGAAGAAACTCAATCCGATTCTGCTCCGCCGCATGCAGGACCGCGGAGAAGAGCTCGAAGAGGCGATTGCGCGCGCGGAAGCAGAAATAACTTCCTGCGAGCTGGAACTCGCCGATTTCAGAAGCGCCGAGGAATCCATTCGCCTGTCCAGACGGATCGACGAACTGCGCCACGGCATCAATGAAATGACCCGCGAGTGGGAAGAGATCGAGCTGGTTCTCGATCAATCCGACGGGCAGAGTTGAATTCGCAGAAAGGGTACACTTCCTGGCGAGCCTGCATTGGCCGCCCGGGACATTTTGGAAAGGCAGGGAAATAGATGAAGGTCACCATTAAAGTTGCCAGGCTGCACCCGAACGCCACGTTGCCGCGATACGCGCATACGGGACCTTTTGGCGACCTTGCTGCCGATCTTTATGCGGCCGCGGCCGTCACCCTCGGCGCCGGCGAAACCCGTGCAGTCTCGACGGGCCTGGCCTTCGAGTTCCCTGCTGAATTCGGCGCGCTGGTCCAGGACCGCTCGGGCCTGGCGCTGAAAGGCATCTCCACGCTGGCCGGCGTCATCGATCCCGGCTATCGCGGCGAACTCAAAGTGGTGCTCACCAACCTGGGCCACCGGCCGTTTGAAATTGACCCGGGCGACCGCATCGCCCAGCTCCGCATCGTCCGCCG
>JBAUWE010000501.1:0-3455 GCA_049583595.1 Terriglobia bacterium
TGGCGTATTCGGCAGGGGCGCCTGGAATGTATCGGGGCCGGCGGCGATCGCAATGTATTTCTGCTGACCCATGAGGTTGCGGGCCGCGCGGGCAATTTGGCCATGAGTGTAAGGCTTGGCCGGATGGAGGGGGCTGAGCATCTGGAGGAAGGCTTCGCCGGCTTCCGCGTGGGCATCAAGAGCTTTGTGGACGACTATCGGGCGCGCGCCATTCACGGTCGTGGAATGAATGTGGGGGTAACCGCCGAAGGGCGGATTTTCATCGGCGAGGTTAAGGCGTCATCGCCGCGCGTAAAGCTGGGGCAGGATCTGCGCCTGGATCTGGAGGCGCACCCCTCCGGCAGCGGTTATGCCGTAACGCTTCGTGCGGAGGACCGGGAAGGGAAAAGGCTGTCCCAAATCACCCGGCAGGTCCCGGGCGAGTGGCTGGAGGGAGGCGTGGCGCTGGTATCGAGTTCCGGCAAGGTTGAGGCCACCCCGAAGCCGCTGGGCAAACTGACCGGTTTCGAGTTTTATCCGCCGGGCCAGAAGCGAGGTGGGACCATGCGTTTCTGGTTTGCCGACTGGATGCTGGGTGGCACAAAGGTCGATGCGCATGACGACCGAACTTACGGTCCCATCCTGTTTGCGCTTTATACGGTGAGCCGCGGGGTGCTGAAACTCTCCGCACAGTGCCCGCCCCTGGGCAACGCGCCGAAGGAGGTTCGGCTGCAGATACGCAACGGCGGAAATCGCTGGAAGACGATTTCGACGGCCGAATTGGATTCGGACGCCTGGAATGCGGTGTTCCGCGTGCCGGCGTGGAACGACTCCAGGGACCATGCCTATCGTCTGCTTTACGCCATGCCGGACGCCGGCGGGAAGCTGCGGCAGCACAGCTTTGAGGGGACGATTCGCAAAGACCCCAAGGGCCGGAACGAAATCACCGTGGGACTGATGACCTGCATGTGGGATATGGGCTTCCCGCACGCGGAATTCACGCGGCATCTGGGCGGGCACAAGCCTGATGTGCTGCTCTGGACGGGCGATCAGGTTTACGAAGCTGTGGGCGGCTTCGGAGTGATGGAAACGCGCGACCCGGAACTGTTGATTCCCTCCATGCACGACTACCTGCGCAAGTGGTACATCTTTGGCTGGGCCACGCGCGACCTGACGCGCCAGATTCCATCGGTTTGCATGCCGGACGACCACGACATGTACCACGGCAATATCTGGGGATGCGGCGGCAAGCCGACCGATCCGAATGCCGCGCCCGGAGATGCTGCGCAGGACTCCGGCGGATACAAGATGCCGCCGCGATGGGTGAACATGGCGCAGCGGACGCAGACCGCGCACCTGCCTGATCCGTTTGATGCCACGCCGGTGGAGCAGGGCATTACGGTTTACTACACGCACCTTTTGTGGGGCGGCATCAGTTTTGCCGTTGTGGAAGACCGCAAGTGGAAATCGGCGCCCAAGGTGGAGTGTCCGATGGCGCAGATTACGAACGGTTTTCCCAAGGACCCGCGATGGGACGCCCGGAAGGACGATGTTCCGACGGCCGAACTCCTCGGGCAGCGGCAGCTCAATTTCCTGGAATACTGGGCGGCGGACTGGAGCGACGGCGCCTGGATGAAGTTTGCCGTATCACAGACGCTGTTTGCCTGCCTGCAGACCACTCCCACCGGGAATCCCGACGACAACATTGACCCCAAACTGCCGATTCTGCCGGTGGGCGAACACCCACCGAACGACTGGAAGATGGCCGACCATGATTCGGATGGCTGGCCGCAGACCGGGCGCAACGACGCGATCCGCAAATGGCGCAAAGGGTTTGCCATGCACCTCAGCGGCGATCAGCATCTCGGCACAACTTCGCACTACGGCACGGATGAGTTCCGCGATGGGGTGTATGCCGTCTGTACGCCGGCCATTTCAAACCTGTGGCCGCGCCGCTGGTTCCCGGCCCACCGGGCCCCGAACGCCCTGCCCGATACTCGAAACACCGGCGACTATGAAGACGCTTTTGGCAACCGTATCACGGTGCTGGCGGTGGCCAATCCGCACCAGTATCCCGGTTCCGGCCTCCAGGGTTTGCGGAACCGCGCAACGGGCTATTCGATTCTGCGCTGCAACCGCTCGACTCGCGAGGTGCAGGTGGCGGTGTGGCCGCGATGGGTTGATGCGTCTGAACCGGGCGCAAAACCCTACCCGGGATGGCCGATTACGATCAAGCAGCTGGATAACGGCCTGCACGGCGCCCAGTGGACGCTGGAGGAGATCGAGACGCCGGGCAAGCGCGATCAGGTGATTCAGGTAAGGAAAGAGCCGGACGGGGAAGTGGTTTACACGGTGCGGATGAGTGGAACGTCTTTCAGGCCGCTGGTGCGCGAGCCGGGCACTTACTCGGTGGCGGCCTTTGACCCGGATGGTGGATACCGCCAGGAATGGAAGGGTTTGCAGGCTCGAAAGGTGTGATAACTCAGAAGTGTGATCAGGAGGGCAGGGATGGACAAATTGAGCCGGCGGAAATTTCTGCGAAACGGCGCTGCTTTGACGACAGCAAGCCTGCTGAAGGCTGCTCCCTCGAAGGCGCAAACCACTGCGGGCAAGCCGGGTGAGCGCCCGAATATTCTGATCTTCATGCCCGACCAGCAGCAGGGAGCCACCGTGCTGCCGGACCATCCGTGCCTGACCCCAAACGTCGAACGGCTGGCCCGGGAAGGCGTGATGTTCACTCAGGCGTACTGTCCTGCCCCGCATTGCTGTCCTTCGCGCGCCAGCTTCCAGACGGGCCTCTACCCAAGCGAACACGGTGTGTTTAACAACGTCGATACCGATACAGCCATCCACGCGAATCCTTATCCCGGGCTCCCCTATTTCAGCCGGATGCTGCGCGACTCCGGGTACGACCTGGCGTACTCCGGCAAATGGCACGTGGCGCGTGACCAGTTTCCTGAAGACCATGGCTGGACCAATCTGAATCCGGGACACGTGAAGTTCGTTCCCGGCCGGATGCGCCGTCCGTCCGCGTGGGAGCGGGCGCGGGCGGATTTGAACGAGAAGGGACCGCGCAGGGCCGGGGAAGTTCTGCGGACCGGCTGGGGAAACACGCAGCTCTATGGTAGTTACGCTCCACGGGGGCCGAAGGGTTATGAGGGAACCGGCGATTATGAAATCGTCCGGCGCGGCATGGAGGGCATGCAGAAGCTGGCCGCTGGGGACAAGCCCTGGTGTCTGATGGTTTCGAACAGCGGAGGCCACGATCGCTACGTAGCACCTCGGAATTTCGTGGACAGGTACCACGCGGAGTCGATTGAACTGCCAGCGAGTTTTCGCGATACTCTGGAGGACAAGCCGCGCATCTACCAACGCATGCGTTACGAATACTGGTGGCAACTCAGCGACGACGAGGTGCGCCAGTCGATTGCCCACTACTGGGCGAAGCTCACCATGCAGGACGCTATGCTCGGGGA
>JBAUWE010000502.1:0-3238 GCA_049583595.1 Terriglobia bacterium
GACGTTCCCTCCTTCCTCTCTGACAAGCGCATTCTGGCCCTGGACCTCTCACTGATTGTGGCGGGCACCAAGTATCGCGGTCAGTTTGAAGAGCGCCTGAAAACCATCATGAAAGAACTGATGGAGGCGCAGAACGCCATTATCTTTATCGACGAACTCCACACCCTGGTGGGCGCCGGATCAGCCGAGGGTTCGCTCGACGCGGCGAACATTCTGAAGCCGGCCCTTTCGCGCGGCGAAATTCAATGCATTGGCGCGACCACGCCGGGCGAGTTCCGTAAGTCCATTGAGCGGGACCGGTCACTGGAAAGGCGGTTCCAGGCGGTTAAAGTTCCCCCGCCGGACGAAGCGCAAACTATCAAGATTCTATTCGGCATCAAGGAACGATACGAGAAGTTCCATGCGGTGACCTACACGGACGAGGCCGTTACCAATTCCGTGTACCTTTCCAGCCGCTACATTCCTGATCGTTTTCTGCCCGACAAGGCTGTCGACCTGATTGACGAGGCAGGCGCCCGCGTCAAGCTGCGGCAGAGCACCCTGCCCGAAGAAATGATTGACGTCCAGAAGCGCATCAAGTTTGTCGTCCACAGAATGGAAAACGCCATCGCCAATCACGAGTTTGAGAAGGCGCGTTTCTATTCCGACGAGGAGCGCAAGGAACGCGAAAACCTTCGTTTGCTGCGGGAAAAATACAACATTGATGAGACCGCCACCGGTTCGGTTTCCAAGGCGGACATCGAAGACGTTGTGGCGCGCTGGACGGGCATCCCTGTCAGTTCCATCAAAGAAGAAGAGATGGCCAAGCTGCTCCGCCTGGAGGAGGAACTGCACAAGCGCATCGTCAGCCAGAATTCGGCGATTTCAGCCCTGTCGCGGGCCATCCGCCGCTCACGCGCCGGGTTAAAGCCTCCCGGGCGTCCGGTGGGATCGTTCCTCTTCCTGGGTCCGACGGGGGTTGGGAAGACGGAAATGGCGCGTTCACTGGCGGCGATTCTGTTTAACAGCGACCGGGTGCTGATTCGCTTTGACATGTCGGAATTCATGGAGAAGCACTCCGTGTCCAAGCTGATCGGCTCGCCTCCAGGTTATGTGGGGTATGAGGAAGGCGGACAACTCACGGAGCGGGTGCGCCGCTCGCCGTATTCACTGATTCTGCTGGACGAGATTGAAAAGGCCCACCCTGATGTCTTCAACATTCTTCTCCAGGTTTTTGAGGACGGGCAACTGACGGACGGGTTGGGAAATACGGTCGACTTTAAGAACACGATCATTATTATGACGTCCAACATTGGGGCGCGGTATCTGGAACGGCGCTCCAATCTGGGGTTCCAGTCGGCCGCAGAAGGCGCCACGGAAAAGAAGATTGGCGACCTTGTGATGGGCGAAGTCAAACGGCTGTTCAATCCCGAGTTCCTGAACCGCCTGGACGAAATCATTATCTTTAGCGCTTTGAACGACGCCGACCTGCTCCAGATCCTCGATTTGCTGGTGAATACCATGAACCAGCACCTGGCGCAGAAGAACATCTCTTTGACGCTTTCCCCCGAAGCCGGGAAGTGGATTTTGGAGAAGACCTGTACAGACCGGTCATACGGGGCCCGGCCCTTGCGGCGGGCCTTGCAGAAGTACATCGAGGACCCGCTTTCGGAAGCGTTGATCCAGGGTGATATTAATCCTCCCGCGGTGTTGGAGGTGTTGGTAGAAAACGAATCACTCTACTATCGCCCTGTGAATGATAAGCTGGTCGCGGCCACGCCACTTTCCCACTAGTGTGACTCCTTCGGGGGGCCGGGGAATCCGCGAGAAACCTGAATATCCAACGCATCCTCAGACACATTGGCTTGTGGGTTGACTTGTCTGGAGTTGGGGGACGCCAGCCAACTCTAGAGGAGTTCGTCGCATCGGAGATGCTAAGCTCTCAAAGTTAAAGTGCGGGAGAAAGGCTGTTTCTTGAGGTTTTTGACAGGCAGGGGTAGAAGACAAGATCAGTCGATCTGGGCGCAGCTGGCTGCCGCAGTTCTGATTCTCATGATGGGCGTGTCCGTGCTCCGGGCGCAGGCTTCACCAAGCCAGAGCCAACCGGAACAGGCCTCTCCGTCCACACAGACCGAACAACAGCAAAAGCAGCAAGACCAGGAAAGCCAGAAGAAACAACAGCCGTCCACGGAGGCTCCGGCAGAACCCGGCAAGTTGCAGCTGACGACGCCTCAACTCACCACTCCCCAGTTGACCACCCCGAAGCCCGAAGCGCCGGGAAAACCGGGCCCCAAAGGACAGGCGCAGCCTGCGAAGCCGAAACAGGAAGTGGTGGAGGCCGTGGAATTCCGCGGCAACCGGCGGATTCCTTCTTCGTCACTGCAGGCGCAGATTTTTACGCGGCCGGGCGACGCTTACAACGTGGATTCGCTTGAGCGCGACTTCATGGCGCTCTGGAATACCGGTTACTTTGACGACATCCGCCTGGAGGTCCAGGACGGGAAGACCGGCAAGATCGTGATCTTTTTTGTCCGCGAAAAGAAACTGGTGCGCGCCATTACTTACAAGGGACTTCACTCCGTTGAGCAATCGGACATCCTGGAGGCCTTTCAGAAGCAAAAAGTCGGCCTGACCATGGACTCCCAGTATGATCCCGTCGTCATCAAACGGGCGGAAGTAGTGATCCAACAAATGCTGTCGGCCCATGGCCGGCAGTTTGCAACGGTCCGCCACAGAACGCGTAATATCCCGCCGAATTCCGTGGCCCTTACCTTTATTGTGGACGAGGGTCCCAAGGTGAAGATTGGGCACATCCAATTTACGGGCAATACGGTTTTTGGAAACATGACGCTGGTGCGCCAGATGGAATTGTCCCGGCCTTCGGGATTGCCCCCATGGTTCTACTGGTTTCACAAGACTTATGACCACGACAAGGTACTGTACGACCTTGAAAAAGTGCGCGAACTCTACCGGAACCACGGGTACTTCTACGCAACCCCCGGAGAGCCTGTCGTCAAGATGCGCAATACAGCCCACCACTGGCCGTTCTTCTTCTGGAGCTGGGGTCACGGAAAGGCTGTGAATATCACCATTCCCGTTGAGGAAGGGGAGCAGTACAGACTGGGCAAGTTCAATATCCTGGGAAACAAGCTCTTCAAGACGAAACAACTGGAACCCATCCTGGGCATGAAGTCTGGCGACATCTTTGACCTTTCCAAGATGCGAAAAGCCATCGACAATCTCACCAAGCTCTATGGCG
>JBAUWE010000503.1:0-1562 GCA_049583595.1 Terriglobia bacterium
AGACCACTACCATGCGCCTGCTGGCGGCCATCATGGACCCGACCTCAGGCGACGCCTGGGTGGCCGGCCACCACACGGTGCGGGAAGCGACGGCAGTGAGCAACGATATCGGTTACATGAGCCAGCGTTTCGGCCTCTATCCCGACCTGACGGTTGCGGAAAACATCCATTTCTACGCCGACATCTATGGCGTGCCGCGCCGGGGCCGCGAGGAAAAGGTTGAGCGGCTGCTCAACTTCAGCAACCTGGCGCCTTTCAAAAAGCGGCAGGCGGGCAATC
The DNA here is from genome assembly GCA_049583595.1 of Terriglobia bacterium. Classification (GTDB taxonomy): domain Bacteria; phylum Acidobacteriota; class Terriglobia; order UBA7540; family UBA7540; genus SCRD01. The sequence goes on from JBAUWE010000503.1 coordinate 280, forward strand.
TCTCCGGCGGAATGAAGCAGAAACTGGGCCTGGCCTGTGCGCTGGTCCACACGCCCCGGGTGCTTTTTCTCGACGAGCCCACGAACGGCGTCGACCCGTCCTCGCGCCGCGACTTCTGGCGGATTCTTTACCAGTTGCTTCACGAGCGGGTGACGATTTTTGTTTCCACGGCCTACCTGGACGAAGCCGAGCGCGCCCATCGCATCGCGCTGATGCACCACGGCAAGCTCCTCGCCGTCGGCACCCCTGACGAGGTCAAAAAGCTGATGCGCGGAAGCATTCTGGAGCTTCGCGCCTCAGAGCCGCGCCGCGCCACGGCCCTTCTCCGGGAACAACTGGGCGCAACCTCGGTGGGATTGTTCGGCGACCGCGTCCATGTGGTCACCGCAGACGCAGAATCGGCACGGCTGCAGATTCAGCGGATTCTGTCCGGCGCCGGCCTCAGCGTGGCGGAACTTCGTCCCATCGAGCCCTCGCTTGAAGACGTTTTTGTTTCTGTCCTGGCCGGAAAGGAAGGAGGGGAAGCAAATGAACTCGTCTGAAGCGGAAAAAGCCGTGGTGGTGAAAGACCTCGAGCGGCGATTCGGAGGGTTTGTGGCCGTCGACCGCATCAGCCTGGAAGTTGCCAAAGGTGAGATCTTCGGCTTTCTCGGGCCGAACGGCGCTGGCAAGTCCACCACCATCCGGATGCTGTGCGGCATCCTGGCGCCGAGCGGCGGCACCGGGACGGTAGCCGGGTTTGACATCCGGACCCAGTCGGAAGAGATCAAGAGCCACATCGGTTATATGAGCCAGAAGTTTTCGCTCTACGAGGACCTGACCGTAGAGGAGAACGTCGATTTTTACAGCGGGATTTACCGCATTGCGCCGGAAAAGAAACAGGCGCGCAAGGAATGGGTCATCAGGATGGCCGGGCTCGAGGAACACCGCAACGCGCGCACCGGGACGCTTTCCGGCGGGTGGAAACAGCGGCTGGCGCTGGGGTGCGCGATTCTCCACGAGCCCTCCATTATCTTTCTCGATGAGCCGACTTCGGGGGTCGATCCCAACAGCCGCCGCCAGTTCTGGGACCTGATCTACGATCTTGCCGGCCAGGGCGTCACGGTCTTCGTCACCACGCATTACATGGATGAGGCGGAATACTGCGACCGCGTTGCCCTGATTTATCACGGCCGGCTGATCGCCGAAGGTACCCCGCAGGTGCTGAAGACCCAACTCATGCGCGAAGACGTCCTGGAAGTTGTGTGCGAGCGCCCCCAGGATGCCATGGAAGAAATTCGTGA
>JBAUWE010000504.1:0-5802 GCA_049583595.1 Terriglobia bacterium
TCGGTGGGATCGTGCATGGCGTGCACCTCTCCGTGCTCGAGCGCCACCTGCGCGTCACGCACCACGCTGATGCCGGGCTGTTGGAGTAATCGCTGCGCCTGCCGGAGTTGCGTTGCCGTAATCTTTCTCCGCAGTGCGCCGGCCTTCTCGCGCGCCAGGATGGTGGTGCCTTCAATGGCCACGCCTTTGGTCAGGATCACCAGGTCGCCCGGCCGCTGGCGTTCCTTGCGCACCAGTTTGTCGGGCTCAACCTCGCCGAGCATCTGGCCCACCACCATCGGGCGATCGAGACCGACGGTGATCTCAGTGTGGCCGCCCGCCAGCGTGATGCCGAGCTTGCGGCAGGCTTTCAGCGTTTCGCCAAAAATCTTCTCCACCAGCGCTTCGGTGGTGCGGCCTTGCGGAAACAAAAACGTGGCAAGGAACCAGCGCGGTCGCGCGCCCATGGTTGCAAGATCGTTGGCGTTGATGTTGACGGCGTACCAGCCCATGCGGTCGGCGGTGAAGGTGATGGGATCGGTCTTGGCTACCAGATACTTTCCGCTGGTCTCGATGACCGCTGCGTCCTCTCCGTAGCGCGGCCCGAGAACCACTCCGGACAACGCAGGAGCGGCGCAGGATTCGAGCAGCTTTCGAAGCAATCGCGCAGGAAGTTTTCCCGCCGGAAGCGTTTCGGGTCGTGGCATCGCTCGCGAGTATAACGCGCTTTGCGGCGGCTGAACAATCGTGCCCGCGCCATCAGGCGGCAGCATCTGCTTGCCAGGATCGTCGCAAAAGGGTAACCTCGCTTTCTTGGCGGCTATGAGCAAAGTGGTTGGTGTCATCCCGGTGCGGCTCGAATCCACGCGCCTGCCTCGCAAGGCGTTGCGGCTGATTTGCGGACACTCCATGATCGAGTGGGTCTACCGCCGCGCGCGCGAGTGGACCGGCTTCACGCGCCTGCTCGTGGCGACGGATTCTGATGAGGTGATGGCACACTGCGGCCAGCTCGGGATCCCGGCCACGATGACTTCGTCCGCGCACCGCTCGGGATCAGACCGGGTGATTGAAGTGATGGGCCGCGAGCCCGCTGACCTTTACGTCAACATCCAGGGCGATGAACCCATGGTGACCGCACAGCACATCGAACTGATGGTCGCTCCGCTTCGAGAAGGGAAGGGCACGGCGGTTTCAACCTTGAAGGTGGCGATCACTCGCGAAGAAGCCGCGAATCCCAACGACGTCAAGGTGGTGACGGGCCGCGACGGCCGGGCGCTTTACTTTTCGCGCTCGCCCATTCCTTATGACCGGGCAGGCACAGGCGGTGTGCAGTATTACAAGCACCTGGGGCTTTATGCCTACACGCGCGAGGCGCTCGATAGCTTCAGCAAGCTGGCGCCCACGGAGCTGGAGTCGGCGGAGGCGCTGGAACAACTTCGGTTCCTCGAAAACGGAATACCGATTGTTGTGATGGAGACTGCAAACGATACGGTGGGCGTGGATACGGAAGATGACTTGCGCAAAGTGGAGGAGTACTTCGAGCAACAGAACATCACTTTGCCCGAACCGCGATAAGCACCCTCGCGCATTGCGCAATGCACTCGTGCGGTGAGCTTACCGCTCTCCGATCAGGTAGCGGCAACCCTTGGGTCCCATGCGAGCCGAATGAACCGTATCGGCGGGAACGTCGCAACGGTCACCGGCTTTGTAGGTACGAGTCTCGCCTTCGGAGGTCAGCGTCATCTCGCCATCGAGGATCACATGCGCGGTGGTCATACGGTGGGTGTGGTCGGGATAGAAAGCGCCCGGGCCATCCTGCCAGACGTAAGTTCTGCCAAAACCTTCCTCATGCAGTTTCTTTTCCCAATCCGTCAGGTTCATTTTTCGAAGCTCCTGAGGCGAAAGTCTGGTGCGATGCGGAAAACTTATTTTAAATCGTAACACACACATTATCATACACCTACAAAATTTCAGAAAAAGCGAAAAGGCGAAAATGTGTCAAAATTGAACACTTTTTGGCCTGTTGGAGCGGATTAACTTTGTATCACAAAGTACTTGACAACGCTTAGCAGCGGGTGTATTTATTCTCTCATGGCTGACATTCATCCCATTCGGCCGCGTAACTCCAAGCCTTTGGCGCTCGAAGCCCGCGCCATGGACAATCTCCGTTACATTCGCGAAACGATGGAGGGTGCCGCGTCGTTCACGGCGGTCCCGGGCTGGGGCGGCATGCTGATGGGCATCACGGCGCTGGTGGCGGCATTTATTGCATCCGTGCAGCCTTCTCCGGCCTTATGGCTGGGGGTCTGGATTGTCGAAGCGGCGGTCAGCTGCCTGATTGGCGCCGTAGCGATGCTGCAGAAGGCGCGCAAGGCGGACACTCCCCTGCTCTCGGAGCCCGGACGCCGCTTTGCCCTGAGCCTTTCGCCTCCGCTTGTTGCCGGCGGGCTGCTGACACTGTTTCTTTTCCGGGCGGGATCGGTGGCGGTTCTGCCGGGCCTGTGGCTGCTGCTTTACGGAGCGGGCGTAGTGACGGGCGGAGCGTTTTCCGTCCGGGTGGTGCCGGCGATGGGGGTAGCCTTCATGGTGCTGGGCGCTGCGGCGCTGTTTTCACCGGCTGCCTGGGACAACATTTATATGGCCGTAGGTTTTGGCGGCCTGCATCTTATTTTTGGCGCGATTATCGCCTGGAGGCATGGTGGGTAAGACAAACGCATGGGCCCGCGACCGGCGCGCGGAAGCTGCCGGCCCCGAGCCTGAAGACCTGAACGTTCGAGCAGAAAAGGTGAGCCGCGCCTCGCGGCTTGACCGCCTGATTCATGAGCGCGTTCGCCTCGGCATTGTCAGCGCCCTGGCGGTGAACACTTCGCTGAGCCACAACGAGCTCAAGCAGCTTCTCAAGACCACCGACGGCAATCTCAGCGTCCACGCGCGCAAGCTGGAAGACGCGGAATACATCGAGTGCATCAAATCGTTCGACGGGCGGCTGCCCCGCACCATCTATCGCCTCACGTCCTCGGGCCGCAAGGCGCTGGAGAGCTACCTCAACCACATGGAAGCTTTGATCCGGGCAACGCGCCAGCGGTAGGCAAGGCAAAATTTTTTTCGGGAGCGACTTTATGGCGCAAAGTGCAAACGTTGAAATGCCAGCCTCAAACCGCACGAACCTGTCCTTGACAGCCCTTGCCGGATGGCTGCTGGTGTTGCCGGCAACTTTCTTCCTGGCGGCTGCGGCCCTTCGTACCCTCCAGCCCCGCCAGTTTCAACCGGCCCGTGCCTGCTGGGCCATTTTTGAATGGGTCGCCACGCACTTCACGCACCTGGATGCTGCCGTCGTTTTCCTGGCGCTTCCCATCATCGCTCTGGCGGCCGGTGGCGCTGCGCTCTGGCGTGAGTGGCGCGGGAACACGGCTTTGCGCCGGGATGCGGCAACCGCTGTCGCCCTTGTTCGGCGCCAGTTTGGCACCCTTTGCCTGGTGGCCACGCTGCTCGCGGCCGGAGGCGTTCTCACGTTTGTTGTCGACCATCTGATGGTGGGCTGAGGCCTTCAGGGAGGCGGCGCATGAAGAACTGTATGAGTTCACGGACGGTGACACGGTACGTTGCGATGACCGAGCTGGTGCTGATTTTCCCGGCGGTGCTGTTTATGTCGGCTCTTTTTGTGCAGAACCTTCAGCCGCCGCCTTTTGAACCGGCACAAACCGCGCGGCGAGTGATCGCGTGGTTCAGCGTCCGCCCGCTGCTGGGGCTCGATGTTTTCCTCATCGCCCTGCCGTTCGCAGTCTTCGTCGCAGGTCTTATGACCGTGTTGCGCCGCTGGGCAGGCGATTCAGAGTTTCGGGATGCTGTGCGGGAAGTGGCCGGGGTAGTTCGCGCCCAGATGGCCACGCTGCTGGTGGCAGGAGCAACGCTGATGGCTGGGAGCGTCCTGGCCATCGTTGCGCTGCACATGATGACGGAGTGATGCCGGGTCGTGGTTGCAGCGCAATACCGGCGCAACTGAAACACGCAAAAGAACCCGGACATTTGCCGAGGAGGCTTGTGATGAAACGAATCTGGTTCAAAGCCTGGGGATGGATTTACGCGCCGGTTACGGCGGCGGGTTGGGTGGCCGTGGTTCTGACGCTTCTCTTCTGCGCGAATACCTTTCTGGCGATTGATCGCCATTCGCATTCCGTGAGCGACACGCTCTACGGCATTTTCCCATACTGGGTTCCGGCGTTTGGCATCCTCTTCTGGATCGCCGGCCGGACATCGGAAAGACAAGGTTAATTTTTGGTTATCTGATCGTGGGCTGAGGCCCTCACAACGGGAGGGTGTGGGCCGGCGCCGAGGTCCAACGACATTCGCCAATACCCGGAGGTTGTTTCAAGATGGAAAACTTTTCCCAATCTTCCCTCAATGGACTTCACGCGGCCCTCATCATGGACGGCAACGGGCGCTGGGCGCGGGAACGCGGCCTGGGGCGGACGGCGGGCCATCGCGCCGGCGTCGAAACCGTGCGGCGGGTGATTGCCGCGGCGCCCGATCTCGGCGTCGGCACGCTCACCCTCCATTCCTTCAGTTCCGGCAACTGGCAGCGCCCGCCGGAAGAGGTTTCCACCCTCTTCGGAATCTTTGAAGATTTCCTCTTCATCGAGCCCACGCTCTGGCTCACCAGTGGCGTCCGCCTCAGCGTCATCGGCCGGCGCGACCGCCTGCCCGCGTCGCTGCTGCAGACCATTGAATACGCGGAAAACGCAACCAGCGGCTGCCGGCGCCTCCACCTGCGCCTGGCCATCGATTACTCGGCGCGCCACGCCATTGTTGACGCCGCCCGGCGGTTGAAGGCGGAAGATTCCGAGGACTCCGATGCGGAAGCCCGGAAGGCCCGGTTCGAGCAGCTGCTGGCCGGCGCCGCGGCCGAAGCTGTTCCCGACGTCGATCTGCTGGTGCGCACCGGCGGCGAGCAGCGGCTCAGCGATTTCATGCTGTGGGAATGCGCCTACGCCGAGCTTTATTTCACTTCCGTCCTCTGGCCCGATTTTACCGGCGAAGATCTCGACCGCGCCCTCAAGGAATTCCATTCCCGCGACCGCCGCTTCGGCGCCGTCCCCGCCGCCGTGTAGCGCAAATCCGCCAAGCGCGCGAAGGGGGCGCAATAGTAGCGCAGACCGCCGGGTTCGCGGTCTGCGGCTTGGGCTGAAAGCTGACAGCTGATTTCTGATGAAGAACTCAAAACCGGAGACCCACGCTACCCGCTTTCGCCTCGTTTCTGGCCAGCTGTGGTAGATTACCGCCTGTGGATAAATACGAGGAACTTCGAGCACGGATCCTGCAGGGAAAGGCAGACGCCAACATCAACTTCCGCGACCTGCACCAGCTGCTACGGTGGCTCAGGTTTGAAGAGCGGGTGCGCGGCAGCCACCATATCTTCAGGAAGCAGGGCGTAAGGGAGCTGGTTAATTTGCAGGAGGAAGGAAATAAGGCTTAAGTTTATCAGGTGCGGCAAGTCATCCTCCGCTACGGTCTGGAAAAGGATTAGCCATGCACAAATACGAAATCATCATCTACTGGAGCAACGAAGACCAGGTCTTCATTGCCGAAGTGCCGGAGCTGCCCGGCTGCATGGCGCACGGCCTCACCCAGGAATCCGCGCTCGCTCAGGCCAATGAAGCCATCCAGTTGTGGATCGACACCGCCAGGGAATTCGGCCACTCCGTTCCCGAACCCAAAGGGGAACGCCTCATGCTGGCGTAAGCAGCGGCAGAGCGATTTCATGCTGTGGGAAAGCGCCTACGCCGGGCTTTATTTCACCTCCGTCCTCTGGCCCGATTTTACCGG
>JBAUWE010000505.1:0-2118 GCA_049583595.1 Terriglobia bacterium
GAATTTCCCCAGCGCGATTCCGGCCTGGAAGATGGCGCCGGCGCTGGTGGCAGGCAACACGGTTGTGATCAAGCCGGCATCGCTGGCGCCGCTGAGCCCTTACCGCCTGGTGGAAGCGCTGGTCGAAGCCGGAATCCCGGCGGGCGTGCTGAACTATGTCACAGGAAGCGGAAGCGGAGCGGGCAACGCCCTGGTGGAACATCCGGCCATACGCGCCATCTCCTTTACGGGTTCGTGCGACGTGGGCAACCGTCTCCACGAGAAGCTGGCCGGCCGCAAGGTCCGCGTGCAACTCGAGATGGGCGGCAAGAACCCCACCGTCGTTCTCAAAGACACCGACCTCGATTATGCTGCCGACATCCTCATCAACGGTGCGTTCTTCTCAACCGGACAGAAGTGCACCGCCTGCAGCCGCGCCATCATTGAAAAAGACATTTACAAGCCGCTGGTTGAAAAGCTGGTGGCAAAAACCAAGGCCCTGAAAGTGGGCAACGGTGTTGAGCCGGGAATCCAGATCGGGCCGGCAGTGGATGAGAAGCAGCTCGAAACCGACCTGAAGTATATTGAGATCGCCAAGAAGGAGGGTGCCAAACTGCTGTGCGGAGGGAACCGACTGACCGGTGGCATCTATGACAAAGGCTTCTTTGTCGAACCGACGATTTTCGACGAGGTCAAGCCGGAGATGCGCATCGCCCAGGAAGAAGTCTTCGGGCCGGTGCTGGGGCTGATGGCGGCTAATGACTTTGAAGACGCCATGCGGCTGGCCAACGGCGTCCAGTTCGGACTTTCGGCCTCTATCGTGTCACGCGACCTCACCCGCGTTCACCAGTTTATCAACAGGATTGAGGCCGGACTGATCACCATCAACCTTCCCACGGCGGGTGTGGAATACCAGCTTCCCTTTGGCGGCACCAAGGAATCCAGTTTCGGCATGCGCGAACAGGGTCCGCTGGCTCTCGATTTCTACACCGAATCACGCACGGTTTATCTGAGGTATACGCAATGATCGGAATTTGAGACGCCACCAGGAGATTGCCATGAAAAAGACAAAACAATTTCTCGCCAAACTCAAACTGCCGTTTGAAGACAATCATGCGCTCAAACCCACGTCGCTCAGGTTCAAGGACGGCGGACAATACCGCTTTGAGATTCCGAGCGTCGAGGGTCCACGTGTTTTCCGCGAAGTGCTGGACGCGGCCAAGGACCTGAACGTTCCGATCCATCGCGTCAGCCAGGGAAGCGGCGTTATGCTGCTGACAAAAGTCGAAATTTCAGAGATGGCGCACATCGGCCACGACCAGCGCATTGAGGTTTGCCTGTTCGTCGGACCGCGCGCCACCTTCGAAACTGGGGCGCAGACCGCCTCAACGGCCGGCAAGGTGATCGGACTGCAACACCGCGGCGCGGACCAGCTGGTCTACGCCATTGAAGACGTCAAGCGCGCCTGCGATCTGGGAATCCGGAGCATTCTTCCTGCCGACCTCGGCCTGATCTGGGTGATCAATGAGATGAAGAAAAAGGGTGAGTTGCCTAAAAATCTGGTCATCAAAAGCTCGGTCACACTGCCGGCCGCCAATCCCGCCACGGCCCGGTTGTTTGAACAGGCAGGTGTTAGCACGCTGAACATTCCCACCGATCTGGTGCCCGCCCAGATCGGGGCCATCCGCCAGGCGGTGAATATCCCCATCGACCTTTACATCGAGGTTCCCGACAACTTCGGTGGCTTTATCCGCTACTACGAGATGCCGCAGATTATCCAGGTGGCGGCGCCCAACTATTTCAAGTTCGGACTGCGCAATGCCCCGGACATCTATCCCTCCGGAGGCCACATCGAGGACCTGGCGGCAAGAATGGGTCGTGAGCGTGTTCGCCGCGCCCGAATCGCGCTCGACCTGCTTGAGCAGTACGCTCCGGAGGTGAAGATGTCGCCGCTCGGATCCAAGGACCTCGGCATCCCTGAAGTGTAAGCAGGGCCTGCCCGGCACCGGGCCGCCACTAAGAATTCTTGGGCTTTCTCATTCGGATAAGCCTTCGCCCGCGTGCCGGGTTCCTGCGCCGGTGTTTTGTTAAGCGTCTGTCAAATACGCCCGGCCTGCCACGCCATATAGAAACCCCGCC
>JBAUWE010000506.1:0-2228 GCA_049583595.1 Terriglobia bacterium
GCGTCAAGGGGACAGGATGGATAGCACCCAGCGGCACTATACTAGTCGCCGACGCTCCAGCGTCGCCCGCTCCTCTCCAAGAGCTCCCTCGCGGCCGCCGGCCCCCAGGTGCCAGCGGCATCGTTCAGAAAGTCCTCCGCCACCGAGGCGCCATCCTTGCCTATGGTTTCGCCCGCGCTTGGTGTGCCGAGTGCGGGCACGACTCTCTGGTGGCCTTCTCCTGCAAGGGGCGGGGGCTATGTCCGTCGTGCAACGCCCGGCCTATGGCCGAGACCGCCGCGGACTTGGTCGATCATGTCTTCCCGCCGCTGGATGAGGGATTTCTCCCCGCCGCACCACCTAGTCCTGGCGCAAACGCCCTTGCTCGCATGCTCCTGTGATGGTAGCGTCTCGCTCACTCCACCCGTCGTGCGGAGTGCTTCGCAGGTTTCGTACCCTTCTTTTCAGTTTCGAGTGGGTAAAGAGGCGATTGAGGATACGCTGCTCATCGGCGGTGAGGTCGGCACGCCGATGGCGCAGAATGCCGACTACGAGACCAACACGACATCCGGCATCGGTATGGTGCGCAATTACAATGGCGGAAGCGGCCCATCCATGCCGGAACTCTATGGCAGCCAACAACCACGTCGACTTCGCCAACTGGCAGCCCCAGATCATCGTGATCGCGCTGGGTGACAATGATTTTGTCGCCGACGTCAAACCGGGCGAGAAATAGACTTCGCTGGCGGAAATGCGGGCGGATTTCATCGAAAGCTATATCGCCTTTGTAGAAATGCTTCGCGCGCGCGATTCCGATGCCACCTTCATCCTGAAGGACTATCGTGGTTCCATCTGACATGCAGTGCCGCAAGCCACCGCCAGCCTGGGGAGGGACCATCAGCGTATTCGCATCTCAAGTGGAACCACGATATAGCGAGCCGGAACTGATCCCGGACCTTTCCGCCGTGGTCCAAATTCTGAAGCTGCACAGTGAGAACCGCGTCCTGACCTTCAGCCCCGGTACTGGGTTCGAGTAGACGGGTTGTGACTGACACCTGTCGCTGAACGACCACAAGCGGATCGCTGAGAGCCTTGAGGCTTTTATCGACGCCCAGCCGGGCATCTGGCAGGGCAAATGACACCCATAACCATAAGAGGAAGATATCCGTGGTAAGACTGAACACTTTATCGATCCTTGCCTGCCTTCTGGCGAGCGGCCTGTTGGCCTCGCCCGCCGGGGCGCAGACGCTTGCCGGCGATCCGGCGGACCAGATCATCGGCGCAGACTTCACGCCGCTTGCGCTCGATATCGGCGGGCGGGTGGTCGAAACCAGCTTTGCCAAAACCGTCGCAGATACCCAGTTCGGCGGACCGGCCTATGAGCACCAATGGCCCGGCGTCTATTTCGCGGCGGCTTTTCACGGCAGCGAGGTCGATTTCAAGCTCGAGGACGCCGCCAACCATTACGACGTGCTGGTGGACGGCACCCTGGCCGGACAGGTATCGAAGCCCGGCAATGCGGAATACCAGATCAGCGGCCTTGCCGATTCCGACCATGTCGTGAGGCTGGAAAAAACCAGCGAAAGCCAGGCCGCAACCTGGCAGTTCGACGGGTTTTTCATTCCGCCCGGCGAAGGCGCCCTGCCCGCTCCCCTTCAGTCGCGGCAAATCGAGTTCATCGGCGATTCCTACACTGTGGGATCTGGCAACATCTCCACCTCGCACGCCTGCACGCCGGATCAGCTGTGGGCCACCACCGACACGGCCAAGGCCTTCGCGCCGCAGGTGGCCAGGCACTATGACGCCGAATACCGGATCAACGCCTATTCCGGCCGCGGCGTGGTGCGCAACTATGACGGCGTCGTGCCGGAGGCGCCGCTGCCCGTCCTCTATCCCTACGCGCTCTTCGACGGAAAATCGGAGGCCATGGCGGCTGAGTGGCATCCCCAGGTGATACTGATCGCGCTCGGCACCAACGACTTTTCGACCCCGGTGCATGCGGGCGAGAAGTGGGCGGACCTCGCGACCCTGCGCGCGGACTATATTGTGTCCTATGTCGCCTTTATCCAGAAGCTGCGTGAATACAATCCGGCGGCGCAGATCCTGCTCATGGCCTATGACGATCCGGAGGTCACCGCCGATATCGAAGAAGTGGCTACCGAGGTGCGGGCCAACGGTGATACGCGCGTCGATACAATCGATGCCGCTGGGCCATTAGCCAAGACGGGCTGCGACGGGCACCCAAGCAC
>JBAUWE010000507.1:0-6973 GCA_049583595.1 Terriglobia bacterium
AGTTTGGCCGCTTCCAGCAGGTTTTCGGCCATCAGGTCCGGCGTTCGGAACCAGCCTCCGCGGTGATATTCATACTCCCCCCGGCCGTAGCCCGTCATCAGCATGAGGGTCCGGGCGCCGATGGCGAATCCCATTTTCATGTCCCGGTAAGTATCGCCCACCACGTAGGAACGGGTGAGGTCGATGCCAAACTCTTCTGCCGCCTCTTCCGGCATGCCCGTTCCGGGCTTGCGGCAGCGGCATTCCCGCCGGTATTTCTCAACCGCCGCGCCGGGGTGATGCGGGCAGTAGTAATAGGCGTCGATGCTGGTGCCCGCGGCCTGAAGCGTGTCCTGGACCATGCGGTGGACCTGGCCGACGATCTCTTCGGTGAAGTACCCCCGCCCGACACCCGACTGGTTGGTGACAATGATGACCGGAAGTCCCGTGGATTTGAGCATGCGGACGGCTTCAGCGGCGAAGGGATAAATCCTGGCACGGCTGATGTGGTTGATGTAGCCCACCTCATCCGTCACGGTTCCGTCGCGGTCCAGAAAAATCGCCGGGCGGAGATTCCTTCCGCGGTACTGCGGCCCGGACGTCCGTGGCGCGTGCTGATTAACGTGCTGCGGGTCGTTCATGCGTCACTCCGTACTCCTTGATCAATCCCAGGGCGGTGCGATGGACCTGGTCCACCGTCACGCCCTTCATGCACCGGAAGTCGATGGGGCACTCTCGCAGTCCACAAGGACTGCACGCAACCGGATGCCTGACCACCCTGGCCAGGGGGCTGACCGGGCCGGTGGCGGTTTCATCCGTCGATCCAAAGATGGCGACCACCGGCAATCCCAGCGCGGCGGCCAGGTGCATGGGGCCGGAATCGTTGGTGATCACCAGCCGGCATTGTGCCAGCAGCGCCATCAACTGGCGCAAGGTGGTGCTTCCCGTCATGATCACTGGCGTATGGCTCATGCCCCGGGCAATTTCCTCCGCCAGAGGCTTTTCAGACGGGGAACCGAAGATTAACACATCCGCGTTGAGCGCTCCAATCAGCCTGTCTGCCAGGCTGGCGTAGCGGTCCAGCAGCCAGCGCTTGGCGGGTCCAAATGCGGCGCCGGGCGTGAGGCCCACCAGGAAACGAGGTCCGCCCAATCCCAGGGTCTTCAGGTGCTTTGCCGCCCACGTTTCTTCACTGTTCTCAACGTTCAGGTGAATCTGTTCAACCGGCGAGACCCTTTCCACCAGGCCCGCGCGGAAAAGGAGTTGCAGGTAATAGTTGCTCTGGTGGCCGTAGTGCGCGGGCGAGGGAACAGGCACGGAATCGGTGAGCAGAACTCCACGGCCCTCCAGCCCATAACCGATGCGAACCGGGATGCGCGAGCGCCAGGCCATCCAGGCGGCGTGGAAGGCGTTCTGGAAGAGAACGGCCATCTCGAAACGTTCAGCGCGGATCTCGTCCACCAGCTTCCGAAAGCCGCTGGGGCCCCGATGTTCGCCGGCCGGGTCGTACGCAATCAACCGGTCGACCGCCGGGTGATGGAGATAAAGGTCCGCCACCCAGGGCTTCGCCACCAGCACGATTTCAGCAGAAGGGAACCGCTGCCGCAGGGCCTCCAGCGCGGGCATGGACATCACCCCGTCGCCTACCCAGTTGGTGGCGCGGACCAGGATCTTCGCAGGATTGAGAACGGAACTTTTCTGCATAAATCAACGATCGCGGAATCGGCTGCTCACGCCCGGGACGCAACCTTTGATCCTACCTGTTTTCACTCGATGCCCGCCAGAAGTGTTTGCTCAAATTTTTCAGCATCTGATATTTCCGCGCGGATGGTGCAGGCCAGCACGGAAAGGCCAAACCCCAGGCCGGACGGAAGGTTCATTCCATCCTTTTCGGTGGTGAGAAAAGCAACGGCCCCCTTTTCTCCCGCGGCCCTGTTGAGGCGCTCGGCGTCTTCGCGGGAATAGACGTGATGGTCCCGGAAGGCCATTTCAGCGACGGGATTGAAGCCCCACCGCCGCAGATCGGAAAAGAAAGCGGAGGGGTTGCCAATGGCGCAAAAAGCGCAGACCGGTCTGCCCCGGTAATCTTCGGGTTCGACAGCCTGCCCGCTGTCTCGGCCGGCCAGGCCGCGGAGCCCCATCGCGCAGTTGAAAATGGGGACCCGGGCATGGATGTCTCTCACCTGTTTCTCTGTCGCGGCAGGGTCCTGGATTTCCGTGCGCGTCAGGACAACAATGTCCGCTCGCGAGAGGGCCGAAACCGGCTCACGCAGCCGCCCGGCGGGAAGCACGGCGCCGCCCAGAACGTCCTGCGTGATGTCGATGGCGACGAGATCAACGTCGCGTGCGAGCGCGAGGTGCTGGAAGCCGTCGTCCAGGATGTGAACGTCCACGCCAAATCGCTTTTCGGCAAGCTGCCCGGCGCGAAAACGGTCTGCGCAAATCACAATCGGAACCTGCGGCAGGGTGCGCGCCAGCAACGCCGGTTCGTCGCCGGCTGTGCGCGCGTCAGGATTTCTGTGGGGCCCGGGCTCCAGGGCAATGAGCTCAGCCCCGCGTTCGCGGCCGTAACCCCGTGTGAGGATCGCCGGCTTCCGGCCCTTGCGGAGCAGGACTTCAGCCACCTCGGCCACCAGGGGAGTCTTGCCGCTTCCACCCAGGGTGAGGTTGCCCACGCTGATAACGGGGCAAGAGAGGCGCCTGGACTTCAGCCAGCCCTGCTGGTAGGCCCTGCGGCGCAGGCGCGCCCCTGCGCCATAAAGCGCGGCAAGCGGTGTGAGCGAACGGTTCATCAACAGGCTCAGGGCAGCGGCGCAACGGTGGTTTGCGGCGTGCCGAGCCATTCCTCCATCTGGGCCAGGATGCGTGTGGCGGCGCCCGCCTGCTGATGGATGACGCCTTTGGCCCTTTCTCCCATCCGGCGCGCGTCGGCAGGATGATCGAGCAGGCGAAGGACTGCGTCGGCCAGCCCGCCGGCGTCGGCCACCTGAAGGGCGCCGTCCGCCTTGAGAAAAAGGCTTGCCACATCACGAAAATTGTTCATGTGAGGGCCAAAAAGAATCGGCTTGCCCCAGAAAGCGGGCTCGACGACGTTGTGGCCGCCGGTAGGGACCAGGCTGCCTCCCACAAAAACAACGTCGGCAACGCCAACCATTTCCGCAAGCTCGCCAATGGTGTCGAGCAAAAGAATTTCCGTTTGGGAGAGCAGGCGGCGGATTTCATATTCGTCTTCCGGCAGGTTGGTCCGCCTGACCGTGCTCAGTTGCTGTGTCTGCAACAATTCCGCGACCTCGTCAAACCGGCCGGGATGGCGCGGCGCGAGAATCATGACCCCGCGCGGATGCCCAGCATGGATTTGCTGCCAGGCTTCGAGCACCAGAGGTTCCTCTCCGCGCATGGTGCTGCCGGCCACAAACACCGGGCTGCGATTTTCAGCGGCCAGGATGTTCCTGATTTTCACCCCAAAACTTCCGAACTCGGGGGCGCGGCCGTCAAACTTGAGATTGCCCGTTACAATCACTTGATCGGGCAGGGCGCCGAGTTGCAGAAAGCGCTCCGCGTCGGTTGCCGTCTGGGTGCAGATGCGGGTGATATCCCGAAGCACCCGGCGCATGAAGGGACGGCCCAGCCGGTAGCCGGGAAATGAACGGTCGGAGACCCGAGCATTCACCAGGATCGTCCGGCAGCCGGATTCCCTGACGGTCTTCAGCAGATTGGGCCACAGCTCCGTTTCAACAATCAGCAGGACGGAAGGGCGGATGTGCCGTAGCACGCGCCGCACGGTCCACTGCCAGTCGAAGGGCAGATAGAACCGGCCGGCAACATCCGGCAGCTTCTTTTCGCCGGCTTCGCGCCCCGCAGCCGTCACGCTGCTGAGGAAGATTTTCCGCTCCGGGTAGCGCCGCTGAAGTTGCTTCACCAGCCCGGCGACGGCCAGGGTTTCACCCACGGAGACGGCGTGAATCCAGATGGCGCCCGGCGCGGGCTGCCGGAGGCCGGAGGGCAGCTTGCCCAGCCTCTCTCGCCAGCCTGCAAGTTCTTTTCGGCCCCGGTGCCGCCAGATGTAGTAGGGCGCCATCAGGACGAGACCGAGGCTGAACAAAATGCTATACAGTCGGTACATGCGAGGATAAGGGCAGCGTGGGAGCCAAGGGCTTTTAACTCAACCAGAGCCAATTATAAGTTGAAACGGGAAGAATGGCTATGGAAACGAGTGGCGGCGCTGGCCGCCAGGCGCCGAAAGGCGGGTGCCCGTGCCGCGATGTCAGGAGGGTTGAGAGGCGCCACGAAGGGTGGCGCCCCCCTGATGCTGCCAGGACGATTGCCTGCTACTTCTGGTAGTACTTGGCGTTGGTCTCAATAAAGCTATTCCATTTCTCCGGCAGGTCGTCCTGAGGGAAAATGGCCGAAACCGGACAGACCGGAACGCAGGCCCCGCAATCGATGCACTCCACAGGGTCAATATACAGCAGTTCCGATTCCTCAAAGTTTGCCTCGTCTTTGCGAGGGTGGATGCAATCCACCGGGCAGACGTCCACGCAGGCAGTGTCTTTGGTACCGATGCAAGGCTCAGCGATGATGTAGGCCATTCTAACTTCCTCCGCTATTGTTTCCGAGGCGCTGGATGGCACCCCGTCTAAATTTAAATTAGTTGACTATCATGAAGAATGCGACGACTTAAGTCGGCGTCCGGTCAGGACCGCAGAAATCCCTCCCCAAACCAAACCGCCATTATACCCCGGAACGGGAGAAGTTCTTGCCGGTTTTGCGCGGGAAGTTTAGGATGTGATAGTCCCTTATGAGCTCGCTTGACGCCATCGCGACGTTGCGCCGTGTCCCCTTCTTTGCGGTTCTGGGGGAGGAGGACCTTCGCCGCCTGGCCGGCCATTGCGTGGTCCGGCAGCTTCAGAAGGAAGCACTGTTGTTCGCCGAAGGCGACAGCTGTGAGGGCATGTACGTCGTGCAATCCGGCGCCATCAAGGTTTTCAAGATGGCGGACTCGGGCCGCGAGCAGGTGCTGGTGATTGAGCGCGCGGGTTCCACGGTGGGGGAATTGCCGGTTTTTGACGGCGGCAACCTGCCGGCTTCTGCGGCGGCGCTGGAGGATTCCAGCCTGCTCTTTCTTCCCAAGCGCGAGTTCCTGGTGTTGTGCCGGCAGAACTCCGAAGTGGCTTTTGCCGTGATCCGGTCGCTGGCGTGGCGGTTCCGGTATATGACCTCGCTGGTGGAAGAGCTTTCCCTGAAAGAAGTCAGCCACCGGCTGGCGCGGTTCCTGCGCGACCGGGCGCTGGCGGTGGGGGTTCGAACGAAAAGGGGGGTGGAGTTCCCGCTGGAAGAAACCAATCAGCAGATCGCCGCGGAAATTGGGACCGTCCGCGACCTGGTTTCCCGCAACCTGCGGCGGCTGGTGGACCGCAAAATCATCAAAATGGAGCGCCGCAAGGTGATTGTGTTGAACATGGCCGATCTGGAAGAACAGATTGCAGGCTCCAAGCGCGCTTCCGGATAATGGGGACGAAACTCGCAACACTTCAAGATTTGTTCCTTGACTTCCCCTCTTGACAATTTTCCTGTGCCGCCATGAATCAGGTGATTTCTGTCTTGCTTTCCCCTGCTTGCTGCCCGTACCCTATATGGCTGTTTTCATCCATCAAGGAGTGAACGTGAGCGTTGAGACATCGCGTCTGGTTGTTTTCACCGAAAGGGAAGAGGGGCCCGTCTGCGGACTGGATGAGAAGGTGATCTATGAGGCCGGTGGCACCGTTCAATACGGCAGAGCAGGCAGTCTGGCTGACCGCATCACCCTGGCAAAGCCTGCCGAAATCCTGATTGCCAGCACGGCTGCCATGGGCCGCGAATTTCTGCAGGAACTACCGCAGTTGAAGGGAATTGTGCGGTCGGGGATTGGCGTTGATTCCGTTGACCTCGAGGCTGCCACCGAGCTTGGAATTGCGGTGGCGAATGTGCCAGAGTTCTGCCAGGACGAGGTGGCCGAGCATGCCCTGGGCCTGCTGCTGGCCGTGACTCGAAAGATCGTCCTGGCTGACCGGCTGACCCGCCAGGGCAAGTGGGTTGTGGGGATCCAGGAGCGCATGCTGCCGATTCGGCGGTTGAAGGGCCAGACTCTGGGGCTGGTGGGATTTGGTCGGATCGCACAAACATTCACGGGCATGGCAAAAGCACTTGGGTTCAGGGTGATTGCTACCGACCCTTACGTGGCGCCGCGGGTTGCCCAGGAGGCGGGAGTGGACCTGATGTCGCTTGAGGAGTTGCTGCCCCAATCCGATATCGTTTCTCTTCACGTCCCGCTCACCGCTGAGACCCGTTACCTGATCGATTCGGATTCCATTGCACTGATGAAGCACGGAGCTATTCTGATCAACACCTCGCGCGGTCCGGTGGTGGACGAGGTGGCCCTGGAAGCAGCGCTGGCGGACGGCGACCTGGGCGGCGCCGGCCTGGACGTTCTTGAAACCGAGCCTCCCAAAATTCCCCATCCGCTTCTGGATTTCGATAACGTAGTGGTGACTTGCCACTACGCCTCCTGCAGCCTGGAGGCCTATGCCGATTTGCGGCGCAGCATTTCAGAACAGGTGGCCCAGATTCTGCGGGGCGAGCTTCCCCGGCACCTGGTCAATACCCAGGTGAAAGGCCTGCCCCAGTGCAGGCTGGGGAACCCCGGCGCAAAAGCTCCGGACGCAGAAGGGGACGCTTCACAGGTCCGTAACGCATAACGGAAAGCTGCCACAACCATGCCCGGGAGCCAAAAGAGCAAACAGCAACGGATCAAGGTGGTTCTGGCGGGCAAAGTCGCCGCAAAAGCGGCGGACGATCTCAAAACCCTCATTAAGACCCCTGCCTCCTTTTCTCCATTTCCCGTCAATCGCGAAGATCCGCGGCTGCTCAAAGCCTTGCCGGCTGCCGACGTGGTGGTGGGGCATTTCTTTACCGAGGGCATGGCCCGCGCCGCCCGGAGCCTGAAGTTGCTTCAGGC
>JBAUWE010000508.1:0-2189 GCA_049583595.1 Terriglobia bacterium
GTCGATGACAAGAAAAAATAGCAGAATCGAAAGACGTTCCCTTCCCGCAGTCACTAGTCTGGTTCTTTTGACGGCAGCGCTTGTTGCGCTTGTTTATGCCTCTCCTCTAGCAGCGGCATCACAGATCAATATCCGCACAAGCATCCAGCAGGCCGAGAGCCAGGGCACCCCATCGGGTGGCCCGGAAGCGCTGCATTTGATTGTCGATCGTTCGCTGGTCGTCACATCCCCGGCCCAGATTACGCGCGTCTCTCTTGCGAACCCGGATATCTGCGACGCCGTGGTTGTAAGCCCTACCGAAATTCTCCTGAATGGCAAGCGGGCGGGCGCAACCTCGCTGGTGATATGGGGCCAGTCCGGCCAGATGCAGACGTTTGATGTTTATGTCGATCTGGACGTTCTGGATCTCACCGGAGATATCCGCAGCACCTTTCCGAATGAACCGGTGAAGGTCAGTGTCAGCAAAAACATTGTCACCCTTTCGGGCCATGTCTCATCTGCCGCCGTTGCCGATAAAATTCTGGAACTGGCGCAGTCTATGGTGCCCAACAAGAATAGTGTTGTCAGCCTGCTGGCGGTCCCGGCACCCCCCACGGGAGAAGTTCTCCTGAAAGTTCGATTTGCGGAAGTTGACCGCTCTGCTATCAAGCAGCTGGGCGTAAACATCATGAGTCTTCCAGGAGCCAAGAACGTTGGGACGATTTCAACCGGACAATATTCCCCACCCGGGCTCGCCCAGCTGGGCGGGAGTACTGGTGGCTATACTTTGGGTAGTCTGCTGAACGTGTTTGTCTTCCGCCCGGATATTAACCTGGCCAGTACCATCCAGGCCCTCCAGACACAGAATCTTCTCCAAATCCTGGCCGAACCCAACGTTTTGACGGAGTCCGGCAAAGAGGCCAGTTTTCTCTCGGGTGGAGAGTTTCCATTTCCGATGCTCCAGTCGACCGGCGCGGGCGGCGGTGTTCCTGCCATCACCATTCAGTTTAGGCAGTTTGGAATCAAGCTCGACTTCACTCCGACCATCCTTGCTGACGACGAGATTCATCTGAAGGTGTCGCCGGAAGTCAGTTCACTCGACTATGCCAATGCTTTGACGATTACCGGGTTTACCGTCCCCGCTCTCGCTGTCCGCAGGGTACAATCAGAGATGGAACTGCGGGATGGACAGAGTTTTGTGATTGCTGGCCTGATGGACAACCGTGTAACCAAGACATTGCAGAAGATTCCCGGATTGGGCGACATACCCCTTTTGGGCAAGATTTTTCAGAGCGAAAGCCTGAACAAAAACAAAACCGAATTGCTCGTTCTCGTAACACCGCAAATTGTTCACCCGTTGCCTCCTGGCCAGGTTCCCGCGGGTCCTCAATTCCCGATGAAGTTCCTGCCGCCGGCAACCAGCGGACAGGGTCAGGGTTCTGGCCAATAGGTTTCTTAGAGCTTTGCAGAAGTTTGGAAAGAGGAATCATTCATGTTGACCGCGGCTGTTGTCGCTACAGACGCCAAAAGCACATCTTACCTGCGTGCATGTGTTGAGCAGACGGGCCTGACCGAATCAGTGGTTGAATGGTCGCCCTCCACTGAGCAACATCCCGCACCGGGTGAGACCATCCCTGATGTTGTGATCCTGGACCTTGCAGGGGGGACCGAGGTTTCGCTGGCGTTTGCGGCGCATCTCCGACGCCTTCGCCCGTCTGTGGTTGTTGTCGCCTGTTCACAGCTCAAACAGCCTGATCCGGAGCTGCTGATGCAGGCCATGCGCAGTGGTGTCCGTGAATTTCTGGCCCATCCCGTCGACACAATTTCTCTGGAAGCTGCTCTGAAAAGGATTCGCGATGAGCAGACTCCAGGCGAGAAATCGCTTGATAGAAAGCTCATTGTCGTCATGGGCGCCAAGGGCGGAGTTGGGTCGACCACCGTGTCGGTCAACCTGGGCGCACAACTGGCCCGCCTGACTCAAAAACGGGTTATTCTGATGGATCTCTCCCGGCCCATGGGGCACGTTGCTCTCCTGCTCGATCTCCGTTCCCGCTTCTCTGTCCGCGACGCGACCCAGAACCTCGAGCGGCTCGACAGCCATTTTTTCAACGCCTTGCTGACGGTCCACGAAAAGAGCGGTCTGGAAGTTCTGGCCGGAGCCTCGGACCCGGATGAGTGGGAAGATATTCAGACCTCAGCC
The DNA here is from genome assembly GCA_049583595.1 of Terriglobia bacterium. Taxonomy (GTDB): domain Bacteria; phylum Acidobacteriota; class Terriglobia; order UBA7540; family UBA7540; genus SCRD01. The sequence goes on from JBAUWE010000508.1 coordinate 2,180, forward strand.
CTGCTCCGGG
>JBAUWE010000509.1:0-14663 GCA_049583595.1 Terriglobia bacterium
ACTGGCCGAGCTCGAATCGGTCGGTGTCGCGATTCCATCCCAGGGTGCAGACAGCGTTCGCCGGGCCGCGCCGGAACACCACGCCCAGCGGCGCTTGAGAAGCAAGGAGCACGTGTAGCCGGGCTGGGAATTTGCGGTCCGCCATCGCCGACTCAGTATCTCATGGATTCGTTTGGGATGGGCGCGCGCGTGTGGCGCAAACCCCGATTTATCGGGGTGTGAGCCACCAAGATTCTGGCCACAACACAGCCAAAAAATTACGAATGACCAATTACAAATTACGGAGGACGAAAAGATATGGGTTCTGAGTTGAGCGCTTCGAGGCGGGGTCGAAACCGATGGCGCGACGCGGCTTTGCGGGCGGCTTCATCAGTTCGCTAATGGCGTCGAAGACGATTTTGAACCGCGCGTCGTACTTCTTTTCCATCTGCTCCAGGCGGCGGGCGAGCTCGTGGTTCGAGGCCAGCATCTCCCGCAGCTTCACGAAGGCGCGCATGATGGCGATGTTCACCTCGACGGCCGGCTTGCTCCTCAGCACGCTGGAAAGCATCGCCACGTCCTGTTCGGTGAAAGCCAGCGGCATATAGCGGCGCCCTCCGCGTCCCGTTTTTGAGGTCACAGTTTGTGACCTCAAAGCTGAAGTGCCGGGATGGAACTGCAGTCTCTCGGCCTCGTCCTTGGGATCCTTCAATGCTGACGACCAGTGCTGACGGCAAAATCAAGACGACAACATACCCCAAAAATTACGAATGACCAATTACAAATTACTGAAAAGCAGTGACGAGTGATGAGTGACAGGTGACGAGAAAAGGCGACTGCAATTTACAGGTTACGAAAGCACTCAGGAGTTGCGTGATGCGGGGGCGGGAAGCGGGGAGAGGTCGGGAGGGACGAACCGCGTGCGGGCGGCGGGGGAGGCGAGGAGTTGGGAAGAATAGAACCGATCGAGCGAGCGCGCGTCCAGAAGCTCAGGGTGGGCGGCGGCGAAGGCGTTGAACTCGTCGGCCGTGTGATTAGCGCTGGGGGCGCCCTGCGACGCATCGGGGCCGGCTTCAGCGGAAGGCAAGTGCTCGCCGCCGGCGGACTGGCTGTCGTGCTCAAGAGCGCCCGCGACCAGCAGCATCCAGGCCTGGGTGATGGTTTCGTGATACTTCTGGTGTGCGCCCTTCACGGCCGCAAAGTGCCGGAGCGATTCCGCCATGCGTTCGGCAGCCTGGGGGAAGGGAAGCCTCCGCAGAAAGATCCATGCCACGCGAATGTGATCGGAGTGGTGGAACTCCGCGAGAGTGGACGCTTCAAACGCAGCCAGGAATTCGTCGTCAGAAAGCTGTGAGTTTTTCATGGTGTCCCCGAAAATTGGGGAAGCAACTGACTTGCTGGCCGCTTGGGGCCTGCGGCTCTCAAGTGTTGTCCCAAACTGTAATCGTTGTCTCAAAAAAAGCGCGGGCCGTAAAGGCCATGGCTGCAACACAGCGGAAGTCTCCCTCCTCCCGTCCGAAGAGACACGCGGGAGCCCGGAGGATTCCCCTACAAAAATTCAACGCAGACATCGCGTCTTGTGCGGTGTGTGCGACCCGCGGGGGCAAGAATCAGGCAGGGCGAAAAGGCGGCACTTCAATCGAGGAAGGGATTCACCGCGCGCACCGTGCCATACAGGCGGTCATGCTCGAAATCTTCCGAATACAATTCCGGGAGGCCGTAATGTTCCGCGTAGGCCCAGAGGTGAGCGTCAAACCAGGCGAGCTGATACGCTGCGGCACCCCGCACAGCAGTGCGCACCAGGGCTTCGTTGGGATAGAGCACCTCAAATTGATCCAGCATTTGCTCGGCCTCGAAGCAGGCGTCCAGCTTCGACATCAGGGCCGGCCCGCCAGCCCTCGGTCGCGTGACGGCGGCTACAAACTCCACGATAGCCTGATGGGGAATCCGCAGCGAGACTTCCGCGATGCCGCGCCGGAGCAATTCCGTGGCAATCGCCTGCTTGCGCGGAGATGCAGAATCGAAACGGTAAACGAGGACGTTTGTATCAACCAGAGCGGCCACGGCGATAGAGGTCCTCCCGTTTCCAGCCGCGCTCGATCTCGTGGGGCTTCACAGCTTCTGGAATCGCGCCCCGCTCAACGCTCGCCTCGCGGCGGCGCTGGCGCTCTGTCGCCTGATCGAACAGAGTTAAGCGCTCTTCCGCTGTCCGGGCATGTCCGTTTCCTGCCGGAGAATTTGCCGGAATCACGCGAATCGAGTCACCCGCGGCGATCCATTCAAGCTCATCGCCGGGACGAATCCCATAACGGTCCGCAATGGCCTTGGGAACGGTTAGTTGCAGTTTACTGGTAACTTTGGCCATTTCCTTACTATAGCAAGGATTGCATCCTTGTCAAGATGGCTAAAGCAAAAGGCCACGCCAAATGTGAGCCGAGGGGTGCCCAGGCCCCTCCTGCAGAACAGCATACCGGGCCGGCAATCGCCAGCCAGTCGGCGACGGGCGATGAGGACATCGCCGCACCAAAGCAAAAACGCCCCAGCACAAGGCTGAGGCGTTTTGTCAATTTAATCCCGGCGACGACCGACTCTCCCACGCAGTCACCCGCGCAGTACCATAGGCCCTGGAGGGCTTAACTTCCGTGTTCGGGATGGGAACGGGTGTGACCCCTCCGGTAAAATCGCCGGAAAAGCGTTAAAAGGCAGGTAGCATGTGGCAGATCGCATATGGGAAACTCCCACATACTCTATGCCATCTGCTACCTTCTGCCTTTCTGAATAGTGCGACGTCAAATGCTCAAAGCGAAGGCGCGAATTGCGAGTCGCGAATAGGGTCTTATCAAATCTCCCTACTCACAATTCGCTACTCTCTACTCTCTGGCGGCTGTGCCGCCGTATGCTGAGCAGAATTTATGGTCAAGCCGAACGGGCGATTAGTATCGGTAAGCTCAACACATTGCTGTGCTTACACCCCCGACCTATCAACGCGGTAGTCTTCCGCGGCCCTTCATAGGATTCACTGTGAGTAGCTGGCTCACCTTTCATCCTTGGGAAATCTTATCTTGGGGCGCGCTTCCCGCTTAGATGCTTTCAGCGGTTATCGCTTCCAAACTTCGCTACCCAGCCATGCCGCTGGCGCGACAACTGGGACACAAGAGGTTTGTCCATCCCGGTCCTCTCGTACTAGGGACAGCCCCCCTCAAATTTCCTACGCCCACACCAGATAGGGACCGAACTGTCTCGCGACGTTCTGAACCCAGCTCACGTACCGCTTTAATGGGCGAACAGCCCAACCCTTGGAACCTTCTACAGCTCCAGGATGCGATGAGCCGACATCGAGGTGCCAAACCGCTGCGTCGATGTGAACTCTTGGCAGCGATCAGCCTGTTATCCCCGGCGTACCTTTTATCCGTTGAGCGATGGCCCTTCCATACAGAACCACCGGATCACTAGGCCCGACTTTCGTCTCTGCTCGACTTGTTGGTCTCGCAGTCAGGCTGGCTTATGCCCTTACACTCGATGGCTGATTTCCAAACAGCCTGAGCCAACCATTGGGCGCCTCCGTTACATTTTAGGAGGCGACCGCCCCAGTCAAACTACCCACCTAGCCATGTCCTTGACCCGGATAACGGGCCTAAGTTAGAACCGCAGAATCATAAGGGTGGTATCTCACCGTTGGCTCCCCAGAACCCAAAAGCCCTGGTTCAAAGCCTCCCACCTATGCTGCGCATACAATCCCGCAATTCATGGCTAAGTTGTAGTAAAGGTGCACGGGGTCTTTCCGTCTAGGTGCGGGTAACCGGCATCTTCACCGGTACTACAAGTTCGCTGAGTCACTCGCTACGACAGTCGGTCTGTCGTTGCGCCATTCGTGCAGGTCGGAACTTGCCCGACAAGGAATTTCGCTACCTTAGGACCGTTATAGTTACGGCCGCCGTTCACCGGGGCTTCAGTTCAAAGCTGCCGGGGATTGCTCCCCATGACCTCTCCCTTTAACCTTCCGGCACCGGGCAGGCGTCAGCCCCTATACGTCGTTTTCGACTTTGCAGAGACCTGTGTTTTTGTTAAACAGTCGCAGACCGCTTTTCACTGCGGCCCCCTCGGGCTATGAACCCTAGCGGGGCGCACCTTCTCCCGAAGTTACGGTGCTAATTTGCCTAGTTCCTGAGCGAGTGTTCTCTCAAGCGCCTTTGGATATTCACCTCGTCTACCTGTGTTGGTTTGGGGTACGGCTGCGCCGGAGACTCCTTAGCGGATTTTCTTGGCAGCATGAAATCATGGACTTATCCCCCCCGAAGGGAAGTTTCGGCACACATCTCAGAGTTGGCTTTGAACCGACCCGGTGGATTTGCCTGCCAGGTCCTCCTCGATGCGCACGTTGCCTGAGCCATCAGGCCGACTCCACTATCCTCCTGCGTCCCCGCATCGTAATAACGTCTCCGTCGTAGTGCTGGAATATTAGCCAGCTGTCCATCGGCTACGCCTTTCGGCCTCGCCTTAGGTACCGACTAACCCTGAGCGGATTAACCTTTCTCAGGAAACCTTAGACTTTCGGCGCGGAGGGTTCTCACCTCCGTTATCGCTACTTATGCCGGCAGGGTCACTTGAGTACTGTCAACGGGCCCTTACGATCCCGCTTCAAACTATACTCAACGCTCCTCTACCACTTACGATCGGCCGGAGCCGATCGTAAATCCGCAGCTTCGGTAAATGACTTGAGCCCCGTTGTATTATCGGCGCAAGATCGCTCGACCAGTGAGCTATTACGCTTTCTTTAAAGGATGGCTGCTTCTAAGCCAACCTCCTGGCTGTTTAAGCAATCTCACTTCCTTTCCCACTTAGCCACTATTTAGGGACCTTAGCTGGCGGTCTGGGCTGTTTCCCTCTCGACGACGAGGCTTAGCCCCCGCCGTCTGACTCCCGGATTAGACTTCGCGGCATTCAGAGTTTCGTTGGATTCGGTATCTGTTAACAGACCCTAGTCCATCGAGTACTTTACCACCGCGAGCAATCGTCCGAGGCTAGCCCTAAAGCTATTTCGAGGAGAACGAGCTATCACGGAATTTGATTGGCCTTTCACCCCTATCCTCAGTTCATCCGAGCTGTTTTCAACCAACACCGGTTCGGGCCTCCCGTCGCTGTTACACGACTTTCACCCTGACCAAGGATAGATCATCCCGCTTCGCGTCTATTGCCCGCCACTGGTCGCCCTATTCAGACTCGCTTTCGCTACGGCTCGCTCCCCGGCTTGCGCCGGATCATTGCTTAACCTTGCGACGGACAATAACTAGCCGGCTCATTATGCAATAGGCACGCCGTCAGGCCTGTTCTCAGATTGCTCCGAGAACGTTGCCCTTCGACTGCTTGTAGGCATACGGTTTCAGGTACTATTTCACTCCCCTCGCAGGGGTTCTTTTCACCTTTCCCTCACGGTACTTGTTCACTATCGGTCGCCAGCACGTATTTAGCCTTACGGGATGGTCCCCGTAGATTCCCGCGGGATTTCTCGTGTCCCGCGGTACTCAGGTACGCGCGTTAGAGTCCAGTCAACTTTCGCTTACGTGGTTATCACACTCTATGACCGGCTTTTCCAAGCCGTTCAGCTAGCCGCTGGATTGGTAACTCTATGGTTCTACACCGACGCGCGCCCTACAACCCCCAGCCCTCCTTTGAAATCTCGAATTTCAAATTTGAAATCTCAAAGGAAGGCTGGGTTTGGGCTATTCCGCTTTCGCTCGCCGCTACTGACGGAATCACTGTTGTTTTCTCTTCCTCCAGGTACTGAGATGGTTCACTTCCCTGGGTTAGCTCGCACCCGCCTATGTATTCAGCGGGCCGTGACTGGGTTTTGCCCAGTCGGGTTTCCCCATTCGGAAATCCCCGGGTCAATGGGTGCTTCCCCCTCACCGAGGCTTATCGCAGGTAGCCACGTCCTTCTTCGCCGTCTGGCGCCAAGGCATCCACCGTACGCCCTTAGTAGCTTGACCATAAAATCTGCTCAACACACATAACCAGTGGCAAGTGATGAGTGACAAGTGAAAAGCTCCTCACTCGCCACTGCTAGCTCGTCACTGCTCTTGTGAACAGATTCGCCTTCGCTATGTTTTATTCTGTCCGGATATCCGCCGGACAGATGAGCACATGTAGACGTCGCACTATTCAGTTTTCAAAGATCGCTGAGTGTCAGGCAGAAGCATGAACGCTCTGCATGACCTCTTGTCCAGACTGAGCGCCGAACTTTCATCCGGCTTTGTCAGATGCTGGGTTTCGCTCTTCACTCGGAAAAGCCGAACTCAACACCCCTTATTCGAGACATGAAACCCCTGCCGTCCGCTGCAAGAGAGACGGCCTTGCTTGCTTATCCTAAATGGACCGGCTTTTTATTGTTGGGGAATTTGAAACAGGCGGGGAGTTTGTTGCGTGGGCCCGACGTGCCTCAAATTCCTACCCGAAAGCCTTCTTCGTATCGACCTCCGTTTGTATAGCCCGCAATGATGAGGAAGCTTCTTGTTGCACCCACCTTCATTCTGGCAATTAATAATCCTACCGAAGTTCACCCGGGAAGGCAAGCGGTATTTTTCGCCGCTATAACTTTTTCTTCTGCAGCAAATCCGCCTTCCCACCTTCTCTTCCTCTAAATCAATTATACCATCATCCCACGTGCTGCAACACCTGTTGTAGCGGCGGTCTATGGACGACGTGCCCCCGATTTTCGCCCTGTAGCGCGGGTATCCTCACCGGAGGATTCTCAATCTACCGGGTGCCATCCAGGGGGTAGCCAAGACAGTGTTTTGTTTGCCGTGAGCTTGTCTCGCCCTCGGGTAGAAAGAGGTGTTACCTCAGAGCAGCCGGTCGTATTCGGCATGCGACCCGGTTCAGAACTACGCGAGGGTCGAGCCTTCCATCACACCCAAGGCGCGGTAGCCAAGGCCGACTCGGACCGACCAGGTGTTGCTCGGTTCGTCAACTTTTTTGAATCGAAGGCTTGGGTGGCGGGGATTTTCCCGGAAAAGAAAGTAGGCTAGCCGCGCCTGCCGGCGGGCTTCGTCCGGTAAACTTGCGTAGGCCTCCCGGAACCGTCGCGTGGTACGGGACTCGATCAAAGGAGATCGTCCAGAGGGCGAGTCTCCCCCTTGCGATGCTCCGCGAGCGCTTCGTCAGCAAGACGGCGCAGCTTGTCGCCGTGGGTGGCAAAGCGCTTTGCCCAGGCAGCCTCGTCTTCAAGTTCGGCCAGAATCTGCCCGGCGATCGCGTCTTGCTCTTCCTGCGGCAGGCTGGAAATCTTTTCGAGCGCCTTTTCAAGCAGCTTGGTCATAGGCTCAATCTAGCAGCCACTTCCCCAGCCCGCAACATCCGCCTTGGCAAAACATCCGTCCTGCGCCCTTGAATTCTACGGTTGCCATGGCGGAGAATGGTGCCGCACAACCACACTGGACTAAGCTGAACCCGCGACGCCGGAAATGGCCTTGCAGGTATCGCAATCAAAATCTGCCAGGGGGCAAAATCTTATGCCGCAGGAAATCGAACACGTCGTCGTCCTCATGATGGAGAACCGCTCATTCGATCACATGCTGGGCTGGCTGCAGGCGCCGGGCTACGACATTGACGGCCTGACGGGCGGTGAGTGGAATCCGGTGGATTCCAGCGAGCCGCCGGGCCCCGGCAACAAGGTTGTTGTCACTCGCAACGCTGGGGACGTCACGCCGCACGATCCGGGCCACGAGTTCCATGACGTCAACATCCAGCTTTTCAGCAATCCCAGCGGACCTCCTCCGCCGAAGGATGTTGAAGAGAACAAAGGATTTGTCTTCAGCTACGCGCAGCAGGACGATGTCGCCCGCACCACTGCGCCCAATATCATGGACTGCTTTGATCCCGGTAATCTGCCGGTGCTCACCACGCTGGCCAAAGAATTTGCCGTCTGCAAGCGCTGGTTTTCCTCGGTGCCCGGCCCCACCTGGCCCAACCGCTTTTTTGCCCATGCCGCAACGTCCAAGGGTTATCTGGACAATAGCCAGTTCCACAACTACGACATGCGCTCCATCTTTGAAAACCTGTCGGCGGCGGGCCGGACGTGGACAAACTATTACCACGAAATTTCGCAGACCTGGGAACTCCAGCGCCTGGATACTGACTCTCTGCGAAACCATTTCAAAGGCTATGGCGAGTTCCGGAAAGATGCTAAGAAAGGAAAGCTGCCGAACTATTCGTTCATTGAGCCGAAATATTTCTGGTGGTTTGGCAGCGCGAACGATCAGCACCCGCCGCACAGCGTTAAGGCCGGCGAGGCGCTGATTGCGGATGTTTACCACTGCGTGCGGACTTCACCTCTGTGGGAGAAGTCCCTGCTGCTGATTGTTTACGACGAGCACGGCGGCTTCTTTGACCACGCGATCACGCCCAAGGATGCTGTGCCGCCTGACCTGTATCAATCTCAATTCAAGTTCAACCGGTACGGCGTGCGGGTTCCGGCCATCCTCATTTCTCCTTACATTACCAAAGGAACGATTGTCGGCGAAACCTTCGATCACACGTCCATTCCCGCCACGCTGAAGGATCTGTTCAAGCTCGATTCGTTCCTGACCAAAAGGGACGCAGTCGCCCAGAGGTTTTCCGGCGTCCCTGATCTCGCGAGTCCGAGGACGGACACGCCTGAGGATGTTTCAACCGATGTGCACAGCAGAATTATCGAAGAGAGTCACCAGGAGCCCAATGCTGAAGAAATTTCCACGGCGGCAAAGACAGGCGGTGCCTCCTCCGCGCCGCTCAACGGACTGCAGCGGCACTTGATTGGCCTGGCCAATCAGCTTCCGACAGGCGAGGATCCCGAACTCCGCGCGCACCGAAACGGCCGTCCGCTGCGAACCGAGCACGAGGGCGCTCTCCACGTGCGGGAGACCGTGGCAAGATTTCTCCGCCACATTCTGACTCAGTAACGGTTTCCCAGTAAGCAAAGCTTCAGCGTTCCTGGATTTCAGTATCGATTTCTCCTCGGATTGCATTCGTATCGTCTGCGGAGTAGAGTATCTCCCCGCGTGGATTTGACTCCGCGATCGGGGGAAGCGATGGAGACTTTTCGCATTCCGGCAGGGAGCACGGTTTACGCGGGCAAACCCGCCAATCCGCTGTCCCAGAACATCGAGCAGGAAATTTCTCGCTGTATTTCGGCCACTGAAGGGATTGTCGAGGCGCATCTGCCGATGTGCTATATCCGTGAGATCATGCCCAAGCCGGCGCTGGTTCTGGTGATCGTCGTGGATCCGGCGGTGGAACTCGACTCGTTAATGGCAAAAGTCGGTCAGGTTGTCCGCCACGCCCTTCCCGAGGGAACTTCACTGGATATCTGGCCCCTTGAGCCACAGAATCCCGTGCTCACCCTTGTTCGTAACGCCAACTGCATGCTTTTCGCCAGGGGCAGTTCGAAATCATTCCTGTCGAACCTATCGAACATCTTCCGCCGGCATTGAGGTTCCGTTAAGGCGACGGTGTCTTGTCCGTCGCGGGCCTGTGACTCAACGATAACCTGCGACAGATAGGGGACTCTAGTGACAGCCGGGGTTTTTAAATGCCCGGCACCTGCGGCGCCTGTGACCTCTTTTCTGTCAGGCATAGCTGCTGCCTTCTACTTGCGGCGAAAGATGGCCGCGTAGATCGCGCCGAACAGCACGCCAACGGTCATCGTATAGACAATCCACATGATCAGTTGCGGAGCGATGGCCAGGTAGAGATACTTTGTCCAGAAGGGAAGCTGGTCGTACGGGGACAGCACGGCGTCATAGTGTGTGCCCCAATGGCCCAGCATGGCAAAAAACATCACGATGGCTACGGGGATGCGGGCAAGGTAGGCGTAAGCGATCAGAGTTTGGGCCAGTTCCCGCCAGGGAAAATACTGCAACGCGGCGGCGCCCACGATCAGCGCCAGCCCCACTGCCACGTGTCCGGTGAAGCGGACGGTGGGAGCGAAAGCCACCATGGCACCGCAGGCAAGGACCACGAAGCCGACAATCGCGAAGATGATCGTCTTGAGGAAGCTCGATGGCTTCATATTCCGGTCAAACAGTTTGACGGCGAAATACGGGCCAAAAATGAAGGGCAGCCAGGTGATGCCGATGATCGCGGCGCCGCCGCCGTCGGCCTGGCTGAACAGGACGGCCGGCCCGTGCAGGAGCTCGCCGACGAGTCTCAAAAGGGTGATCAAAAGCGTGATGATCGCCGGATACATGATGATCCGGTTGATGGTCAATTTCGTTGGAGAAGTCGTGTTGGCCATGGGGAGCCTCCTTTTGCCTGGATTCAACAACAAAGACGTGCGGAAACGTTTGTCTGAACGGAACCAGGCCAGAAACCGATAGCGGGATTCTACTCGTCTTCCCGGCTGGCTGCCAGTGGAATCTGATATTTAAGCAGAATGTAATCTGTCAAGCCGGACCACCCAAAATGAGTTATTGTTGTGCCACTGGAGGAGACACTGATGCGCAAAATTCTGCTGTCCACGTTTGCATTGATCCTGCTGCTGGCGCCTGCGGGTGCCATGGCCCAGGCCCGGGCGGGCAACGTTCGGTTTGCCATTGTGGGCCTTGACCACGACCACGTGTGGGGAATTCTGAGGGACATCGCCGAGGTTCCGCAGGCCAGGCTGGTGGCCATTGCGGAGCCGCAGCCGGCGCTGGTGGCAAAGGCAAAATCGCGCGTGCCCGCGGGCGTGAAGTTTTACTCCGACTACGCCACCATGCTCGATGAGGTGAAGCCGCAGGTCGTCATCATCACCACGGAAACGGACCATCATCTCGCCATTGTGCGTGCCTGCGCCAGACGCCACATCGACGTGGAGATGGAAAAGCCCATGGCCACCACCGCGGCCGGTGCGCGCGAAATTGAGAAACTGGCCACGGCCGCGCACATCAAGCTGATGGTGAACTATTTCAACTACTGGCTGCCCTCCTATCAGCAGCTCTACCGGCAGGTGAAGGATGGAAAGGTCGGACCCCTTCACCAGATAGTTTCGCAGTACGGGCACCAGGGGCCGCGCGAAATCGGAACATCAAAAGAGTTTGCGGCCTGGCTTTACGATCCGGTGAAGAACGGCGGCGGCGCCCTGATGGATTTCGGCTGCTACGGCGCGGCGCTGGCGCTGTGGCTCAAAGGACGGCCGGACAGGGTGTTCGCCCGCTCGCTGAAGCTCAAGGTCCAACAGCATAACGTCGTGGAAGACGATGCCGTGATCGTGCTGGAATATGCCGATGGCACGGCCGTGCTCCAGCCATCCTGGGACTGGCCTTTTACGATGGAGCGCATCCAGGTGTTCGGCCCGCATGGAAGCCTGCTGGCCCTGCCGGACGCTCTGCTTTTTCGCGGAACTGACATGAGGGCTTCTGCCCAGTCTCCTGACGGCCGGCCGGAAGCGCTTTCGCCGCTGCCTGAGGACGAATCAAATCCCATCGCTTTCCTCGTGGAGGCGATTCAGCAGGACCGCCCCATCACGGGGCTGCTTTCGGCCCGCCTGAACGTGGAGGTGAATGAGATTCTTGATGCGGCGAGGGAATCAATTCGCATGGGCAGGCCGGTGGCCATGCCGAAGAAATAACCGAGCGGCCGGCTGGACTCAGTGATAGCGGTAGAGGAAGTAAAACGACATGGCAAAGCCGACGCAGACCACAAAGGTGCGAACGCGCGCCGGATTCACCTTCTGCGCGAAATGCGCGCCTGCGTAGCCGCCGAGCGCCGCTCCAAACAGCATCAGAACGGCCTGTGGCCAGAAGACGATTCGCGCCACGACGAAGGTGACAATCGCCACGACGTTGATGGTTGAGGCCAGCAGTGTTTTCAGGCCGTTCATGGCGTGGATGTCGGCGAGCGGCAAAAAGGTGAATGAGGCCAGCATCAGGATGCCGATGCCGCCGCCGAAAAAGCCTCCGTAAACTGCAATGAAAAACTGGGCCAGGGTGACTCCCGCGAGAGCCATCCACGATGCGTTGCCATGATGACCGGTTCGCGCGGCGCCGCGCACCAGCTTCTTGCCGAAAGCAAACAGCAGGGTCCCGCCGAGAAACAGAAAAGGAATCAGCCGCATGAAGATTTGGGGCGGGGTGCGCAGCAGCAGGTGTGCGCCGAAGTATCCGCCGCCGATGCTGGCCAGAATCAGGGGGATGAAAATCATGGCGCTTCGCGGCAGCCTGCGCCGGTACGCCCAGGAACTGGCGAGGGTTCCCGGCCACAGGGCGACGGTTGAGGTGGCGTTGGCCGGAATGGGTGGCACGCCGGAAAAGATGAGGGCGGGGAACGAGAAGAACGTTCCTCCTCCTGCAACCGAGTTCAGACCGCCCGCAGCAAGCGCCGCGAAAAATAAGAGGATGGAATCAAGCACGGTCATGAGTTATCTGGCATCCACAATGATTTCAACGTCAGCGACAAAACGAATATCATCGCACAGATTGCCCCCAGCGCGCTTGTCCTGCCCGGGCCGTACAATCGGAGGGCCGTAGCGGCGGGTTGAGCCCGCCACGTGCCGGCGTTAAGCCGCCGCTACATCAGAAGGATGACCTGCCTCTGCTACTTCGGGGGCGTTGTGGTCGACTTCTTCTTCTGGAACATGTTGAAGAGATTCTGGATGGTATTTCCAGGCTTTGAGCCCTGCTGGCTGCCGGAAGCCGGGGCCGAGAGTCCGCCCAGGATGCCCTTGCCCGTCTTGAGAGAAAATCTGGGCTTATCGAGCGTGCCGCTCAGATCAAAGGGGAATGAGAGGTTGCCGTTCGAAAACGTGGCTCCCGAAATTTGGCTGACCAGATTGGTGAGGCCGCCCTGCCTGGCCGGCATCAGGGCGGTGCCGGTATAGTTCATCTGGTTGGATTTGGCCAAGTCCAACACCCCGGAAGCATCCACGTTCAGGTCGTTGCTCGCAATCGTGATGTGATGGCTTGCGAGCTGCTGGTTGGCGAGGTTCAGGTCCGTCGAGATGGAGGAGAATGCCGCCGGGTCGCCGGAAGTTGCTCCCACGCCCGCGATCCGAACCAGGAACAACAGGTTCTTCTTCAGTTGCAGTGTGGGCAACCTTCCGTTCCGGATGCTCACCTTGCCCGTCCCCTGCATCCCGCTCAGCGGATCAATCGAATGGGTGGCTTCTCCGTGTAGATCCAGGTTGCCTTCCATGGTTCCTGTCATCTTGCCGCGCGCCTCTGGAATGGCATTCAGCAGTTCGGCCACATCGATTTTCTGGAAGGACGTCTGGGCGCTGTAGAGCAGGTTCTGCCGGGAGAAGTCCGACGCTGCTTTGCCCCTCACCGTCCCGCTCGCCAGGTTCAGTGTGAGATTGTCCAGATAGGCCTGCTTGGGAAAAACCTGGATCCGGGAATCGAGCCCGGTTGTCTGGATGTTGCCAAAGCGCAGCGAGTCGGCGTGGAAAGAACCGCGAGCCACCGGAGGTGAAGGATTTTTCCCGGAGGGAATGATGCTCGCGGAGCCGGGACGCGAAGAATGCGAATCCGGCGCAGTCAGGGCATCGAGGTTCACGTCCTGAAAGCGGCACGAAAGTCCCTTCCCGTCAAAATAAGCCGGTCCCATGGCCCCCGAAGGCAGCAGGTTGGCGATGGTTACTTGCCCGGAGTCAATGCTCACCTTGGAGATGGTTCCCAATGCGAAACTGGGTCCGCCGCCGGACGCCGCGGGTGCTTTGCTGCCGGCCGGTGCCGTTGGATTCTCATAGTTCCAGTGTCCCGCGGCATTGCTCAGCAAGTGAATCACCGGCCCTTCCACCACCAGGGATTGGATGACGATCTTCCTGTGCCACAGCGGACCTGCCTGGAGCAGGGCGTAAATCCGCTGCGCCTTGAAGAAATCTCCGCCCGAAAAGCCTTTGGGATTTCCCATCGCAATGTCATCAACCTGGATGGCGAGGTGGGGAAACAGGGTGAGCCCAAGGTGGCCGATGCGAACCGGCTTTCCCGTTTGGCTTTCCAGAAGCGCCGCCACCTGGGGACGATAGCGGTTGACGTCCACCAGTCGTGGAACGACCAGCACGCACAGCAGGACCACGAAACTCAGAATCACCACGGCAATGATCAGGAACCTTTTGTTGCGGGCAGACATACCAACCTCCTGTTTCAGTCCTCGAGAAATCCAAACTCAATCAGCGCTTCGGTCCTGGCGGGGAAAAGACTATTATCTCCGGTTCCGTTACGGCGCCCTAGGGTTTTTTGTGATCCTCGGGGTGGTCTGTCGTGGCAGCTTTGGGCGCTGGCTCGCGCGCGAACGCGGCCGTGTAGTAGTCAAAAAAGGGCTTCAGGGGCGGCGCCAGTTGAACGGTCTCCGTGAATCCATCAACATCGCCTCGCTGGATCATGCGGCGCGAAAGCCAGCCGGGGAGGGGCTGCGGCCCGCCATCGGGGGTGAAGTCGATCTCCGATCCTGCAACCGCAACCCGATACTGGGTGATAAAACCGGTGCTGGCGAATACCTGGAGCAGGAACGAGTCCCCCGACGGAGTGCGCGACAGGATTCCGATGGAGGATTCGTGGTTGGCTGGAAGTTCTCCGGTCGCGGCCAGGGATATCTTCTCCCTGAAAATCATGACGCGCTTGTCAAGGTCGTAAGAGACAGAAAGATGGATCTTACCCTGGGGGCTATGGCTGTCCATCTGGCCCGTCCAGTTGCCAATCATCCATTCGATTGAAGAAAAGTCCGGTTGGGGG
>JBAUWE010000510.1:0-5632 GCA_049583595.1 Terriglobia bacterium
GGGCCCGCTCACTCCTTGTCAGCGTGTTTCGAGATGGAAATAGACTCTCAGCCGAGGGTTGTGGTGCCCGGACTCTCGGCGATGGAAGTGGACTCGCAGGCGGCCCTTGAGGAACTCAAGGAACAATACGTCGGAGATATCGAAAAATTCCTGGAGTCGGTGTCGAGCAATTTTGATCTCACCTTCGACCGCGAGGTCATCGAGAGGATGCTGGACCTCTCCCCTTCGGGCCTGGACGAGGTCATGGCCCTGACACGCGTCACAGCTCTGCTCGCCTCCGGTTGTTATGACGTTCTGGTTCTCGACTCCGCAGCCACGGGTCACCTGATTCGGTTACTGGAGCTCCCCGAGATCATTGACCAGTGGATCAAGGTCTTCTTTGATCTGTTCTTGAAATACCCCCAAATCTTTCGGCGGACCAAGTTCTCTCAGGAACTCGTGACGATGTCGAAGAATCTCAAAAGATTGCGGGAACTGTTGAGCAACCCGGCCCGGGCTGCCCTCTATGCCGTCAGCATTCCAACGGATATGGCCCTGGAGGAAACGCGGGATCTGGTGGCCGCTTGCAAGCGCTTGGGCATCAGCGTTCCGGGGCTATTTCTCAACCTCGTTACGCCCCCCAGTGATTGCGAGTTGTGTTCTGCCCTGCATCGGCGGGAGTCTCGGTTGCGCCATAAGTTTCAACAGAGTCTTCCGGGTAGGAACATCAGCGTGGTTTATCGCCGCGGGGAGATCCGAGGCCTCGGCCGGCTGGGAGAACTGGGGAAAGCACTTTACCAAGGCGCGCGCACAGAATTGGCTGCTTATGCCTGTTGAAGACAACTTGGGAAACCTTCGGCCCCGGGTTTCGGAACTCGCGCTGGATGACGCCGCGCGGGTCTCTTTGTGCGAGGTGCTCGACCGGGTGCTGAACAAGGGGGTTGTGGTGGCCGGGGAGGCAACGATCTCGGTCGCCGGTGTCGACCTGATTTATCTCGGGCTGCAAATCGTGCTCACGTCTATGGAGACGGCACGCCAAAGCCTCGGCCGAGCACCCGGGGAACCGCGTGCAGGTATGGGCGATGGAAAGGAGAAGGCGAATGGATTCCCCGGAACTGCCGCGGGTGGAGTCTGAAACCCTGGGCGACTTCGCCCGGGTGATGGAGGTGGGTCAGATAGCTCAGCCTCGGCCTTCCGAGGGCCGGCACGGCGGACCCGCACGCCTCAATCTTGATGCGAATCATACCAAGAACGGGCTGGGACAACTTGTGCTGACTCTGGTCAAACTCCTTCACGAATTACTGGAGCGCCAAGCCATCCGCCGCATCGAGGCCGGCTCCCTGAGTGACCAGGAGATTGAAAGGCTTGGACTGGCGCTTATGAAGCAGGCCCAGGAAATCGACCGCCTGAGAAATGAGTTTGGACTGGAAGAAGACGATCTCAATCTGGATCTCGGACCACTCGGCAAGGTTCTGTAAAAGGAGATGTCATGATGCATCAACGCGGCATGTCACACGCGGTGGAAAGCTCGACTTTGGCAGACGTGCTGGAGCGGGTCCTGGACAAAGGGATCGTCATCGCCGGCGATATCCGAGTGAAACTGGTCGATATCGAGCTTCTGTCGATTCAGATCCGGCTGGTTATCTGTTCGGTCGACAAAGCCAAGGAAATGGGGATGGATTGGTGGGTGAACAATCCGATCTTTCGCCGGGGAGAAGATCAGGAGACGCTGGCAAGCTCTCTCGCCAGCATCGAAGAAAGGATGGCGAGGATGGAGGCCTCTTTCACGAAGCAGGAAACAGTAAACCAGCCCTCGCCGACGAGCGCCTCTCGACCGAGATAGTGCGAAGCAACGATCAAGACAACGCCAGCCGCCAAGCCACTTTCCTCCGCTCGGCACAGGATCACGCCACACTGGGTGGGGTATCTCATTCCCCGGGAACTAGGACTCAAGACCGAAAAACATCATGGGCATTTTGTCATCGCGGTTTCAGAAAGGCCGAAGCGCGCCCGCTTGTTTGAAAAGTACGGGATCATCTCTGGTCAGGGGGGACCTGGGGGACTCTGGGGACTCCGTTGAGGAAGATAGTAAAGGGACTGACGGATAAGGTCCGCTAGCATTGCCTTTGCTTTAACAGGCAGCCTCACTGCCTGGTGTCAGAAGCCGGTCTGCATGTTTCAAGTTCTTGTCGTGGTCGGGAGTTCAGAACAGCTTAGCTTCGATTCTCCTTATTGGTGGAATAGTTCCAGACCATCACGATGTCATCAATTGCAAAGGAATTGAGGTGCTGGGAGGTATTTCCGCCACTCGTAACGATCTTTTGAAAAGGGGCGGCAATCTTCTAGCTGTCCCCGCTATTTGCCATAGGAGTCTAACCGCCCAAGACCGACCGGCTTCCGGAGGAAAGCGTGATCACCGCAAAAGGCAATCCGTTCAAGAAGGTGGTACACGTCTGCCTGCCGGTTTGAGCCGGCTCCGCTGGCGGGGTAAGGGAAATGACAAGCGGCGCCCCAGCAGCATCTTCGTCCAGGGGAGTGCGATCGTACGCATAGGCCCCAGGATCGTTAAGATCCTTGAATTTCAAGAATCGCTCAACGCGCGCGATTGTGATTTTCATGCCCCGACACCGGTACGCAATGTTCACAACTACAAGCCTGAAAGGAGCGCGCATCGTTGAATGAGGGGTGCCAAATTATTTAGCATAGGCGAAGAAAAAGCGATGTTCCAGTTACGTTCCAGTCAGGCGTGTTTCCTGAGATTTAAGCGGTTTGTGAGTCATGGAAAATCAATAAGTTGTCTGTTATCAATACCCTCACATAATTCGACTCCCCCAGCCTCCACCGAAACTATTTATTATCAACACGTTATGGATATCTTCGCCACGGTTTAGGGTCCTATTGATCAGCAGCCCTCGTTGAAATTCCAGAATGGTAACAGCACGAGGCCAACTGGCTAGCGGGTGCGATCTGGAGGTGGCGACGAAGCCATTGACTGGCTGCGGCGCGGCGCGGCATTCCTATTCCGGTCGTGGAGCGCGGAAATGGAGAGGATCTCTGAGATTTTGCAGTTCCCGGTAATAGTAGAGAGGTTTAGGCCGTTTCCCGCTGAATCGAAGTCTCTTCAGGAAATCTACTTCCTCCTCGGTCGCGTCGCCGCTGAGGGAAGAATCCCGGAGGAATTCCTTAAGGCCCGGCTCTTCATCAAACGCCGGTTCCGGCTCCTTCTCCATAAACTCGAACCTTTTAGTGTGGTCCTGGGCCACTCTCCGGTTTAATACGATTTCCACGCCAAAAGTTGCGAGGTCAATGTCCCAGGATTCGATCAGCGGGTCCAAAAATGAGACGCAGTTTTCTATCGATACGTCGAAAACGCCTGTGTCCAGGAACTCGAGAATGGAAACCCGCATGTCTTCGTAGCTCCTGTTGCTGAGCCTGGCCACCAGCCGGAGCCAGTTCTCACTTTCCAGTTCTTCGCTCGCAAGGCGCTTAACCACGTCCAGGAGCTTCTGGGTAATGAGGCGTTCGACTTCGCCGAAGGGCTGACGCTCAAAAATTGCCTGCACTTGCTTCTGGTTTCCGGGCTTGCATTTGCGCAGCACCAGTTCGCGGACCCCTTTAAACATCGGCGGAGGCGGGTCCGCCAATATTCTCTTGAGCTCTTCCTGGCGTTGCAACTCTGCTACCTTTGCTAATTCACCCGCTGGAAGCTTCAGGAACTTTGACATCTTGTCGTAAATATCCGTCCGAGCAGGCGCCGGGGGCGCCTTTTTTCGAGTCAGTAATTGCGAAATATAGGACTCCGTAACCTGCGCGGCGATTGCCAGGTCTCGCTGGTCAAGACCCAATTCTTCCAGGCGGCGTTTAATCACTAAGGAAATATCCATCTCGCTCCTTTGCCGTTTAACTCATTCTGATTCAGTCTTTCACATTATCTCCGAATCTACTTGACAGGTAAAGTTAATTAACTCATGATAGTTAATGAGACAGATCATATCATTCAATCTCCAGACAGCCTGAACTAAGTCGGGTTACCTGCAATCGCACCTCTTAGACGACAACCGAGGAGGTTGCCATGTTTGCAAGAAGCGTATCGATGAATCTGAAGGCCAATAGCGCGGCGGAGTTTACCCGAACGATCAACGACGAAGTGATTCCGTTGCTACGAAAGCAAAAAGGGTTCCTGGACGAAATCGTCCTCGCCGTTCCCGGCAAGACGGAAGCGGTAGGGATCAGCCTGTGGGACCGGAAAGAGAGCGCGGAAACTTATAACCGCGACACTTATCCCCAGGTGCAGAAGGCCCTGGCAAAGGTCCTTGAAGGGACCCAGGTCGTGAAGACCTACGAGGTCGCTAGCTCGACCTTCCACAAGACCGCTGCTCATGCAGCCGCCTAGGCTTCAGGCCCTGGTGTTCATTGAGGGCGGCAAGTCCGCCCTCTTTCTTCTCCGGCAAAGGACAACCCATCGATGGCCGGAAGATACGAGGTGTGTGATGTTTACCAACCCGATGTTTACAAAAATGATGAAGTGGGGTTTTATTCCGATGCTGGTCCTGGTGCCGTGGGCGCTGTTGTGGCCATTGTCAGCCGGCTATCTCATACTTCTGTCATCTGTGGTTTGTGCAGGGGCCATGTTGGGCTTCCAGGCAGGCCGCGCACGGAAGCCCTTTGGGGAGACCGGGCGCGCGATGATTTTGTGCAAGGTGAGATATGAAAACTAGGATTCAGCGAGCCCGTTGGTGGGGGATCTTCGATCCCCATAAGCCTCTGATCATATGCCTGGACGGATCCCGTCGGCACCGCGTGGTTCAAGTTCATCGACGCAACTCGCTGGCAAAGAAGATCCAACGCGAAATTACAGGAGTCCTCTCGGTTTGCGACGGGCTGATCGAGACCAACATTCCGCGCCTGACTAATGCGCGATAAGGAGACACAAAATGAATTTCAGGCCACTGCATGATCGAATCCTGGTCAAGCGAGTAGAAGAGAAGGAAGCTGTGAAGGGCGGAATCATTATTCCCGATACGGCCAAGGAGAAGCCGCAAGAGGGCAAAGTCATCGCCGTGGGGCACGGCAAGAAGACCGAAGAAGGAAAGGTGATCGCCCTGGATGTGAAAGCGGGCGACCGGATCCTCTTCGGGAAGTATTCCGGCGCTGAAATCAAGATGGAGGGCCAGGAGTATCTGATCCTGCGCGAGGAAGAAGTTCTGGGAATCCTTGAAACTAAGGCAGCCGCTGCGAGTGGGAAGAAGTAGGTTAGGAGTCATCTGGCAGCAGCCGATGGAGGTGGTTGGATGAGGACGTGCAGCTAACAGCTGCCGCGCCAGACCACCGGCAACGGAAAGCATTAATCGGAATTCGTGGAGGAATTGAAAATGGCAAACGCAAAACAGATTGTATATGGTGAGCAAAACCGTCATGCGATTCTGCGGGGAGTGAATCAACTGGCGGACGTCGTGAAAGCTACGTTGGGTCCCAGAGGCCGCAACGTGGTGCTGGACAAGAAATTCGGTTCCCCGACGATCACCAAGGACGGCGTCACAGTGGCGAAGGAAATCGAACTGCCGGACGCGCTCGAAAACATGGGGGCGCAGATGGTGCGCGAAGTGGCGTCAAAGACTTCCGACGTGGCGGGCGACGGCACCACTACGGCGAC
>JBAUWE010000511.1:0-10273 GCA_049583595.1 Terriglobia bacterium
TGTAGGGCAGTCCATCCTGGAGACGAACCGCCCGCTCCAGTTGGCTGATGGCTTTCTCGAAATTCCCACCCCTCGCCTCCAATTCGCCTGCAAGCACCGAGGAGCCCATCTCAAGCAGGTTGCCAACGGTAGTTGCGCCAACCTTAAGGCTGGCCACGGACGGGTCGCTTGCCAGCTTGTGCAGACTCGCCAGTTCCTTTCGAGCTGATCCCGACTGCCCTTTGGCGGTAAAGGCAAGGCCGCGGGCATAGTGCCAGATTCCGGTATAAAAGGGACGGTTGACTAGAGGGGACTTCTCCTGAAGAATTTCATCCCATTTCCCAAACCGTACTTTGGCGTAAAGGGGAATCACCGTAAATATACGGGCCCAGGATGGTATCTCGTCCAGTTTCTCCACCTCAACCTTGGACGCAACTTTCTTCGCTGCATCCAGCGCCACCTTGCTGCGGCCCTCCATGCTGGAGGAAGCCCAGAGAAAGTGGATGTTGTGGGGATAATAGCCCAGTGGGTATATCCCCTGCGCCCGGCATTGCGTGATGTAATCCTCGTCTGCGGCAATGGCCCGAACGTTTGCCTCTGACGCATCAGCGTAACGCCCCACGCGGATATAGACGTGCGCAGGCATGTGGACCAGATGTCCGGCGCCCGTCACTTGGGCCTGAAGACGCTCGGCGGACGGAATAGCGCGCTCTGGCGATCCGGTCGCTTCAATGGCGTGGATATAGTAGTGGTTTGCTCCGATGTGATTGGGATTACGCTGGAGTACAGCTTCAAGCACCGGCACAAGTTCAGTCGTTTCAGGATAGGCTTTCCCGTCTCCCTGCCAGTAGTTCCACGGCCTCAGATTCATCAGCGCCGCGGCGTAAAGGGTCTGGGCATCGTCATCCTGTGGGTAGCGTGCGGCCAGCTGGCGCATGGCATCAGCATAGGCCCTGTCGAGCGATTTCCGGTCCTGGTCTTCATCCCGCGAGTAGCGCCTGGCCAGTGCGTTGATGTAATCGCGCTCCGAGTTGCTGGCATTCGACCTCAAGGCCAACTGAATGGTTTCGTACGCCTGGCGACCGTGCTCTGGAGACATGGGAGCGTTAATGTTGGGGCCAAGAGCCAGAGCCTGCCCCCAATAGGCCATGGCGCAATCCGGGTCAATCAGCGACGCCTGACGGAACGACCGGACCGCCTCTGCGTGATTGAAGGCGTAAACAAGTTTAAAGCCCTGATCGAAGTACCTCTGAGCCAGCGGCGAACGAGTTGTGACGGGGTGGGTGTGACTTCCCAGACCCTTCAGAAGCGGAGCGATGCGGGTTTGAGTTTCTCTAAACTCTTCAGATGGATCCGAGCAGGCCGCCATGGCCGTTGCCATCGCCAGGACGATGGCAAGGCCAAGGAGCTTGATGTTTCCGGGGTTGCAGCGCAGCCATCTTCGAGAACAAACTGAACGCAGGGCTGTCTTCGCAAGCCCGGGTTTTCCTGCCATTCTTGCTTTCCTCCCCTAACCCTCGTCCTGCAGCCAGCCCGGTTTCTAAGCCGCCGGGACGATGTTCTGGTTCACCCGGAAGAAGTTTGTCGGGTCATGCTTTTTCTTGATCTCGGCCAGGCGTTGATAGTTGTCGCGGAAAGATGCCTGAACGCGCTCCTGGCCTTCTTCCATCATAAAGTTCACGTAGGCGCCGCCTGACGAATAGGGATGGATGGCGTCAAAGTAGTCCCTGCACCACCTGGTAATCTTGTCGCGGTTCGCGGGGTCAGGATCGACGCCCACAATAACGCCGGCCCAATTGGCATCGCGATAACTGAATGCCGTGTCCTGACTCCCTACGCGATGTACCGCCCCGCTGATGGGATAAAGGTGCATGGTGGAGTGCATGGTGGGA
Source organism: Terriglobia bacterium (assembly GCA_049583595.1). Taxonomy (GTDB): domain Bacteria; phylum Acidobacteriota; class Terriglobia; order UBA7540; family UBA7540; genus SCRD01. Next base: position 1,872 of record JBAUWE010000511.1, read on the forward strand.
AGCTTGGCGCCATATTCTGCATGCTTGGCAACGGATGCGTCACTGATTTCCTTAAAGAAATCAGCGCGCCAATACCACTGAAGTCCGGGCGGGTATAATCCATCGAATAAGGACTGGACTGCCGGGAAGGGAACCTGTCCCACGTGGTCAAGCACCGGCTTGCCGACCGACCTCATGGGCCGGGTGGCCTTTTCCGCCGCATCGGGTGTTCCCGTGCAGCACCACACTATCCCGCAGACCTTCTGGTTATGCAGGTTTTCCGGGAACATCGGGACAGGTGGAACGGTCAGGAAGGCAAAAAATCCGTTCACGTCTTCCGGGGCCTGAACAATAAATTCACGATAGGCTTTGAGGACTGCCTCTGTCTGATCCAGCGGCCAGAAGGTCGGACCGGCGTGCACCATATCGACAGGGTTCAGGCGAAATAAGAACGAGGTGACGACGCCGAAATTTCCGCCACCTCCGCGAACGGCCCAGAAAAGGTCCGCGTTCTCCTTCGCATCGGCGGTAACGAAGCTGCCATCCGCCAGAATCATGTCCACAGAAAGCAGGTTGTCGATGCTCAGACCGTACTTGCGGGAGAGGTGGCCAACCCCCCCACCAAGCGTCAGGCCCGCAACCCCTGTCGTGGAAATGATACCGCTGGGTACTGCCATACCGAATGGGTGTGCAGCGTGGTCAACGTCGCCCCACACGCAGCCGGGGGCAACCCGGGCAGTTTTTGCCTTGAGGTCCACGTGGACGTTTTTCATCCGCGACAGGTCAATCACCAGGCCATCGTCGCAAATCCCCAGGCCACCGGCGTTATGGCCGCCGCCCCGAATGGACGTCAGCAGATTGTTTTCACGGCCGAATTGAACGGCGGTCATTATGTCGGCAATATCGGAGCAGCGGGCCATCACCGCCGGACGCTTGTCGATCATGCCATTGTAGACTTTTCGGGCGTCGTCGTACCCAGCATCAGCAGGCTGGATGACCTCGCCACGAAAACCTTCCTGAAGCTTTGCAATGGTTCCTGAATTCATTAATTTCTCCTCCGCCAGCAGTTAGGATTATGGAGTCTGTGGAAATGGCGCCAGAAGGCTGAAGGTGGCGAAAAAATGAGCAGACAGCGGTATGCGCGTCGAGTTGATGCTCGCGTATGGTGACGGGCATTCGTAGACTCGGCCCAAATGAATTCGGGCATGCGCATCACGCAGGCTCTTCCTTCGCAGGCTGCCATTTTCTAGTTTGTAAACCTGATAGCACGAAGGCAAGTTCGTTGTTTGAACCTGCCCCACCAGCCCCAGTATGAGCTGATGATGCACCTTTTCAACTTCCAACACAAGTCCCGTTTGGTGTTGTCCTCTTCTCCCGGAATATCAACTGCCTCAAAATGCAGTGCCCTCTGAGGCCCCCAGGTGTCCCGCTTAACGAACGGCGTCAAACCTGATGCTTTTGCAAAATCTCATCGATCTCGTCCATCGTGAACTTGTTGAGCCTCGTGACCTTGGCGTCAGATCGATATTGGGGCGGAACGATACAACACGCCTCGTCCTTGTCGGCAACGTCCGCGATGATCCAGGCCTTGTGCTCGCCATCCATGCAGCCCCAGTCTGCATGGCTCAAAAAGTGGGAGCCGGTCTTCAAAAAAATCTGAACGACCCGGGCGCAGGCTTCTAACTCAGGCGGGTGTGGGACCTCAATCAGGAATTTTGGCATTTCAGAAACCTCCTCCTGTTCCTGTCAAACAGGTATTTGTCTTCCATTGCGGGCAGTTGTCCCTTGCGAGTTACGAAGCCAGCGGGCGCAGGTTCTAAAGAAGCAGTGTGAACCCTCCTGTTGCGAGAAGAGCAAAGCACCAGATCACGTCCAGGTTAACCCAGGCCTTGCGCAAAAGGGTTAAACCCAGCCTCGCATAAACCAGCCACGCAATCGCTCCCGTAATCACCAGGTATCCGGCAGTATGAACGCCAACTGCCAGCAGGCTGGTGGTTGTTCCTCCCATGACACCAGCGTGCATTGGATGCATCGAGGGGTTGGCTCCCGCTGCGTGCGCCACAGGTGAAAACTGCAACAGGACCGGAAGTACCATCAGGCCTGCGCCGTGGGCGGACGCCATAAGGAACGACCAGATCGTCAGATCTCTGAAACCGACCTGCATCCCTCCTCCTCGCGGATGTCGGTGCCTCACCAGGCGGTAAATCCCGAGAACAAAAAGTATGCCCGCAACCAAAATCTTCAGGCCTGTCAACGGAAGCGCCATGCCGGCCAGGGTGGCCAGGAACACCACGACCCCGATGGCTAACGCATGACCGGTCGCCATCGGTGCCAGCGATCGCCAGACCGCTCTGGAACTCTTTTCCTGCATTCCCAATGCAACCGCAAACAGCCATCCCATTCCCGGATTGATCCCGTGGTAGGCCCCAAGCAGCAGCAAGGCTACCCAGGACCACACTGCAGTCTCGGTCATGACGGGTAGCAATAGGAGTCCGAGGATGAGTCGCCGCCGTCCAGCCGAATCTGGTGGCTGCGAACCTCCTGAAACTCCAGGAAGAAATCTCTATCCAATTCCATCCCGCCGTCGGGCTTCGCGTTCACCTTTACCATCCAGCTCTTGATACCCTCAGGATAGAACTGTTCGTCAATCACTCCGTACAAGGAGTTCGTGAAGTAGATCCGACGTCCATCGCGGCTGATCTCAACCATCTGCGGGCCGCCGTTCAATGGCTGGTCAGGCTTCTTAGGGTGTGCGGCGTGGCGAACAATCCCTCCCAAGTGCAGGGAGCCTGTCTTCCTGGGATTGAACGGATCGCTCACATCGTACTGAATAAACTCACCTGTGCCCCAGCATGAGACGTAGAGAAAACGGTCATCGGTGGAGAGATCGATGTCCGTCACCAACGGGGGAACGGCCTTGAACCCTTTCAACATGGGCGGGAGCTTTTCAGGGTCAGCGGGTTCAGCGGGAATTTCGATGACCTTGCGGATGTCCCACTTCCCGTTGTTGCGGTGCCACATCCAGATCGACGAAGAGAGATCCTTGAGAGAAAGTACCACCCCGACAAACCCATACGCTTCCGAAGGGTTGTGCGCCGGGCGAACTTCAAAGACAAGCTGCTGCTCCTTACCCAGGTCCAGCGTCTGCAAATGGCGCCGCCGCCGGAGGTCCCACACATGCAGTGCGTGCCCGTACCCGCTTGAGAGAAGGACCTCCGGAATAAGTCCCTTCTCAAAGGTTTTCGGCGTGCCCCATTCGCTGGAAATCAATGTGTCGCACCCGAGATGCCACCAAAAATCGTAGGAAAGGTATTGGGCGCCACGGTCAAGCTCCCATTGGCCGAGCACATCGAAACTCTCCGGGTCCATCATGAAGATGCCGCCCGGTCCGTCCCCAGAGGGTGAACCGAGGGCGTTCATGTAAATCCCATCAGGTCCGCAGTGGACGGTGTGTGGCCGTGAATACCCCGTACGCCTTGCCAACTCTTCCGGCTCGATCACCTTGACGATCTTTGGTTTTCGAGGGTCAGGCTTTGTGTCAATGATGTGAATCCTTGAAGACCACAGGCCGGGAACCACCAGGTAGCGCCGTTCCATATGGGCATGCGGTGCGTAAGGTGAAAGGCAGGAACTGCAAGCGTTCCAGCCGAAGTGGTGCACTTCATCACCTGCATTCGGCATCTCAACCTGGCCCACCACTTGGGCATACTTGGAAGATGACGGGTCCACGTCAATAACCGCCAGCGCGTCGTGTTTTCCTTCATGCCGGGGATTCAACAACGCCAGGTAGGCAAATTTCTCCGGAGGTGCTTCCGCCGCCATCCTTGGAGACGGATAGAAAGTGGGATCGGGTCTCCACTGTGCCATTTTCCTACTCCTCGCAAATTTTTTGGCCAAAGCCCCATGGCCGCCTGATAGAATAGGGCCGGGCGGCATCCAAAACACACTTGCTCGAATATACGACCAGTTAATCTTTCGGGGTGCTGTGCGTCTTTTACTAAACCTGGAATTTTTCTTAAGCATTTGTTAACCGATCATGGCTAAACAATGTAAGGCCTTTGAATTCGGCCCGTTCCGGTTGGAAGTTCGGGAAAGGCGTTTGACGCGTGAAGGATATACCGTTCCTTTACGAGGGAGAGTTTTTGACACCCTTTGTACGCTTGTCGCCCGGCACGGATGCCTGGTGACCAAGGACGAACTGATGGCCGCCGTCTGGCCCGACAGTGTCGTTGAAGAAACCAACCTCAACCACAATATCTGCGTACTTCGCCGTGCCCTGGGTGAAAAGGCTACCGGGCAGAAGTACGTTGAAACCGTTCCGCGCCAGGGCTACCGGTTTGTCGCGGAGGTCAAAGAGCTGGACGACCTGGATGGATATACTTTCCCCCACGACTGGGAAATGCACGAATCGATGCAGGCCGCTCGCGAACCACTTCCGACAGCAACACATTCCCCTATGCATGAGCCATCCCGGTCGCAGCCGCCTGAGGGGGGGCAGCAGTACCTTCCAGCCGCCAGAATCCGATGGTATAAACCTCAACGGTTCATTTCCTTTCTGGCCGTTTCAGTCCTATTGGTTGCCGGTTATTTCGGTGTTGAGCAAGCCGGCATCAGCGGAGACGATTCGGATTCGAGGCTTATGTTGGCGGTGCTTCCGTTCGAAAACCTGACAGGGGATTCAAGCCAGAATTACATTGCCGATGGATTCAACCATGAGATCATCTCACAATTGGGTCTGTGGAATATTATAAGGATTGGTGTCATCGCCCGTACGTCAACCAAGGTCTACCAGGGTACGCAGAAGCCCATTGCCGCGATCGGCAGGGAATTGGGCGTGGATTATATTGTCGAAGGCAGCGTGCGCCGCACGAGGGACCGTTACAGGATTACTGTCATGCTGATTCGTGTGGACAGCCAGGCGCCCCTCTGGGCGGAAAATTACTGCCACACTATGGATGATGCCACGGCCCTGCAAATCGAGGTTGCGAAAAGGATCGTCGAGCAGATTGGGGGAACGGTCGGCGTCGAGTCCGATCCAGACTACCGCTTTGAATATCCCCAGAGGAACGGCACCTCGCCGTACGGCTCAGAAAACAGCGCTGCCTGGGTTTGCCCTTGAGGCAAGCATTCGCTTGGTGCCCATCCTCGACCGACGGATAGACCTTCCCCCGCAAGCAACGGTCCCGCCACCATGCCAGCCTTCCAGTTCCTTCACACCGGGGCTGCCGTAGGGTTGCCCCTTCTGCCAGGGCCTGAACTGGCTGGCATGGATTTTGCCAAACGCGCCCACGCCAGCGATTCATGCCGCTTGCAGTTGGGAAGTGCAGTGAGGGCAACGCGTCGCCTTGAGCGAAATCGTCGAAACGCAGAACGGGCACTCACGCGTTGCAGGAGCTTCGGGAGCAGGAGCGGGTCGCCGCAGGCGGTTGATCTGCTTCACCAGCAGGAAAACAGCAAAAGCCGCAATCAGAAATTCAAGCACCGTGTTGCAAAACACTCCATAACTGATCACCGCGGCCCCGGCCTTCTTGGCCTCAGCAAGCGTCGCATAGTGTGTTCCCGACAGGTTAATAAAGAAATTCGAAAAATCAAGGTGGCCCAGCAATCTTCCGATGGGAGGCATCAGAACATCGTTCACCATGGAGGTGACCACCTTCCCGAACGCAACCCCCAGAATAATTCCAACGGCCATGTCGAACATGTTTCCACGTGTGGCGAACTCTTTGAATTCCTTCAGCATCGTCGTCTCCCCTCTGTTTTACTTTGCACGAATGTAACCCGGCGGATGCGGCCAGTCTGCATGACTTCCCAACCAGGGTCAAGAGGCTTTTGGCTGTCGGTGGGCACTTCCAGGAAAGACATCACGTTTAAAGGAGTTGATCAAGGGCCGTAATGAAGGAAGCGCAAGGACGTATCGAAAGGGCTTGAACTGCTGTCAGGAGGGGGTCACGTGCGAATCAATTCACGGCAGGGCCGGCTCACCGCTATCGACGGTCTTTGTCCATGGCCGGAACGGCAGAGGACACGCCCGCCTCAGCTGTGACGGCCGCTGAATCGCCCGTGGGCTGACGGTAAAAAAAAATTCCCAGAAAAGAGCCGATCGCCGTTGCTACCAGCAGGAAAAAGATAAACGAGATCACCACGCCCAGCGTCGTACCGTGGATGGATTGGGCCCCGGCGACTTTACCAATCCCATAGGCGACAAATGCCGCAACAAAAAGCATGAGCGCATAGACGGGGACATTCAGTTTTCCACGCCACGCGGCAGAGGGGATGACGGCCACAACCACCAGACAGGAAAGGGCAAGTGGAACGACCACTCCCAGGTTAACCGCCAGAAGGGCAGGGAAACATGAAAATGCCAACAATGAGATCATTAACATGAGCCAGTCACTCCACACCGGAACGGAATGATCATCAATCCTATGCTAAGGGCTGGCTTCGCTGAAGTCAACTCTCGAAACGGGTGGTCAACCTGTACCCATACCACAGTAAACTGCAAGTACTCACACAATCATGAGTCCTGAAATTCCGGTGAGGTCGGACGCGCAACTGATCATCTCCGTACCCAGACTGGGCCACCTTTAACAACGGACTGGAGTTTCACTGCCTGGAATAGCGGACAACTGTTCCAGGATTTCCAGGCCGGCCTCGCTCGGAAGCGCACTGCCATGCGTGTGCGCCCATACCACACGGCAGAATGCAAATGGGCTTTTCTCCCCTTCAAGGAAAACATGCACCAACCTCCCAGGAATCAAAGGAGGACCTGTCCCAACCCTGACACCTCCCTGCGAAATATCAACCACGCCCGCCGGCGTCTGATAACCGCCTGCCTTACCCGTCCATACCAGGTCAACCGGAAATTGCGAATAGTTGCGAACAAAACGCCTTTTCATAACGACCTCCCGAATTCGCTAGCTCTCGCGTATGTTATCGGCTGAGATACCGGCTGACTTCAGAACCGCGATACGGAATGCTCAGGTCTCCTGCCCACCTGCCACCATAAGGTATGCCGCAGGAGGGAAGGGGACTACTCCATCAGCATCACCGGATGGCATCTTTGAGCGATTAAAGCACGGCTCCAACAGCACAATTGCATGCCCGAAGGCAATCGCGCAGTCCAACTTCCACAGGCACGTCTGATAACGAATAGGGCTGGTACGCGTAGTTAACATAAATCTATTTGCACAGATTCCGTCTCTTTATCCACAGGGCGGCCGGATAGCAGCGGGATTCCCCGGCCAGCCATCAGTTCTCAGGTTTTCGGTAACCGGATTTCCCAGCGAGAGATGGAGCCCCGGAACTCTGGATTGCAAAGTGTGAGGGTGGTGGTTTCTGCTGAGCGACGCAAATTTCTATTTCCGGCTGATCTTTCCCATTCTTGCATGCATAAACGGGGTGGGCACCTAGTGCCATTTTCCTTTGGGCTGAACTTTGAGCACACGGTCCTGGATTGCCTTGCCGAGTTAGGGAGACATGGTACAGCACGGACATTCATCCGCCGTCCTAGTGCTTTCAAGGGCTGCTTTATGTTGCGGGAGGGTTGGGGTGTTTGAAATCTACTTTCGGAACGCTACGGGCTTGTGCTAACTTAGTTTATTTGCCGGTACGCCGACACAGTCATCTGCAATGCCCCTTATCGAAACAGAGGCGATCGTTCTTCGGACTCACCGGTTGGGGGAGGCAGACAAGATTGTTTCACTGTTGACCCGGCAACTGGGCCGCGTGCGAGCTGTCGCCAAGGGCGCGTTTAGCCGCAGGGGCCGGTATGGTGCCGCGCTTGAGCCTCTGAGCTATATTCGGGTGTGGGTCTACGACCGGGAGAACCGGGACCTTCAGCGAATAGGGTCGGCTGAAATTGTGGAGTCGTTTTTTGAGATGCAGCGTGATTTTCGCATCCAGGTTGCGGCTCAGTACCTTGCAGAAGTCACGGACCGCTTTCTGCCGGACCGGGAAGTGAATGAACGCGTTTTCAGGCTGCTTGTGGCCGTATTGAGAGCCTTCAAGCGCTGTGGCGAGGTCAACCGTCCACTGGTGTTTTTCAACTATTGGCTGCTGCGGCTTGGAGGGTTTCTGCCTGACTTGAGCCGGTGTATGGCATGCCAGAAACAGTTTTCGGACGAAGACGGTTTTTATGACCCGGTAGCTGTCGCCCTGGTATGCCCCAGATGCCGCAGCGGATCTTCGATCGAGCGGATTTCGGCTGGCGCCTTGAAATTGATTCCGGCGTTTCGCACGGTCCGCATTGAGCAGTGGATTGAAAAGGAGCCAGCCGCTCCGGGCACACGTGAATTGCGCCGGCTGCTGGAACAGATTATCGAGGCGCATCTGGAGAAGAAGCTGACAACGAGGGCCCTGCTGGCAGAAGAAATTTAGGCATGAAAGGTTGACGGGCAGGGAAATCCGAATCTGCAGGATACTAT
>JBAUWE010000512.1:0-4504 GCA_049583595.1 Terriglobia bacterium
TTCTTGAGCCGGGCATCCACTTCCTCGCGCACCCGGTTGCTGTATTCGTGGACTTCTTCCAGCGTGGGCCAGTCTGAGGGCTGGTCACTCGGCAGGCCGCCGTCAACCGGATCAATTCCAAACGCAAACAGCTGGTCAAATTCAGGATGGAATGACTTGGCCTGGAAAGCATAATTTCCAAGCAGGTTCCAGTCGAACGCCTCCAGGTGCCCAATGTAGAAAACAATGCGATGCCGTTCCGGGATGGGTCGGTCGTAGAGCGCCTCGCGCAGGGGAACTTCGAAGAGTTTGTCGGTTGCAACTCGGGCCTGGTCGAGCCTGGCCAGAATATCCGAAGTTGGAGAAAGCTTCATTTGCGTTTTGGTCATATTGTTTTGCCCCTCGTGCTCAATTAGATGAAGCTGCGGCCGGTAGGTTGCATTTTTATTATTTTGGAGAATCAGCCCCGCCCTGCTGTGATAATAACAAATTGAAATTGGGGATTTAAGCCTTTTCCTGAAAATGCTGAATCTTCACTTTGTGCGAACTGGGGTTTCCCGCGATGCCGCCACAGGAACAACCCGCCACGATGATTGAGTTTCGCAACGTGCGCTATTCGCCCGACGGGCGGCGGGACGTGCTCTCCAACCTGAACCTGAGGGTTGAGGCCGGGGAGACCCTGGTGCTTCTGGGCCGCAGCGGGTGCGGCAAGACGACAACCCTGAAACTGATCAATCGCCTGCTTGACCCCTCTGGCGGCGAGGTGCTGGTGGAGGGCAAATCCGTGCTCGAGTGGGACCCCATCCGGCTGCGGCGGGGAATCGGTTACGTCATTCAGGAAGTCGGGCTGCTGCCTCACCTCACCATCGAGCGCAACATCGGCCTGCTTCCGCGGCTGGAAGACTGGCCGCCCGAACGGACGCGGCGGCGCGTTGAAGAGCTGCTCGAAATGGTCGCGCTTGATCCCGCAACGTTCCGCCACCGCTATCCGCGCGAACTTTCCGGGGGCCAGCGGCAGCGCGTGGGCGTGGCGCGAGCCCTGGCCGCCGACCCGCCCATTCTTCTCATGGACGAGCCGTTCGGCGCGCTCGATCCGCTCACCCGGGCTGAAATTCAAAAAGAGTTTCTGGCCCTGCAGCAGCGCCTGCGCAAGACCATTGTTTTTGTCACCCACGACATTCAGGAGGCGCTGACCGTGGGCACGCGCATCGCCCTGCTTGAAGGCGGCCAACTGGTGGGAACCTATTCACGAACGGAATTCCTGAAGTCCAACGATTCCACGGTGAACGCCTACCTCAGCGTGCTGCGTGCCGCAGGCCCGGCAGCCGGCGCGTAAACGCAACACATCCCGAACGGAGGGGAGTCCTGACATGAGCCTGCTGGAATTCTTTGTTAGAAATCGCGCGGAAATCTGGACGCTGACGCTGGAGCACTGCTGGCTGGTGGGCATGTCGATGCTGCTGGCTGTGGCGATCGGCGTTCCGCTGGGAATTCTGATCACCCGCCGCGCGTCGCTCGACAAGCCCATTCTGGGAGGCGCCAACATCATCCAAACAATTCCCAGCCTGGCGCTGTTCGGATTCCTGCTGCCGATGCCCTGGCTGGGCGCGCGGGCGGACCGGCTGGCCATCGCCGCCCTCACCGGATACGCGCTGCTGCCGATCATTCGCAACACCTATACGGGCATCATGGGGGTTGACCCCAGCGTGCGCGAGGCCGCGCGAGGTATGGGCTTGACGGACTGGCAGCTGCTGTGGCACGTTGAACTCCCGCTCGCCCTGGGCGTCATCCTGGCGGGAATCCGCGTGGCCACGGTGATCACGGTGGGCGTGGCCACCATTGCCGCGGCGGTTGGCGCCGGCGGCCTGGGCGAGTTCATCTTCCGGGGCCTCGCGATGGTGGATAATCGCGTCATCCTGGCCGGAGCCATTCCGGCGGCGCTGATGGCGCTGCTGGCCGATTTCCTTCTGGGCTGGGCCGGACGCCACCTGGTTCCTTCGGCGAAGTCATGAAAAAGGCATTGTGGACAATTCTGCTGGCCACCACGCTCTGTTCCTGCGGACCGCCGCCCCGCAAGGTGCTCGTGGTGGGCTCCAAGAACTTCACGGAGCAGACCATCCTGGGCGAGATGCTGGCGCAATATCTGCACCAGCAAACCGGAATCCCGGTGGAGCGCCGGTTCTACCTGGGCGGGACTTACGTCTGCCAGGCGGCGCTGCTGGCCGGGCGCATCGATGTCTACGTTGAATACACCGGGACCGCGCTCACCGCCATCCTCAAGCAGCCTGTCGAGCACAACGCAGAGGATGCTTACAATAAAGTCAAAGAGCTCTACGCCACGCGCTTCAACCTGAATGTGATGCCCCCGCTGGGCTTCAATGACACTTTCGTTCTTGTGGTTCGTGGCGAAACGGCGAAGAAGCGCCACCTCCGAACCATTTCACAAGCTGTGCCCTATGCCCGCCACTGGCGGCCGGGATTCGGCTATGAATTCATGGAGCGGGAGGATGGTTACAAAGGTCTGGTCAAAACTTATCGCCTGAAGTTCGGGGAGCCGCCCAGAATTATGGACCTGGGGTTGCTCTACCGCGCCCTGATTGACAAGCAGGTGGACGTGGTGGCCGGCAATTCCACGGATGCGCAGCTTGAAGCTCAGGATTTCGTGGTGCTGCGGGACAATAAGCATTATTTCCCGCCCTACCAGGCGGTGCCGATTGTTCGCACCAAGACGCTCGCCGAGCATCCCGCCGTGTACGCTGCACTGGAGCAACTGGCCGGGAAGATTTCCGATGCCGAAATGCGTCATCTGAATTACGAGGTTGTTGCGGAACACCGTGACGTCAAGGCAGCGGTGGAAGAGTTTCTGCACGCAAAGAATCTGCTCCCGTGAAAGCGCTGTTACTTAGAGTGTGAACAGGAGGCTGGCGGGATCTTCCACCAGTTCTTTCACGCGGACCAGGAACTGCACCGCTTCCGTGCCGTCAACAATGCGGTGGTCATAGCTGAGGGCGAGGTACATCATGGGGCGGATTTCAACTTTGCCCTCCACGGGCACGGCCCGGTTCTCAATCTTGTGAAGCCCCAGGATGCCCACCTGGGGCGGGTTCAGGATGGGGGTGCTGAGCAGCGAGCCGTAAACGCCGCCGTTCGACAGGGTGAAGGTTCCGCCGCGGAGTTCGTCGAGCGTCAGTTCGCCGGCCGAGGCTTTGCGGGCGAACTCCTTGATGGCGGTTTCAATTTCCGCGAAACTCATCTGGTCCGCGTCGCGAAGCACGGGAACCACCAGCCCCTCGGATGCGCCGACCGCCACGCCAATGTCGTAGTAATGCTTGAGGACCATCTCGGTGCCCTGGACCTCGGCGTTCAGGCGCGGAAACTGGCGCAGGGCGCCGATGGAGGCTTTGACAAAGAATGAGGCGATGCCCAGATTGACGCCGTGCTGCTTCTTGAACTTTTCCTTCCAGCGAGCCCTCAGTTGCATCAGTTCCGTCATGTCCACTTCGTTAAAAGTGGTGAGCATGGCGGCGGTGTGTTGGGCTTCCACCAGGCGGCGGGCAATCGTCTGCCTGCGGCGGGACATTCGGATGCGTTCTTCCAGCCTTGCGCGGGGCGCGGCAGCGCCGGGAACAAGCTGGGGCGCGGGCCGGCCGGCGGCGGGTTTTCCCGCCGGCTTCGTTGCGGTGCCGGCGTCGGTGCCGTGGGCTTCAATGAAACTCTCCACATCGCGCTGCCGGATGCGGCCGGCGGCGTCACTGGGCTGCACACGGGAGAGATCGACGCCGTGCTCTTCGGCAATGCGCCGGGCCAGAGGCGTCACCATCCGTTTGGGCTCGGCTTCCGCAGTTTCTGCTTCTTCCCTGGCTGCAACGGCTGCGCCGGCTTTGGGTGTGACTTCCGCGTCTTTGGGCTCTTCCTTTTTGCCGGATTTGGCTTCGCCGCCTTTCGCGGCAGCCGCTCCGTCAGCGGGCGCTTCCTCAATCACTCCCAGCAGGTCGCCGATCTTGACGTCCTCACCTTCCTTTCTCTCGATGGTGGCCAGGACGCCCGCCCGCTCGGCCCCGACCTCCAGGTCGACTTTTTCGGTCTCGAGTTCCACCAGGATGTCTCCCACGGCCACACGGTCGCCCTGCTGCTTTCTCCAATGTCCAACCGTGGCCTCAACAACGGATTCACCCAGTTCGGGCACGACGATTTTGGTCGGCACGGTCTCTCCTCCCTGATCCTTCCGCGACATTTTCCACCAGCACCATATCTTCTTCCCGCTCGGCCAGCCGAATGCTGAAGGCCTTCTGCACAATGGCCTCCTGGTTCAGCGCATGCCGGGCCGTTGAGCCCTCGGCCGGGCTGGAACTCCGCGAGCGGCCAATATAGCGGAGCCGCCACCGGTTGCGCACCAGCTCGCTGAGCATGGGCCGCACGAAAAACCACGCCCCCATGTTTTCAGGTTCTTCCTGCACCCACACCACTTCCTGAAGGTTGGGATAGCGGTTCAGCACCTGCCGGACTTCGTTGACGCGGAAGGGAT
>JBAUWE010000513.1:0-4730 GCA_049583595.1 Terriglobia bacterium
CAGTATGCCCGCATGACCCCCGACACACGAACACTGGCACAGATGCCAGAATACCACCGTTTAACCTGCAACATGCAAGTAAACTATTACCTTTTAAGATATGTTTTACCATGATGATTGCTTCAGAATTCCCGATGAGGCCGTGGAAGCGATTAACTTGGCGATGGCGGAGCGTCTGTTGTATCTTGAAGTTGAGGTCTCTCAGGTGGCAGCGTAGAGTGCTAATTGCCGGAAGTTGCAATGAGTTTCACCGTTTCGATTGGACATCCGATGCGCAATTGGATGTTGACGCCGCCCACTCCGCTTGTGAGGAGGACTTGTGACCGATAAAGTCGTCATCCTGGTTACGGCTTCCAGCCGGCGGGAATGCCGCAAGATCGCCCGGCGTTTGATTGAGGAGAAGCTGGCGGCCTGCGTCAATATTTCACAACCTATCCAGTCGGTCTACCGTTGGGAAGGGAAGATCGAACAGAGCAAAGAATTCCTGATGTTCATCAAAACCAATCGTGACCTTTTCCCGCAGATCAAGGCTGAGATCGACCTGGTCCACTCCTACCACACTCCGGAGATTATCTGCCTTCCCATCATCGACGGATCGCCGAATTATTTGCGGTGGGTTGGCGACTCAGTACGTCCCTCCGTCCAATCTGACGTGCCCCAGGAATGAGGCGGTACCGGCTTGGATGCCATTCTGCCCGTGTTGTGGCTCTACTTCTCAGGTGTTAACTGATAAATTGCTAACTCTGTCGTATATTGACATATCGTGTATCTATCATTAGAATCATTTTATCTTCCTTGTAGGGTTTAAGGAAGTGCCATGGATTGAGCGATATAGGAAAGAAGTAGATGGATTTTGTTTGCCTTAAGAAAAGCCAGGGCCTGTGCCAGTAAGCAATCTTCGGCCACGGGCAACTCAGTTGGGTTGCAGTCTCCTTTAAGGTCCTGGATGTAAGAACTCTAAGTGAGCATCGCTATAACCGCTTCCGGCCGCAGGACCTCTTTGGTCTCCAGATTTTGCTTTGGGGATTTAGGTGAGTCCCGCCGTTGCAGGGTCCACAAGCCATCGGGAAGGTGCAACTCAGAAGGAGGGGTATTCCCATGTTGAAATCGATTAGATGGTCTGCCTGGAGTCTTGCTGTGCTGGTGCTCTTGCCGGTGGGCCTGGCTGCTCAAGGGTTCATTTATACCAATAATGACACTAAGCCCAATTCAATTTCCGCCTACTACTTCGGCTTAGATGGAAGCCAGAGTCAAGTTTCGGGTCAGCCATTCGCGACCGGTGGAGATGGCAGCGGCGGAGGTTTTTACTCTTCCAACCGCATCATCGTCGTCAACAATTTTCTTTACGCTTCAAATTCCGGAAGCGACACGGTCAGCGCATATTCCATTGACCCGGCCAGCGGTTTTCTTACCCCTGTCTTCGGTTCGCCGTTTTCAACCGCTGCCTTCAACGATTCCTCGCAATCCGGTATTTCTCTGGCTGCTACGCCGGATGGAAAATATCTCTTTGCGGGCAGTACAGGCTATGACGCAAATTTTAACCCGACACCCATCACGATCTTCAGTATCGACCCAACGACGGGCGCGCTGACGATGACCAATAAGTCTACGGTACCGGCCGGTGGGCCGATGTCGAGCATGAAGGTCAGCCCGGACGGCAATTATCTTCTTGTCGTGATTCCCGGGTCCAGCGAGATTGCCGTGTTTGCCATCCACGGCCCCGGGAACCTGCATGAGGTTCACAATTCGCCGTATGTGCTCAGTTCCGGGGCCGCCACCAGCGTGGATATCAATTGTGCCGGGAACCTGGTCTTTGCTGGAGGAACCACTGGCAATATTTACGCTTTCAACTTCTCCCACGGGGGGCTTTCGCCCGTGGCTGGTTCACCGTACGATACAGGAAAGGTGAGTAACAGGGTGGTTGCCCTGAGTAAGGATGACAACACGCTGTATTCAAGCAACCAGAGTGACAATACCGTGACTGCTTTCACGGTAGATGCGAACGGAGTCTTGGTGCTTGCCGGTTCGGTCAACGCTGGGGGGACGACCGGCATCCAGCCTTATCCCGGTGGTCTGGCCGTGAGCAATGATGGCACTTTCCTTTTTTCGGCTGACTTGAACTCGGAAACCAGCGGGTATGCTGGTTTTTCGAAGTTCAGCCTGCCGACTTCCTCGCCGATCGTTTTTCAGTCGCTGACCGCTACCGTTCCGGCTACCGGATTCCATTCTCTGGCGGCTTACCCGGCCAAAGCCTGCACCCCCGGCCCGTAGTCTTACGAGCCTGTGAAGAGGCTTTGCTTCAGGTTCTTTGAGTAAGGTTCAAACACGATACCCTGGGCGGGACCCGTTGCGGGGTTCCGCCTGCGGTAGCCAGACGGGCCGGGATGGCTTCTCAGCCTCGTGCCGGCTACCACGGGTTCCGAAGGAAATTCCGCACGCTCATTTGTCCATCCATCCTGAACCCTCCTTATTGCTTCTGGCTTGGAAATTTCCGCGAAGCCGGACCTCCCGCCATTCTCACGATAGAGACCTGCAACACCGGAGCCGCCGGCGTGCATCATCTCCCTTCACTCGTACTATTAATCGCTTGATTTTGGCGACGTGTTGGGTAATCCTATCGGCAATACTGTAGAAAAAGAGCAGCCGTTGGCGCGAATGCAAGAGGGGGACACGCTAATGCTGAAGTATATGAGATGGTCTGTCTGGTGCTTTATCCTGCTGGGGTTCTTTCCAGCCCTACTGGCAGCCCAGAACTTTGTCTACACGAACAATGACCAAACAACTGCAAATTTCATCTCGGCTTTTTCTGTGGACACTAATGGAGCCTTGAGTGGAATAGCCGGCTCGCCTTTCGCAAGCGGTGGCGCCGGTCACGGCTCAGGCCTCTATTCCGCCAATCGCATTGTCGTGGTCAACAACTTCCTTTATGCTTCGAATGCCGGCAGCAACGACGTCAGCGCCTTCAGCATTGATCCCGGAACCGGCGTGCTGACAGCCGTATCCGGGTCTCCGTTTTCCACAAATGCCTTTGACGATACGAACTATTCGGGTATTTCGCTCGCGGCCACGCCGGATGGCCAGTTTCTTTACGCGGGCAGCACGGGTTTTGGCGGACAGATCACGATCTTCAGCATTGACTTGGCGGGTGCGCTGACGATGGTGGGCACCCCTGTTGCTGCGGGCGGGGCGGTATATGGCATGAAGGTGAGCCCGGACGGCAAATTTCTCGTCGCCGCGCTTTCTCAGAGCAGCCAGATCGCGGTATTTGCCATTCAGTCGGACGGCTCTCTTCAGGCAGTTGCCAACTCTCCCTTCACGCTCAGTTCCGGGGCTGCCACCAGCGTGGACATTAATTGCGCCGGCGACCTGCTTTTTGCGGGAGGAAGCTCAGAGAACATTTACGCCTTCAACATCGCTTCCGACGGGCAGCTATCAGCCGTGACGAATTCGCCCTTTGCAACGGGGATTTCAAGCAATCAGGTTGTGGCCCTCAGTGCGGACGACAGTACGCTTTTCTCAAGCAACCAGGGCAGCAACACCGTAACAGCCTTCACCGTAAACCCAGACGGCAGCCCTACTGTCCCTGGGACTTCTGCAGGCGCCGGATCGGGCGCTTTTTATCCCGGCGGGCTTTCGGTCAGCGAGGATGGCTTGTTCCTGTATGCTGCTGACACGGCCGTGACGGGAGGATTTGGCGGGATTTCGACTTTCACTTTGAGTGGCGCCTTGCCGGTTACCTTTGCCTCATTGACCTCTACAGGGATCGCGTCGCAATCACACTCCGTTGCAGCGTATCCGCCAAAAGCCTGCGGCAGTGCACCCCCGACGGGTGGCCTTACGGCTGACCTGCAGGTTTTTACAAGTCCGCCACCCGGGTTTGACCTGCACGCCACGCTCAGCCTTGACGCCGGACTTGTGGTCAATCCCCAGGCTCAGCCGGTTGGCCTTCAGATTGGGGACTTCTCGATCGTCATACCGGCGGGTTCGTTCAAGACTTTTCAGAATGGAGTCAATGGCGGCACCTTTTTGTTCCAGGGCGTCATCAACAGTGCCACTATCAAGATTCAGATCGTATCGTCTGGCCCGAATCAATTTGAAATTTCTGCCTACGGCAAGCATGTTGACGTGAGTCGATGGTCCGACCCCGTTGCGGTGACGGTGGGCATCGGCGACAATTCCGCCAGCGGCAGTGTTACGCCCGTCCCCGCAGAACTCCGCGGCAACTGGCGCAACTTCTGAAAGCCGGACGTGCTGCAAGGCCGGGACTTCGCTTCCTGGGCGAGGCGACCAAATCTCTTTTCGTCTTCCTCAACATCCACCATTTCTGTAATTCGACCTTCTTCACAAGCGAGTGATGAGCGACCAATAAAGCCTGATTCCGCCTGGGCAGAAGGAAGC
The DNA here is from genome assembly GCA_049583595.1 of Terriglobia bacterium. Lineage (GTDB taxonomy): Bacteria > Acidobacteriota > Terriglobia > UBA7540 > UBA7540 > SCRD01. The sequence continues at coordinate 4,399 of JBAUWE010000513.1, forward strand.
TATGGACAGCATCATCCCCCTGGCGAGTGAACCGGCCAAGAACATCGGGATGACCATCGACCAGTTGTGCCATTCTGCCAAGCTGGTCACGGTGGGAGAGCCATCGGCCACTGCCAAACCACCCTCAAAATAAGCCTCGCCTGTGTCCGCCCGGCGAGTAGAGTGTTCCACTCCCCGTGGCGGACAGCCCGCAGGATTGCCCGCGCGTTTGTTCAACGCCCGCTCAGGAACGGCGGACCCTTGAAACTGACTTTTCCCTTGCGGCCTTCCCGCAGCGATGACATTGCTGTTATCTTAAAAATCTGGGGGCGTTATAGCCGAGCCAGCAGAAT
>JBAUWE010000514.1:0-9480 GCA_049583595.1 Terriglobia bacterium
CCGGAGCCTTTGGTTAGGAACTCGCGCCGAACCCACGGAAAGGGAGATGCATTGTCATGACAAGAAGAAACGAGAAGGGAACCAATCAGGGACGCCGCGGCGTGCTGAAGACTCTGGTGATGGGAGCCGGGGGGCTGACCACGCTTCCGATTCTTGGGCAGACCCAGCCCTCCCCTGCCGCTGCTATGGGCGTGGCCACGGACGCTGATGGTGCCGCCCAGGCTGGTGCCAGCTGGAAGCCGCAGTTCTTTGACACCCACCAGAATGAAACCCTGATTGCACTGACCGACCTGATCATTCCGGCAACGGACACGCCGGGAGCCAAAGAGGCGCTGGTGAACCGCTATGCAGACCTACGCTACAACGAGGAGACCCAGTCGAACCAGCAGGAAATCATCCGGGCGCTGGCGTGGTTTGACGGCCGCAGCCTGTCAATGCACAACAAACCGTTCGTCAGCCTCACCGTGGCTGAGCAGACGGCACTGCTGAAACCCCTTGCCGATCCATCAAAAGCCAGACCGGAAGACGAGGCCGGCGTGAAAGTTTTCGACTTCATCAAGGAATTGACCATCTTCGGCTATTACACATCGAAGATCGGCCTGGATGAAGAACTGCGGTACCAGGGCGACACTTACAATACGTCGTTCCCTGGCGCCTGCACGCATCCTGATCACCAATCGTAATGCACGGGTCGCTACTGCCGGGAACCGTTTGGTCTGTCAGGTCTCGATTTATCCGCATCAATTCGGAAGCTCCGGCGGACGCCAATCGAAGTCATAATCCAAATCCAGGGTAGGGAACCACCATGAAAAAGGCAGTATTCAAGTCCATGCATTTCTCCTTTCTAGGTTTGTTTATTTGTTTCGCAATCGCATTTGTAATTCCAGAAGCATCTGCGGCGGCATCGCTCCACAATTCGCAATTGGCCGTCACCGTCAACCCGCAGAACGGTTCGTATGCTGTCAGGGCCGCCGGGTTACAGGCCCCCGTGCTCGAAGCAGGTGTGGGCGCAGAGATCAACCATCGCTGGGTGCGGTCAGGCGACTATCCGCAGCACCAGGCGATAGAGGGCACTTTTCAAGATGCCCTGGGCGTAGGCCGGGAGACCACCATTACCTTCAGCGGGCTGAGCTCAGCGCCCGACTTGGTCTGCGTCCTGCGCTTATACAACAATCTTCCTTACGGCACGGTGCAGGTTAAGGTTGCGAACCACACAGCCAAATCTGTTTCGGTGGAAGCCATTCGCGACGTCGATGCCATCGGAACTCCGCGGATCAACCTGGGCAGCACGGAGGGCGCCGACCGCTTTATGTTTGAAAGTTTTACCGAAGATCCCACCATCCCTATCGGCGGCCTCGACCAGGCCCCCGATGGAGAATATGTTGGATTCCGCGACGGCCTGATTTACAACCGCCACAGCAAACAGAGCCTTCTCCTCGCGGCGCTCACCGAGAACCGCTTTGTCACCACGCTGCACTTGAAGGTTCAAAAGCCTCCCATGGGCGCGTCGAGCATCGGTGCGTTTACTGTGGATTCCACCGGGACAACCGGGGCCGTCCTTCTGCGGGACGACATCCCGTCCGCCCAGCGTGTTCAGTTGAGCCTTCCCGTTGCTCCTGGCAAGGAATTGAGATCAGAAACGGTTATGTTTGCGGCCGGCGCCGACTACCGCGGGCAATTGGAAGCCTACGGCACCGCCGTGCGGCGGCTGCACCAGGGGCGCATTTCCAGCAAACCTCCCATGGGGTGGTGGAGCTGGACGGCTTTCTACGGGGGCATGAATGAAGGAGAGGTGCTCACCAACGCCAGGTGGCTGGCCAGGCACCTGAAGAAGCTGGGTTTCGATTTCTGCCATCTGGACGAAGGTTACGATTATGCGCGCGGTGAATACATGACTGCTAACGCCAGGCAATTCCCGGACGGCATGCGAAACATCGGGTACAAAATCACCCATATGGGCCTGCACCTGGCTGTCTGGACCGCGCCCTTTGAGGTCTCCAATCGCGCCTGGGTCTACCAGCATCACAAGGACTGGCTGGTGCACGACGCCAAGGGTCAGCCCATCCGCATTGGCTACGTTCACGGGCAGGTTGATCCGCTCTATGTGCTCGACACCACCAACCCCGGCGCCCAGGCGTACCTTCGCAAGACCTACCGGGTTCTGACGCGCGAGTGGGGCGTTCGTTACATCAAGCTGGATTTCATGGATTCTTCCGCCATCGAGGGCTATTTCTACCGCCCGCACACCACGGCCCTTGAAGCGGAGCGCATCGGCCTCAAAATCATCCGCGACGCTGTGGGCGACGGAGTGCTTCTGGATAAAGACGGCAGCGCCATGCTGGCCCCCGTCGGACTGGTGGATGAAGGCCGTATCGCTCCCGACACAGGCCATTCCTTCGCAGCCAGCAGGGACGCCGATCCGAACATCGCCGCCCGCTTTTACATGAACCGCAATTTTTATATCAGTGATCCGGACGCCTTCAGCGTCTCCACGGAGGTGGAGCCCGAGCAGACATGGCACAACCAGAACAAGCCCATTACATTCAACGAAGCCGAGGTACAGATCGTGCTGGCGGCGGTTGCCGGCGGCATGTATGACATCGGTGACGACCTGCCGACGCTGGCTTCCACTCCCAAACGTCTGGCGCTGGTGGAAAACAAAAACCTCCTGGACATGGTTAAGTTGCGGCGCGCGGCCACGCCGCTTGACCTGATGACATTCCCCATGCAGGACGGCATGCCCAGCGAATATTTCCTGAAGGAAGACGCCCGGCAGTCGATGCTGGCGGTCTTCAACTGGAGCGAGGCGCCGCGCTCGCACACGCTGAAGTTCAGCGACCTCGGCCTTTCAGGTAGCGGCCACTATGAGGCCTATGATGCGCTCCATGCGGACGCACCGGTGGCCATCGCAGGAGACAGTCTCACCCTCGCGCAGCAGTCGCCGCACTCGGTGCGGCTCATCAAGATTATCGACACGTCGGTTCCGGCAGCGGTACCTTCGGTCACCTTGAAGGCTCCAGCATCCGCCGATACCGGTGACGACATCAAACTCCAGGCAGTTGTGGCGGCCGACAGCGTTCCGGCCCTTTCCTACCACTGGGATTTCGGTGACGGAACAACCGCCAGCGGGCCGGTGGTGATGCACGCCTTCACGAGGGCGGCCGACTACAACGTAAAGTTGACCGTCGACGGCGTGGACGGTCTTCCGGCTGAAAAAGGGATAACGGTTGCCGTGCACGGTGCGCAGAAAACCGCTTTCCACCTGCTTGAAAACAGCCGTTACGTGGAACCTGGCAGCAAGTAGTACAGAATTGAAACGGGCGGAGAAGCGACTCTGGATTTTCCGGCGTTCTCTGCTTGTTTCAGAATTTTTCCCATTCGGGCGCATACTGGTTTAGCATTTCGGGGAGTGCGGCGTCCTGTGCCTGGCGGCCAGGGTCGTCGACACCGGCCCAGGCCACGAAGTCCATTTACACATACAGGCGGTGAGGCAGATGAGCACACAAGAAAACAACCATGCCCAGACCACAAAAGGGGAGACGCAAGGCCCACATCTTCGCCGCAGGCTCGGAATCCTCAACGCCACCTCCATCAACATGTCGAACATGATTGGCATCGGCCCTTTCATTACCGTGCCCATCATTCTGGGCACCATGGGCGGGCCGCAGGCGCTGCTGGCGTGGTTTGCGGGTGCCGTTCTGGCCATTGCAGACGGTCTGGTGATTTCAGAACTGGGCGCGGCGCTGCCAGGTTCGGGTGGCACCTACGTCTTCCTTCGCGACAGCTACAACCGCCAAACCTGGGGCAAGATGATGGCGTGGCTTTTCGCCTGGGAGTTCCTCTTCTTCGGGCCGCTCGAAATCGCTTCCGGGACCGTCGGCATGACGCAGTACATGAGCTACCTGTGGAAGGGACTGGCGCTGCATCCGTGGGGAATCAAGCTGGTCGCCGCTTCGCTTGCCATCATCGTGATGCTTTCGCTCTACCGAAAGATCAATGACGTCGCCAAGCTCATGCTCATTCTCTGGATCACCACGCTCATCACCACCGGCTGGGTGATTGTTACCGGCCTCACCCACATGAATATCCACATGGCGCTCAGTTTCCCGGCCGGCGCATTCCACCTGAACTGGGCCTTTCTCATCGGCCTCGGCAACGGAACCATTGTGGTGATTTACAACTACCTCGGATACTACCAGGTCTGCTACCTCGGTGATGAAGTCAAGCAGCCGCAACGCACCATCCCTTACGCCGTCATCATTTCCATCCTGGCGGTCACCGTCATCGATTTTCTCATCTCCTTCAGTTTCGTTTCGGTTGTTCCCTGGCAGGACATGATCAAGCAGGGCTCTATGGCCAATCTGGCTGTGGCCTCGGTTTTTATGCAGAAGATTTACGGGCACTGGGCCGCCATCTTGTTGACAGTTATGATCCTGTTCACGGCCTTCGCTTCGGTTTTTGCTCTAATGCTGGGTTACTCCCGGATTCCTTATGCGGCGGCGCGCGACGGCCTGTTCTTCGGCTGGTTCCGCAAACTTCACCCCACGGGCGAGTTTCCCAACCGATCGCTGCTTCTGGTTGGGATTTTGGCGGCATTTGCCAGCATGTTCAGCCTGGGCGACATCATCACCGGCCTCATGGTAGCCCGCATCCTGGTCCAGTTTGTCGGCCACACCATTGGATTGTTTGTTCTCAGGAAGACCCAGCCGGAAGTGAAGCTGCCCTTCAGGATGTGGCTCTATCCGGCTCCGGCCATCCTGGCCCTGGTGGGCTGGCTCTACATTTTTGGAAGCTCCGCCTTTCAGCCGGGCGGGTGGAAGTTTATGGCCTATGCCTTCAGCACCATCTGCCTGGGCATCGGCGGCTACTTTATCCTCGCCTGGAAAAAGCGCATGTGGCCCATGGTGCCGCGCGAGGAGTAGCGGAGATTGCATCGCACGTTGGCACCTGCAGCATTGAGTTTATCTCGCCACCTGCCGGCGCAGGACCACCACTGTCGAGGGTCGTCCTTTTTAGCGAACTCGCTTATAATGGTGGGTTAGTATCGCGACAGAACTCCCCATGGCTATTCACACGGTTTATACACTTTCCAAGGATGACCCGGAAGCGCGCAACTGGGTAGCGTTCTTCCACCGGCACGGCTACTCGCGCCTCAGCAACATGACCATTGAGCGGGTCTTCTGGCTTGAGGGCAAGGTGGATGTCAGCCGGCTTCAGCCGCTGCTGATCAATCCTCTTTATCAGGTGGGCTCAGACCGCACGCAGCTTGATCCCGCGCAAGGCCCGGTGGTAGAGATTGCCTATCGGCCCGCCGTGACCGACCCCGAGACACCCTCCATTCTGGAGGGTGCCCACGCGCTGGGAGAAGCCGGTCTCGTCTTCGCGCGACTCAGCCGGCGTTTCCAGTTCACCGGGCTCGATGAATCTGAAGCCCGCAAGCTGGCCTCGCGTTTTCTCTATAACAAAATCGTCGAGCGCGTCCGCGAGCCAAACGAAGTGGTTGGAACTCTTCAGCCCTCCGGCACGCCCGATCCCGTCACGGAAATCACTTTGCGCAGCCTTGGCGACGAGGAACTCCAGGCGCTCTCCGTTGAACGTTCCTGGTACGCGCCACTCGCACAGATGAAAGCCATCCAGGCGCACGAAATCCATCGCGGCCGCCCGCACACCGACGCCGAAATCGAAATCCTGGTGCAGAGCTGGAGCGACCACTGTTATCACACCACCTGGAAAAGCCTCGGCCTGCTCAAGCGCTTGAGCGAGGCCACGGCGCAGATCAATCATCCGCTGGTGGTTTCGTCCTTCAAGGACAATGCCGGCGGAATGGAGTTTTACGACGGCTGGGTGATTACCATCAAGGGAGAAACCCACAATTTCCCCAGCTCCATCGCCCCCTTCGGCGGCATCGCCACCAAGCACGGCGGCGTCATTCGCGACACTTTGGGCTTTGGCAAGGGGGCGTATCCCATCGGCGGCACCACCGTGATGGGAACCATGGATCCGCGCATGGCGGATGATGAGGTTCCCACCGGCGCTCTGCACCCGCAGTTGATCGTTACGGAATCTATCCGCGCAACGTCCTACTACGTGAACCCCATGGGCATTCCCATGATGCACCCGGTCTATCGCATCCATCCGGGTTACGCCAAGTGCTTTGCTCTGGGCCATTCTATCGGTTTGATCCCGGCAAAGGACGCGCTGAAGGATTCGCCCCAGCCGGGAGACATCGCCCTGCTGATCGGCGGCGAAACCGGCCGGGACGGGATCCATGGGGCGACGGCCAGTTCCACCGGCATGACCGGCGCGACGCTGGAGAAGGAATTTGCGGCCGTCCAGATCGGCCATCCCATCACCGAGCGGCGTTTTACCTCCGCCATCCCCGTTCTGCGCGATGCCGGATGCATTCGCGCCCTCACCGACCTGGGCGCGGGCGGTATCTCATCGGCGGCGGGAGAAATCGGTGGCGAGAGCGGCGTGGAACTTTATCTTGATCGTGTGCGCCTGAAAGACGCCAGCCTCACCGCGTGGGAGATTCTGCTTTCCGAATCGCAGGAACGGATGCTCGTGGTGGTGCCGCTCGAAAAGCTGGATGAAGCGCGGGAGATTCTTGACCGCTATGACGTGGCCCACATCGAGTTCGGGCGCTTTACCGGGACCGGGAAGTTGCAGGCCGCATGGCACGGGCAGCAAGTCGTCGATCTTGACATGGAGTTTCTCTGGAAGGGCTGCCCCATCGAGCCCACGGCCGTTGTCGAGCACCAGCGATCGCTCCAGCCGCTTTCGATCCCCGAGCCGCAAACGCAATCCGAATGGCAGATGGCCGCGGAAAGCGTGGTCTCGCATTACCACTGCTGTGACCAGAGCGCGGCCGGTGTTCGGTTTGACACCACCGTGCAGGGCCGAACGGCCATCGGTCCTTATGGCGGCCGCAACCACCGCATGCCGACGAACCTTTACGTTTCCGCGCCGCTGCGTGGCAAGCCCTACGGCATGGTCTCCACGTTGGCCTTGAATCCCTTTTACGGAGAAATTGATCCGGCAGCCATGTCGCGCCTGATGATGATCGAAGCTGTCACCAAAGCCGTTGTGGCCGGAGCCCGCTATCAGGAAGCCGTTCTCTGCGACAACTTTTATACCCCACGCGTCACTCCTCAAACGGCCTGGGAACTCTCGCAGATGGTGGACGCCATCGCCGATCTCTCCGTCGAGACGGGAATCCCGTTCATCTCAGGCAAGGATTCCAGCTCCGGATCTTTTGAATCCGCCGGGCGGAAGATTGACGTTCCCATGACGCTGGCTGTGTCGCTGATGGGCCGGGTTCCCGATGTGAAGAAGGTTGTGACGAAGGAGTTCAAACGCGCGGGAAACAAGCTTGTCCTGGTTGGTCCGGCCGGCCCCGGCGGGCTCGGCGGCAGCGTTTATGCTGATACGCACAGCCAGCGCGGCGGCCGGCTGTTCGACCCCGGCACGGCCTCGGCGGTTCGTGTGGTGTGGGATGCAGTACTCGCGCTGCATGCTGAAGGGCGCTACGTTTCCGGCTCCGCCATCGCCGAAGGCGGTTTGCTGCTTCGCCTGTTTGAAGCCGCGTTCGGATCGGAACTTGGCGCGCGCATCGAGTGGAACGCGGAATCAGGGACACGCAAGGACGAACTGCTTTTTGGAGAATTTGTGGGCACCGTGCTATTGGAGGTCTCGCCCGAGGTTGAGAAGGGGCTGTCAAAGCTGACCGTTCCGCACCAGACAATCGGTGAAGTCATCGCCGAGCCGAAAATCACTCTTGCCGAGGGCGGCAAGGCCCTGTGGCAGCAGAGCGTGGCAGATCTCGCCGATGCCTGGAGCAAACCTTTTCGGGAGGTAGTAGAGTAACCGTGGCGAAGATCGCGATCCTCTACGCACCCGGCACCAACTGCCACGAGGAAACGGCGGCTGCCATTGAGCGTGCCGGCGGCAGGGCAGCACTCCTTCATCTGCACGAATTGCTGGCCGGCCATGACAGGCTGGAAAACTACGCAGCGGCGGTCTTTCCCGGCGGCTTTTCGTATGGCGACCACCTTGGCGCAGGACGCATTTTTGCCACTCTGATCGTAGCGCGGCTGCGCGAACAACTGGCGGCTTTTCTGGAGGCCCAGCGGCCGGTTCTCGGTATCTGCAACGGCTTCCAGGTGCTGACCGAAGCGGGCATCCTGCCGGCGCGGTGTCCAGGCATGCGCGGCATGGTCATGCTTGAAAATCAGTCCTCGCATTTTGAAGACCGCAAAGTTCGCCTGCTGGTTTCAAGCGAGAAGTCGATGTGGACGGAGGGTCTGGCAGGGCAGGTGCTTCGAATGCCCAGCGCCCACGCCGAAGGCCGCGCCATGATTTCTGAGGATGCTATCGCGCGCCCGCGCGTGGCGTTCCAATATACCGATGATCAGGGCAAGCCCGCCACCGAATATCCCGACAACCCCAACGGTTCACCCAACGCCATCGCCGGCGTCACCGATTCAAGCGGCCTTGTCCTCGGCCTGATGCCACACCCCGAACGGGCCTCGCTCCCGGCCCACTATTCCCAGGATGGTCTGCGCCTCTTCGAAAACCTCGTCCGCTGGCTCAAGCGGTGATTGTGACTTTTGCGAAAGGGCACGACTTCAGTCGTGCCGAACCGGCCCTCGCGGCCAAACCCAAGGGCTTCAGCCCCTGAAAGCCTTCTTGTGGTTTCGCCGAAAAACCCAGCGGCTGAAGCCGTACTTGTCTTGCTTGCGGCTACGACACGGGTAAACTCGTGCCCTTTCTCCCTGGCGTAAAGCAGCCAATCCATTTGTGCCAAAGACAAGCTGCTATGCCCCTGGTGCGCCCGCCTGTACTGATGCTTCCGTTTGCAGGCTGGCGCCGCACTGCGGGCAGAAGTGATCTCCGGCCCGAACCACGCGACGGCACTGGGGGCAGTTGGGGCGCAGGTTGAACTGGCAACCCGGACAAAAGTTGAAGTGAGGATTCACTGCGCGGCCACAGTGCGGGCAGTTCATGGGTAGCGGCTCTCGTACTACGAAGTACAGGATCGCTCCGATGAGGTATGGCACGAGAAGCGAGACCAGCAGCCAGAGCACGGGGCTCATGCCGCGTCGTTTTGCGTCTGCCCAAATGTAACCATAGAACAGAACGAAGACACTGAGCACAAGTGCAACCCCTGTTACAATGCCGACCATTGCGAGAACCTTGAGTGCCGCCGGCATTCCCACGAGGACAGGCAAAACACCAGGGGCAACGAGTCCCAGACAGACCACAACGGCCACGGCAGCAAGGTACAGACCCAGAAGCACCCTATTCAGCCACCGCGGAATCACGCGCAGCTCAGTCCTCAACGTCGTGCGTTCGCCAGCCCGCTGCTGCCAGTTGTCCCGAATTCGTCCCAGAAAATCGCCTTGGCTTGACATCTTCATACCCTCGCTTCCTTCAAATCTAACCGTGGTCCACGGAAGCGAAACTCATCTTCCGTTTGTC
>JBAUWE010000515.1:0-4871 GCA_049583595.1 Terriglobia bacterium
GGACCCAGCCTCCCATTGATGTCGAAAGAATAAAGCAACTAAACAAGATCGTCTTAGACGGATTGAAGCTTGCCGATCCCGAAGCCATTCCTGGCGAAATTCGTTCTTACAGTGTTGGCGCCGGCAGGTATCGCGGGGCGCCCGCGAGGGATTGTGAATTTCTGCTGGAGAGACTGGCTGAATGGCTGAAGGGCTCCGACTTCGTTGGCAAGCCTGGGACTGAAATCATGTTCGCCATCCTGAAAGCCATCCTGGCCCACATCTACATTGCCTGGATACATCCGTTCGGCGACGGAAATGGGCGGACAGCGCGCCTGCTGGAAGTGCAGATTCTCCTTTCCTCCGGAGTCCCTTCACCGGCAGCCCAGCTTCTCAGTAATCACTACAACAAAACAAGGGCCAGGTATTATCGGCACTTGGATATAGCCAGGACTGATCTCATCGAATTTCTTTCGTATGCTATCCAGGGATTCCGAGACGAGCTGCGAGACCAAATTGCCATGGTGAGAGACCAGCAATTGGAGATTGCGTGGATTAACCACGTTCATAAGATGTTCCACGGGCTTAAAGGTTTTCCGCATGATCGGCGCAAGAGGCTGGCCTTGGACTTGTCCAATTCTGAAGGCCCTGTTCCATTTAACAAGCTGACGACAGTTTCAGCCAGGGTGGCGGTTGATTATAAAGACAGGACGTATCGAACGCTTCTGCGGGACGTTAAAGAGTTGCAGAAAATGAACCTCATCAAGCGCAATGAAAAGGGCCTTTGGGAAGCAAAAAGGGACACGATCCTCGCCTTTTTACCGGTGCGCGCTAACAACAAGCCCACCTAACAACACATCATTTACAGGCGGCGACCCTGCAGAGCCTGTGGACGAAACACTTTGCCTCGGGTATGATTTTTTCATCATTCCTGTTTGGGGCAGGACATCATTCTGTTGGGGGCAAATCATGAGTACCACTTTAGGGCAAAACACTCCCGTTGGGGAACCGCATGCGGCTGTGACGCCGGAAAAAATCATTCAAATCGGATTGGGTTTCTGGGGATCTAAAACACTGCTGAGTTCGGTTGAACTCGGTATCTTCACGCATCTTGCCCAGGGTCCCATGAGCTGCGAAGAACTCGCCCGGGCGGCGGGAGTCCATCCCCGCGGTTCGCGGGACTTTTTCGACGCGCTGGTGGCGTTGGGCATGCTGAACCGGCACGCCGGGCATTATTCCAACACACACGAGTCCAACATCTTTCTGGACAAGAACAAGCCCAGCTATATCGGTGGAGTGCTGGAAATGGCCAATTCCCGCCTCTACCCGCAATGGGGATCGCTGACGGAAGGATTGCGGACCGGCAAACATCAGAACGAGGCCAAGGGCACCGACGACGGTTTCAATACGCTCTATTCCGACCCTCAGCGCCTGCGGACGTTTCTCAGCGCCATGACCGGAATCAGCCTGCCACCGGCCATTGCCATCGCCCGCAAGTTCCCATGGAACAAGTACCAGACCTTTGTTGACGTCGGCACGGCGCAGGGCGGACTGCCCACACAGGTGGTGCTGGCTCATGAGCACGTCACCGGCAAAGGGTTTGACCTGCCCATCGTGCAGCCGATTTTCGAGGATTATGTGCATTCCTTCGGCCTGCAAAAACGCCTGAGTTTCGAGGCCGGCAACTTCTTTGAAGACCCGCTGCCGGAAGCCGACGTGATCGTGATGGGACACATCCTGCACGACTGGAACCTGGAAGAAAAGATGATGCTGCTCTCGAAGGCCGTGAAGGCCCTGCCCAGAGGCGGCTCGCTGATTGTGTATGAGGCGCTGATTGATGACGACCGGCGCCAGAACGCCTTCGGGCTGCTGATGAGCCTGAACATGCTGATCGAAACTCCCGGAGGATTTGACTACACCGGCGCCGACTGCTGCGGCTGGATGAAAAAGGTCGGCTTCAGCGAAAGCTACGTGGAACACCTGGTGGGGCCGGATTCCATGGTGGTGGGAGTGAAGTAGCGGCGGCTGGTTACACCTTGGAGTGGCCGACGCGGACGGCGGGCATGCCGTCCTCTTCTTCGTAGATTTCGATGTCGTGAAAAATGTTGGGGCTTTCGTTCTTCAGGACGCGGCAGACTTCCACGGCCAGCAGGCGGATTTCAGTATCGGCGTGGATGCTGCCTCGCAGTTCCAGGAAGTGGCGCCAGGCGCGGCCGTTGCCGGTCACAAAAATCTTGGTTTCGGTGGCGTTGGGCAGAATGGAGCGCGCGGCCTGCCGGGCCCACTTGCGGCGGTCGCGCGGGGTCATCTCCGGCTGCTTTTCCTGGACATAATGGCTGGTAGCCTCTGCCAGCTCCACGTAAGCCTTGCGAACCAGTTCAATCGTTTCCCGCCACTTGGCGCGCAGGGCTTCATTTTCCTGGTAGAGCGGCGGCACCACGTAGCGCGCGTCGCCTTCATCCACATAACGCTGAGAGAGCTGCGAATAGCCAAAGCCCGCGCGGTGGCGCACCAGTTCGTGCGTGAGCGAGCGGCTGACTCCGGTGATCAACAGGTTCCACACGGCATGCTCCAGGACGCTGCCGTGCTTGGAGGTGAGAATGTTGTCCAGGTATTCTTCGTTGGTCTTGCGCCCTTTTCCGAACGACATGTAGCAGGTGCGGCCGGCGATTTCCGCCAGGACTTCCGCCGCGGCTTCGGCGTCCGTTGTGAATTGGACGCCCTCGTCAGCAAGAAAGCGGTCCAGTTCCTCCGACACAATGGACTGCCGCCCCAGGACGTAGACCTTGGGTCGCGTGATGTACGGGTCGAGCGATGGGTTGGTGGCCAACAGCGTTCTCTGCCCTGCCGATTCTCAATTTTGGGATCTGCTGGATGACCCAGGAGGAAAAGGGCCGTGAACGGCCCCGGTTCTATTTCCCACTCTTGGGCGGAGCGGCCTCTGGCTCACTCTTGCGAAACTTCGCGTACTTTCTGTTAAATCGCTCCACCCGGCCGGCGCTGTCAATCAGCTTCTGCTTGCCGGTGAAGAAGGGATGGCAACTCGAACAGATTTCTACGTGCAGCACCTTGTCCTTGTAGGTCGAGCGCGTCTGGAACGAACTCCCGCAGGCGCAGACAACCTGCACCTCGTGATAATCCGGATGTGTTTCGGTTTTCATGGAACTCCTCGCAGGCTGCTTCAAAAAGCTTGATTATAGCCTCAGGGGCTGAAACTTTCAAATGCCAATCTCCGGGAGGCCGGAACCCGTCGAGGAGAGAGAACCCATTCTTGCTTTTCCGGAGCAAAGAATAAATACTAAAAAGCAAGGACCGGCGAATAACCATTAGGGGCAAAAGGTCCCCAACTGAAGGGAGATTTATGGGAAAGGCAACGTTTGGGGCGGGATGCTTCTGGGGCGTGGAAGCAGCATTCCGGCAGGTGAAGGGCGTGACCGGGACGGCGGTTGGATACATGGGCGGAACGCTGAAGAATCCGACTTATGAGGACGTCTGCACGGACAAGACCGGCCACGCGGAGGTGGTGCAGGTGGACTACGACCCCGCAGCGGTTTCCTACCACGACCTCCTGCGGGTCTTCTGGCAGAACCATAATCCCACCACACTGAACCGGCAGGGGCCGGATGTGGGCACGCAGTACCGCTCGGCGATCTTTTTCCACAGCCCGGAGCAGGAAGCCGCTGCGCACGCTTCCAAGGCAGAGCTTGAAAAGTCCGGAGCTTTCAGCCGCCCGATCGTGACCCAGATTGTTCCCGCTCAGGATTTCTGGCGGGCGGAAGAATATCACCAGCAGTACCTCGAAAAGCGCGGGCTTTCCCACTGCTCAATTCCGTAATGGATTCTCCAGATATGGCACCCAAACCGGGCGACGAGAAGGTGGGATTGTGCCGCTCCTGCCACTTCGTGCGGCGGGTCCTAACCAGCCGCAGATCAACGTTTTACCTCTGCCGCCGGTCTGAGGAAGACCCTCGATTTGCCAAGTATCCGCGCCTGCCGGTGCTCCGGTGTTCGGGGTTCGAACGGAGCCCGGAACAGGGCGATGGATAGCGGCCCCCAGGGCATGCGGCAGGCCTTGAATTGGCGTCGGATCCTGGTGCCCCGGGAGAGCTGCGGCTGCTCCGGCCGTCAGGAGCCAGGCAAAGCCCCTGTGAGGAGGATGCCAGTAAGATCCGCCGGAAGAGATTTCCAGCCAAAATTTGGTGGTTTGGGGGCGGAACATGCTGTGGTAGACTGAACTCTATTAATCGGGCTTCAAATATCCTTCCTCACAGAGAATTGGATTAGTGCATGAAAGTTTTGATGATCTACCCTGAATTCCCCGATACGTTTTGGAGCTTCAAGCATGCGCTCCCTTTCCCGGGCAAGCGCTCAGCCTATCCGCCGCTGGGAATGTTGACCGTTGCCGCCATGCTGCCCGCTTCCTGGCAGAAGCGTGCTGTGGATTTGAACGTGCGGCCCGTGAAAGACTCTGAACTTGCGTGGGCGGACGTGGTTTTCCTGAGTGGCATGATGGTGCAGGGCCCGTCGATGAAGAAAGTGATCGACCGGGCCAGGGAACGCGGCCTGCGCACGGTGGTGGGCGGCCCCATCGCCAGCACCAAGGATCCCAGCATCGCCGACGCCGATCACGTGGTGGAAGGCGAGGCCGAAGAACTGATTTCCATTCTGGCCAAGGACCTTGAGTCCGGAGGCGCCCGGGCGCACTACAAAGCACCCGTACTGCCCGACCTGACGCAGGTGCCCCTGCCGGACCTCAGCCTGGTGAACCTCTGGAAGTATAGCGCCATGGCAGTGCAGTATTCGCGTGGATGCCCCTTCACCTGTGAGTTCTGTGACATCATCGAAATTTACGGGCGTAAACCACGTACCAAGAATCCCGAACAGGTCCTGGC
>JBAUWE010000516.1:0-15710 GCA_049583595.1 Terriglobia bacterium
TTCATGGTGTGAGATAAAGGACGCCGCCGACCCTCAGGTTGACCGTGCTTCCCTGCCCGGCCGCAAACGAGAAGTTCCTGACCAGGATCAGGTCATCCGACGTTTCGAGCGAATGAGCAAACTTCAACAGATTCGCGAAAGGGCCTTCCACGGTCACATCCAGGCCGAGCTGATCGAACGGTTCGTCCTTCTCTGAATTCAGTTTATAACTGACGTTGTCCAGTTGCACGCCGGACTTCTGGGTCAGCACCCGCACCATCCGCGCGGCGTCTGAAAAGACGCGCTGCCGCGACGGAACATGGTCCTTGAGATAATCCTGCAGCTTGTCATCCGCGGCAGGAAGGGCTTTCTGGAACTTTTCAAGCCGGGCCACCTGGGCCTTCTCAAGTTGCAAACGCATGGACGCCTGATGATAAGAATCCTCAGCCCGGGTGGCCTTTCCCTGCAGGGGCCGGACGGCCAGGAAATACACCGCCAGGTCAAGGGCCACAACCGCAAGGGCAGCAACTTCAAAAAACCGGATGATCTTCTTTCGGCGATCTCTTCTCATGCCTGCAATCAGTTCCCTGTCGTCGGGGTCCCCACCCTATACTTCGCCGTGCAGACCAAGGCAATCTCCTGCGGGCCGCTTCCACCCCCTCCGCGAAAACCCTGGCTTTTGATGATGACGTCACTGAAGTCGCTCGATCCTTCCAGTTTGCTCAGAAAGGTTTCGATGGACTCTTCGTCCTTTCCCATCACGGCAAACTGAACGACCGGGTTGGGGGCCGACGCCGAAGCAAGGGCCAGGCCGTTGAGCCGGGTGGAAGGAGGCAGCAGCTTGCTCACCTTGAACGTGAGGTCCGTGAGCGAAAACTGCCTTCGGTTGATCAGTTGATTCACAAATTCGGTTTTCTGAATCATGCTCTTGTATTCAGGGCGGTCAATCTGCTGCCGCAGCCTGGTCTCCTTTGAGCTCATGGCGGCTTCCTGCGACCGGACCTCGGCCAGCGACCGCTGGACCTGGTGCGAGCGCCGCACGTCATGAATGGCCGTGAAGGCAAGCCAGAACAGAACCACCAACGAGACGGCCAGCGTGGGGACGGCCCAGGCAAGCGCGTATCGCTCGCGGCGGTCAGGAGCAACAGCAAGGTTGAAGTAAACTTTCATATCTATACTGCGTTCGCCACCAGCCCGGAGACCGTGGCGCCAAATTCATTCAGAATCTGCCCCTCTTCATGCGAGAGCTTCATCCTGACGGGCAGCGTGGGCGACAACACATCTTCCACATTCCGCGAAACCTTCTGCTCAAGCTCCATGACCCAGCTGCGGGGCACATTCGGCCGCGCGCAGATGCAGACCCGGCCGACATCGAGTCCCAGGTGGTCGTGCGAGGCGGCCAGGGTCCGAACCACCTCTTCGGTAACGGCCGCCAGACCCTCTTCGGAAGACTTTCCGCCCATGAACTGGTTTCGCCAAAGCTTGATCTGCCGGCCTTTGGCGACGACCGCCGTCAAATGGGTGGGCGAAATATTCAGCAGCATTTCGCCCGCCTCAGCGTCTTCTTTCAACAATGGGAGAAGCGCCGCGCTGGACGGCAACACCAGGCTGACATCACCGTTCAGCGCCTCCAGAGCAGATTCGTACTCCGCCAGCACCGATTTCCGCACCGACAGGACGACCGCCTGGACCCCCTCCGGTTCTTTCGGCGAAACCTCAAAACTCAAGCGAGCTTCTTCCACCGGGAAGGGAAGCAGCGGCCGCATCTTCCACCGGACCAGAGACTCCTGCTCCTTGGGATCGGAGGGCAGCGTTTCAAAGTCAAGAATGCTGACACGTACGGCTCCGTCGGGCAGCAACAGACCAAAGGGCCCCTTGTCAGACCCAAGAGCTTTCGCTACCGCGCGGATCCTCCGGGCCACGTCATCGGGCCGCAAAAGATTGGGGCGCGCCAGAAAGGGAGAAAGGACGCCGGCATCGAGTTCTCCCAGCGCCACGCTCGCCACCCGGTGGAATGACCTGAAGAGCCGCGCGCCCAGAATATATTCCGGCTGAAACTCAAACACCGTCGCGGGCAGAGAAAACTTCCGCCTTGCAGGAGCACGGAACGTCCGGGCTTTCCCGGCGAAAGACCTCCCACGCGACAATAACCGACCCAGTGATGATTTATTCAACAAAGGTGACCTTATTGATTTCCTTCAAGGTGGTGATGCCCTGGCGAACCTTGTCCAGCGCGGCTTCGCGCAGCGTCTTCATACCCTCGTCGCGGGCTGCCTGGCGGATTTCCGATGACGGGCGCTTATCCAGAATCAGCTCGCGAATCCTGTCGGAAAGCGCCAGCAGTTCCCCAATGGCGGTCCGGCCGCGGAACCCGGTCTGGCTGCAATGCTGGCAGCCGGCGCCTTCGTAGAAAACAATGCCCTGCCACCCGGCCGCGTCGATTCGGGACTCTTCGAACATTTGGCGGGGGACAGTCACCGGCCGCTTGCACTCCTCGCAGATCATGCGGAGGAGCCGTTGCGCCAGAATGCAGTTGAGCGCTGAAACAAAGTTGTAGGGCTCCACGCCCATGTTCAAAAACCGGCCCAGAACGTCGACGACGTTGTTGGCGTGGACCGTGGTGAACACCAGGTGGCCGGTGAGGGCCGACTGGATGGCAATCTGCGCGGTCTCATTGTCGCGGATTTCGCCCACCATGATCTTGTCGGGGTCGTGGCGCAAAATGGACCGCAAGCCACGGGCAAAGGTGAGCCCCTTCTTTTCGTTGACGGGAATCTGCGTGATGCCGCGAATCTGGTATTCCACCGGGTCTTCAATGGTGATGATCTTGTCTTCATCGCTCTTGATTTCCGACAGCGCCGCATAGAGCGTGGTGGTTTTGCCGCTGCCCGTCGGCCCTGTGACCAGCACCATACCGTAAGGTTCGCGGATGAAGCGCCGCAGGCGTTTCACTTCCCGGTCGGAAAATCCCAGGATGTCCAGCCGAAGCTGCCGAAACTTCTCGTGCAGCGATTCCTTGTCGAGAATACGGAGCACGGCGTCTTCGCCGTGGATCGAAGGCATAATGGAGACGCGGAAGTCAATGGGGCGGCCACGATAGCTGACTCTGAAGCGGCCGTCCTGCGGAACGCGCCTCTCGGCGATGTCGAGGTCCGCCATCACCTTGATGCGGCTGATCACGTTGGACTGGTATTCATAGGAGAGCGGGTTCATGGCCTGCTGCAGAGCGCCGTCGATGCGGTACTTGACCACCATCGAGTTGTCACGGCTCTCCAGGTGGATGTCACTGGCCCGCCGCTCCAGCCCCGCGAAAACAATCGAATCCACCAGCCGGATGACCGGGCTGCCGCCGCGCTCGCCAACCAGTTGCTCGAGCGAAAGGTTTTCATTGCCGGGGCCGTTCTCTTCATCGCGGATAACGTCCAGGCGGAACTCAACGGTGGCCTCGTCCAGCACGCGCTGCGAAGGATCGGTCTTGCTGAGGAATTCCTTCACCTGACTGGGAGCCGCAACCTTCACCACCAGCTGGCGGTCCAGCCGCATCGCCAGCTCGTCCAGGCGTGCCAGGTCGGAAGGATCGCCTACCGCAATGGAAAGCTCCCCGTCCCTGGCCTCAAGCGGCAGGAACTGGTAGTCCAGCATCACATCGAGAGGAATGGACCGCAGGATGTCCGGATCAGGACGCAGATCACGCAGATCGACAAACTCGAAGCAGTAGCGGGCAGCGGCGAGCCGGGCCGTTGCCAGTTCCTCTTCGGGATCGATCACTATTCCGGAAAGCGGATTTTCATCCATCAATGCACCTGGGCCGCCAGTGAAAACAGCGGCAAGTAAAACGCCACCAGCACAAAAAGCACGATGAGCGCAATGGAGGCAATCATGATGGGATCCACCATAGCCACCAGCGTCGATAGGTCGATATTGACGTCCTCTTCAAAAAACTCAGCAACCGAGTCCAGCATGGTCGGCAGCGCTCCCGTCGTTTCTCCCACCTCAATCATGTCGAGAGCCATGGGCGGAAAAAAATTCGTCATGCGGAGGCTTTCGCTCAGGGGACGTCCCCCCATCACTTCTATTCTAGCCTGCTCCAGTCCGCGCGCAAGCAATGGACTGGAAACCGACCCCGCCGAGCTCTGGAGCGCGACCACAATGGGAAGCCCGCCCTGCAACAGCGTTGAAAGCGTCCGGACAAATTCCGCCACGGAAAACTTGAGGAGCAGTCTCCCGGCCACGGGCAGCCGAAACTTCAGTTTGTCCCATTGCAGGCGCGCCATCTGCGACCGCCCCGCTGCCCGCAGGCCCAGTATCGCCAGAACAATCCCGATCACCACAAAAACACCCATCCGCTTGATCGCCAGTCCCAGGCTGATGACAAACACTGTCAGTGGAGGCATGGGAACGTTCAATTCGTTATAAAGCTCCGAAAACCTGGGAATGATAAACGTGTCAATCAGGACAATCAGCCCGGCAAGGAAAATCAGCAGGAACGCCGGATAAATCAGTGCAGACAAGAACTTCTTGCGGAATGACCGCGCGGTCTTCTGGTAGGTAACGTATTGGCTCAGGACCTTGTCCAGAGTACCGCTGCGCTCGCCGGCCTGAAGGGTGGCGCAATAAATTTTGGGAAACTTCCCAACGGATTCAAAGGCTTCGGAAAGCAGGGCGCCGCCGCGGACTCTATCTTTGACCTCTTCCACCGCCGCCCGGAGGCCTTCACTCCGGCTCTGACGGGCCAGCATTTCCAGCGACTTCTGCAAAGGCAGGCCCGACCTGGAAAGCGTCACAAACTGCTGATTGAAGATCAGCAGATCATCTTCCCGGATCTTGCCGCGCCGCGGCGGTCCAACCCGCATCGAAAGGATGGACTTGGGCCTGACCGAAAAGACGTAGTACCCCTGCGATGCCAGCCGCGCACGGAGTTCGCCCTCAGATGACGCTTCGTGCGTCTGGTTAAGCACCTGGCCGGCTCCGGTCCCGATCCTGCAAACGAATTCACCCATGACTACCAGCTGCTGTACGGAGTTCCCTCCAGCGACTGCGCGTTGGACCCGCTGTGGACATCCACCACGCCCGCCACGGTTTGTTCCGGGCTCAAAGGAACTTCTTCAATGTCAACCTGCCAGGTCTGGTTGGACCCGGTAAAAGGATCGACGGGCAATCCCCCGCGCAGGTAGCCCGCCTGGACCAGGTCATCTATCGATTCGGGGGGCTGGTTCTTGTCCAGCGTGTATTGGTCAATCAGCTTCCGCATGGTGAACAGGTCGTCATTCAGCACCGCTTCACGGGCCCTGACGATGGCCACGCGATAGCTGGGAGCGGCAATCGCCGCAAGGATCAGGATCAGCGTGAGAACCACCATCAACTCAAGCAGGGTAAAGCCGCTCTTCCCGGCTCGCTCTCCGCCAGAAGTTCCCGGCTCCAAGCTGCTCAACCTACCAATCCGCATAAGGGATCCCATTCATGCCAATTCCCTGGCTCTTCGAAAACACGTCAAAAACATCCTGGCCACCCCAGCTTCGGGAGTCAGAGTCATCCTGCATGGAGCGTTTCCCCCAGTCGGTGTTGCCCGTCATCGGGTCAACGGGAATCTTCCTGAGGAATTTATACTTGTCCTTGCTTCCTTTCAATGGGACTCCTTTAACCAGCATCTCCAATGTCGGCGGATAGCCAAAGGTGTCCATCTGGGTGGGAATCATACCCTGGGCGGCAAAGTCCTTGTAGCGGTCAATCGCATTCCGCATGGTCCGGAGGTCTTCCCTGAGGGCCGTCTCCTTTTCCCGCTTGACAACAACAGCGGCCATGGGAAGGGCAATGGTGGTGAGCACCAGCATGATGGTCATGGCGGCAATCATCTCGATCAGGGTAAAACCCCGGGCAGCGGATCGTATCCTGAGCCGATTTCTAAAGAAGCGTCTCATCGCCGTTGCGGTGGCCTTCCCGGAGAAGGAGGCGCAGGGCTGGGCGTAGTGGGCGAGGCAGGACGGGCAGGCTCTGATGAGGAGGCCGGAGTTGAAGGTCCTGTAACAAGCTGCGCAGGAGCCTGCGCCGCTGCGGACTCCACGGAGGATTCCGGCAGGCGGACGATGCGTGGAGTCAGCATGATCAGCACATCCGTCTTTACCTTTTCGTGTTTGGTATTGCTGAATAAATATTTCAGACCGGGAATGCTGCTAAGCCCAGGCACGCCGGAAACCGTGGTGGAGTCTGTCGTCTGAAGCAAGCCGCCCAATACACTCGTTTCTCCTTCTTCCAATCGAATGTCATGTTCAATTTGCCGCTGGCCAAACGTCGGCTCATTCACGCCGGCGATGCTGACCGACGGCTGCACAGATGAAATCTCAATCTTCGCGTGGATCGCGATTTCGCCACTGGGCAACAGGTGCGGAGTCAGTTCCACATTGACGCCAACGTCTTGAAATTGAAATTGCGTATTGGTGACCAAACCATAAGAGCTTGATGAACCCGAAGAAGTCGCAGCCGTCGGCAAGCCAAAGCTGCCTGTGGCGTATGGGATGCGGCTTCCGATGCGCAGCGTGGCGGTATCCCCATCGGTCACCCGAACCTCCGGATTCTGCATGATACTCGTGCTGGAATCATTCAGAATGGCATTCGCGATGGCGCTGGGAACAACCAGGCCATAGTCGTTCAATCCGAAATGCCCTGCAAGAGTGGCGGCGCTCGTGGGGCTGTAAACGCCAGCTCCCTGAAATCCGTTGGTAATAGACCCTGTTGAAGTATTAATAGTCGCCGGTGTCAGCCCCAGTTCCCTCACCCGGTCGGCGTCAGCTTCCAGCACCGTAACGTCAATCATGATCTCGGCTTTGCCGTGATCAAGATCGCGGATGAGGGCCACAGCTTCCTCCACCTTTTCAGGCGAGTCTCGGATGATGATGGCGTTGGCGCTCGGATTGTCGATGATCCGCTGAATGCCCAGAATCTGCTTCAGCGCCGTGGTGATTGCCGTGCGGTCGGCAGGTTTCAGCGAATTGTCCAGATAGACCGTCTTCAGTACTTCGGTCTGATAATCGCGGCGGTTGGCAGGATTGTCAGGAACAACCAGAATGGTGTTGGGAGTCACCACCCTCCAGAACGTGTGGGTCTGCAACGAAAGGACGTGCAAAGCGTTCTTAATGGTCACATTGTTCAAGTCCATCGAAACCGGCTGGGCCTGAAAGTCAGAAGCGAAGGCAACGTTGAGTCCGGCAAGCTTGCAAAGCGTCTCGTAGACCCGCTTGCTGTCGGCGCTGATGCGAAAGTGAGTCAAGGGCTCCTGAGGCAAGGGTTTCAACTCGGCTGCGGCAGGCGACTGCTGTTGCTGGCTGGCCTGGATGGCCTCCTTCAGTCCCTTTTCCCGGGCCTGCTTGGCAGCCACTTCATTTGACAACAAACGGGCAAGCTCCTGCCTTGCGGCCTGGTTACTGGGGTCAATGCTGGCTGCCTTCTGGAACTCTCCCATCGCTGCCGAAACCCGCTGCTGGCGCAGGAACTCTTTCCCCTGCTTCAGATGGAACAACGCGGCTTCCATCCGCGCATGCGTCTGCCGGAGCTGAAACTCGGCGTCTGCAGGCCTCGACTGCACGGCCCTTTCGTAGTTGATCAGGGCCGTGTCCCAATCTTTCCTGAGTTCCGCTTTTTGCCCTCGCTGGAAGTACACGTTACCTGGAGCACAAGCTGTCGAGATCAGTAATCCCGCCAGCGCCGCTATTCCCGCCGCGCGCCCCTTCATAAACAGCTCCCCACAGAATCAAATTAGCTTTTAAGTAGAGTCTATTATCCGCGAAGATGTTGCCCAAAGCAAGGAAACAGATGCCATTCGGGCCATTATACGTAGCCGATCGAAGGAATTAACTAGTTAAGCAACAGAATGTGCTATGATGTCGGTTCAGATTCAAGAATACAGCAAGGAGGCTGTTATGGGAAAGGTATTGCGCTGTAGCGACTTAGGCACCAACTGCCCCAAGGAAATCCGGGCGGATAATGAAGAAGAATTGATGAAACTGGCTGCCGAGCATGCCGAAAAAGACCATGGAATCAGCACATCCAGCATTCCGCCCGCTATGCTCCAAATGGTGAAAGCCGCCATCAAAGACGAATAGGCCGAAGTTCCCCAAACCCCAATCGGGGCGAGCAAAGCCGGATTCGCCCTTTTATATGCAGCCCTGCAGGTGTCAACGACAGCCTCGGGTCGAAGAACGCGCAGAGAGCATGGGCCTGCAGGCGGCACCCGTATTTCGATCCCTCTAAAAGAAAGCCCCTGCCGGCTGCCCGGCAGGGGCTCGAATTCCCTCAGGCGCAGGGTTGTTACTGGCTTGCGCCTTCATCGGCCTGTTTCTTCTGTTGCTTCTTCGATTTCTTTGAAGCCTTCTTTTTCTTAGCGTGCTTCTTCTTCGCCTGCTTCTGGGCAGGAGCGGACTGCGGAGCAGCTTCAGCCGGGGCATCCTGTGCTTCCTGTGCGAATGCCGGCATCGACAGGGACACAGCAATCACCAGCGTTGCCATCAGAGTCAAAATCTTTTTCATACTCGGAGGTTCCTCCTCAAAAAATAGGGTCTTGCATATGTTGGTCTAGCACGAGTGGGGCCAAACACCATGAAACCCACGCCCGATGACATCTCCTTGATTTATAAGGGATTCCACAGCAGGAAAGGACGGCGGTCCGACAACCCATTGCCCGATGAGCAAACGACTATACGGGATGGTGCACGCCTGCACCAACCGGTGTGCGGGTCCCGCCTGAAAAGGTGGGAAAACCTGATGACACGAGTTGACAGGCCTTAAAGGGCAGAACCGGAATCGGAAGAGAGCGGCTGAACCGTGTCCCCTCTCAATGCGGTTACCAGGAGGTTCCGTTTATGCGACGGCCGGGCGCGGAGTGACCTGCTCGCACTCAACCGTGGCCGTAGCGGATTCGAGACCCGGCGATGTGGCCTGGACGCTCATCTGCCCGGCATGCTTCGTTGATTGCACGATGGCCACGCACAGCCCGTTGAAAGCATGCCGCTGGCTGGCTTTATCGGCCTCGTGGCTCGAGGGATCGCCATTGCCCACGCCAATCAACCTGCCGGCGCCAGTAACCTGGAAGGAAATCAGGTTGTTCGCCACGGGAACCATCCTCCCCTGCGAGTCCACCACGCTCACGGCAACCACCGAAACGTCCTCGCCGTCCGCGTTGACTTTCGCCCGTTCCGGCTGGAGCACGATTCTTGCGGGCTTGCCAGTGGTTTCTCTTTTGGCGGTCATCACCTGCCGGCCGCCCTTGTATGCCCGGGCCTCGATGGCACCCGGCATGAAGTCTACTTTCCAGGCTGCGTGTGAATCCTTCTGCACGTTCCGCATTCCCAGGCTCTTGCCGTTTAGGAAAAGCTCCACCTTGTCCAGATTGGTGAAACACCAGACGTCAATCGGCTTGCCTTCACCATCACCCCAGTTCCAGTGCGGGAAAAGGTGGAGCACCGGCTGATCCCCCCACCACGCCTTGTAGTAGTATGCAAGGTCTTTGAAGAAGCCGCAGGTGTCGATGAGCCCGAAATGCGAACTGATGCACGGCCAGCCGTAAGGCGTAGGCTCCCCACGATAGTCGAACCCGGTCCAGGCAAAGCCGCCGGAAAGCCACGCCCGCTGGTCATAGAGCTGCCACCATTCTTCGGCTGTAGTAGCCCAGGGCGGATAATTCACATCGTAGGAGCTAACGTAACCACGCCCCGGGTCGTTGAAATAAATCCCGCGGGTGGAAACGGTGCTGGCCGTTTCCGTTCCGACGCAAGGCATGTTCGGGAACTTCTGGCGGAAACCGTCGATTTCAGGCGCATGCTTGTAGTTAAACCCCATGATGTCCAGCACGGTGGTGATCCCTTTGCCCCAGCCGCCGTTCATCGCCTGGGTAATGGGCCGGGTGGGATCGAGCCGCCGGGCCAGGCGTTTCATGGTCCGGCACATGCGGGCCCCGCGGTCGGTGCTCTGCTCAGCTTCCTCGTTGCCGGTGGACCAGAAGACCACGCTGGGATGGTTGCGGTCGCGGCGAACCAGCCGGCTCAACTCGCTGAGGCCTTCCGGAACCGATGAAAACATGCGCGTTTCGTCCAGCACCACCATGCCCAGCCGATCGCAGGCGTCCATCAGTTCGGGGGTGGGCGGATTGTGGGAAGTGCGAAGGCCATTGGAGCCCATCTCCTTCAGCTTGGCGATGCGGAAATACTGCAGCCGGTCCGGCAGCGCAATCCCCACGCCAGCATGGTCCTGATGGTTGCAGGTTCCCTTGATCTTCACCGGCTTGCCGTTCAGGAAGAAACCCTTGTCCTTGTCAAAGCGGATGGTCCTGATGCCAAAGGGGGTCTCGCAGGTATCCGCCGCCGTCCGGTTGACCTCAACGGTTGTCTCCAGGCGATACATATTCGGCTCTTCGATGGACCAAAGCTGGGGGTTATCAACCTTGACCTTCTGAGTGATTTTTCGCCGCCGCCAGCCTGAAATTGAAACTGCGGGAGCACGGTGCGTGGCGGCCACATTCCCTTTGCTGTCCAGAATCTTTGAGGCCACCGTACAGGACGCCTCGCTCTCCTGATCGTTGCTGACTTCCGTCGCGATGGTAAGCGTCGCAGCATTTCCCTTCACCTCAGAAGTCACAAAAGTGCCCCACTGCGGCACGTGCACGGGATTCGTCTTCACCAGCCAGACGTGCCGGTAGATTCCCGCCCCCTCATACCACCAGCCCTCGTGCTCGGTGGCGTCGACACGGACCACCAGGACATTCTTACGGCCGTACCAGGCATGATCCGTGATGTCGTATGAGAAGGGCGCGTAGCCGCTCAAGTTTCGCCCAAGGAAGTTGCCATTCAGCGCCACCATGGAGTCCCGAAAAACGCCGTCAAATTCCAGGCTCAGACGCTTGCCGAGATCATCGGCTGGAATTTCAAATACTCGCCGGTACCACCCGACGCTGGTCTCCGGATAATCTCTGCCAAGCGGTTTGGACCCGTGGGCCGTCAGCCATTCATCTTCATGGAAAGGCAACGCCACCGCCCAGTCATGAGGAAGATCGACGGCCTCCCAGTCGCTCGCGTCAAAATCCGGCCGCGAGGGCTTGGAAAACAAGGCCCCAGTCTTCTCGTAACCCCTGCCGAGGCCGTAGTCAAAATCCTTCGAAGGATCAGCGGCATTACCAAGGTGAAAACGCCATCCAAAATCGAGCAACAATCGCTCTCGCAACGAACCCGCGGAGGATGGCTGTCCGGAGGCTCCGGCAAGCGCCGCGCGCGGTTCCGCCAGAAATTTTTCTGCATCCGGTCCCAGCGAGGCTGCGCCGGCTGAAGCGGCCACTCCACTCTTCAGAAAATCTCGTCTTGTCCAGTTTGGCATTTTGACTCCTGTAGTAACGACATGCGCATTGGGTCCTGCAGGCCAATTCCGGGCAGGAGTGGCGGATTGGCGTAAATGGAAACGACCCGATTATATCTCCGGACAAGGTCTGGATTGTGAAGAATATGAAAGAATGTGGGGACGGTAGGCAAAACCTATCCGCCGATTGCAACATCGAAAGGAATTGCGCTGGTTGCGGGCAACGAAACGTGGTGCAACCTAGCAAATTGCATTGACTAGATTTGTGCGAAAGTGCACAATTAAGAGTTAAAAGCCCATACACATCTGCCGAGGCAATGGGCATAAAGTTGCCGGAGAGGAACACCGAAGCTCATGGCCAGCAAAAACAAGAAGCTGAAATTTGGAATCGGGATCGCTATTATCCTTGCAGCAGTGGGGTGGGAAGCTGTATCTGGCTTTCAGCAGTCCAAGACCTACTATGTCACCGTCCAGGAGTTAACCAGCGGGAAGGCCACCCACCAGCATGTCCGTGTGGGCGGCATCATCATGCCGGGCTCCATTCATCGAAGCGGGCAGATTCTCACCTTCCGCATCTCGCAGGAAAACGAATCGATCCCCGTCACCTACGTTGGCAAGGATACCCTGCCGGATGACTTCAAGGGCGGCGCCAATGCGATTGTCGAAGGCAATTACCTGGCAGACGGAACTTTCCGCGCGCAGCAAGTCCAGGCGAAATGCGCCTCCAAATACAAAGCTGTGCCTCCAGCCCCGAAGGAGGCCAACACAGCATCCAAAGTAGCTTCCTACGGTGAATGAGCATTGAAATCGAAAACAATTCTTTTCCGCCATGTTCAACTTCCCAGGCAAAGCAGCCATAATGGACTCGGAATAAGGGGGATCTGACCAGCTATGAACCAAGTCGGAGCTGTTGGACTTATCGCCGCACTGGTGTTTGCAATCTATGGGATGATCACCGGCGCCATCGCCGGAAAGCTTCGAAGCCCCCGGATGCTGAAAAGCGCACAACGCGCCGTCCTGGGCTTTTTTGCCATGGCCACGCTGGCGGTGGTCTCCCTTGAGTACCTGATCCTCACCAATGATTTCCACAGCGCTTACGTGGCTTCGCACTCCAGCCGCGAGCTTCCGTTGATCTACAAGATTCCAGTCCTGTGGTCAGGACAGGAAGGCTCGTTGCTGTTCTGGACCTGGCTGCTATCGATATACGCCGCCCTGGTCGTGCTGATGAACCGGCGGAAGAACCGCCAGTTGATGCCTTACATCATCTCGATCTGCATGGGCGTGGCAACGTTTTTCTCTCTGCTGACTTTCTGGGTGGCGAATCCCTTCAATCAACTTTCCCTGGCGACGGCGGCCGGGGTGACCCCGTATGCCCCACCGGATGGAAATGGGATGAACCCATCCCTGCAGTTCCATTCGATGGTGATCCATCCGCCGCTGCTTTATCTCGGATACGTCGGGATGGCCATTCCCTTCGCCTTCGCCATGTCGGCCTTGATGACGCGCCAGTTGGGCGACAATTGGATCCGAGTGACGCGGCGCTGGACCATGGTGCCCTGGATGTTCCTGGGTACCGGGATCGTACTGGGAGGCCAGTGGGCTTACCATGTGCTCGGTTGGGGCGGCTACTGGGCGTGGGATCCGGTTGAAAACGCCTCTCTGTTGCCCTGGCTTGCCGGCACAGCGTTCCTGCATTCGGTGATGATCCAGGAAAAGCGCGGCATGCTGAAAGTCTGGAACATGGTTCTGATTATCCTGACTTTCTTCCTGTCCATTTTTGGAACGTTTCTGACGCGCAGCGGTATCATTTCCTCGGTCCACGCCTTTGCAAAGTCCAATATCGGCCCGTGGTTTTCGGTCTTTCTTGCCATCATCGCGGCGTTTTCGCTGACGGTGCTTTTCCTGCGCCTGGACTTCCTGAAAACCGAGAACCGGCTGGACTCCATCGCCTCGCGCGAAAGCGGATTTCTGTTTAACAACTGGATCCTGCTGGCCGCCGTGCTGGCCGTGCTGTGGGGCACCATCTTTCCAGTTGTCTCCAAGGCTATTCAAGACGTTACGGTTACGGTGGGACCGCCGTTCTTCAACAAGGTGATGATCCCCATCGGGCTTCTGCTGCTCTTCCTCACGGGCGCGGGGCCGCTGCTGGCCTGGAGAAAAACCTCTTTCCAGAGCATCAAGCGTAATTTTACTGTTCCCCTGATTTTTGCTGCTATTGTCGGCGGAATCCTGTTTTTCGTGGGCGTTCATCGCCTTTACACATGGATGTCTCTGTTCCTGTGCGCTTTTGTTGCCGCAAGCATCGTCGGCGAGTTTTACAAAGGCGCCCGTACGCGAATGAAGACCAGCAAGGAAAACTTCTTTTCGGCGATTTACAACCTGACCATGCGGAACACCCGCCGGTATGGTGGTTACATTGTCCATTTCGGCATTGTTCTGATGTTTGTAGGGTTCGCCGGGCAGGCATTCAGATTTGAAACGCAGGGACTGATGGGGCCGGGTGATCTTCTCCAGGCCAAAGACTATATGTTCCGCTGCGAAAGCATCGATGCCGGCAAGAAGGCAAACTACCAGTATGAAACCGTCGCGTTGAGTGTGACGAAAGATGGGCACTCCCTGGGAGTCATGAAACCGCAAAGGCGCTTCTTTCTCGCGGAACAGCAGCCGCTGAGCCACGTCGCATTGAAAACGAACCTGGCCCGCGACCTTTACGTGGTGATGGCAGGCACAGATCCGGATTCAGGCAAAGCGATCATCCATGTGATCATCAATCCGCTGGTGCAGTGGGTGTGGATTGGCGGCATGATCGTACTCTTAGGAACTATTCTGGCCCTGATCCCCAGCAGGATTGAGCGGCAGATGGCCGATCTCCACAAAAATCAGCAGGAGGTTGCTGAGGCGCATCATGTCCGTTAGCAGGCTCCTCAAAATTCTTGTCCTCAGCCTCGCTCTGGTCAACGTGGCCATGGCGGCGCAAACCCCCACACAGATCGAGAAGGACATTGGGGACAAGGTTTTCTGCCTGTGTGGTTGCGCCACCACTCTGAACCATTGCCCAATGTTGCATTGCGCCGAGAAAGAGGAAATGCGCGGGATCATCCGTGCGGACTTGGAGCAAGGCAAAAGTGAGCCCGCCATTCTTCAGGACCTCGTAAACCGCTTCGGGGAAAAGGTGCTGGCCGCGCCGCCTGCTCACGGATTTAATCTGACGGCATGGGTTCTGCCGGGCATTGGACTGCTGATCGGGCTGCTACTGGCTATGGCGATTGTCCGAAGAATGCGGCGGCCGGCAGTTCAGGCAGCGGGCCCGTCAACCGCGCATCCGGCGGATGAAAGCGTTCGCAGCGCGGTGGAAGAGGAAATGAAGAAGTACATTGATTGATCTGCTGATTGCAGCAGATGACGATAAGCAAAAGGAAGAAGATGGAACTGGGAATTGCAATCCTGCTGGTCATCGGGCTGGCCGTATTTACGGTGACGCCCCTGCTGGCTCCAGAAGGTCCCTCCGAAGGCGCCCTGCCTATTGATGTGACACCGCTCACGGATTTAAAACGCCGGCGAATGGTAGTGTATGAAAACCTCCAGGACCTGGAGTTCGAATACAAAGCCGGAAAGGTCGCCAAAGAAGACTACCAGTCCCTGCGGGAAAATCATCTGGCTGAAGCGGCGCAGTTGATGCTGGCCTCTCAGGAACAGGAAGAAATTACGGAACACGATCTGATGATTGAGAAGCAAGTTGCAGAGCGGCGCGCACAGAGGAAGTCCCAGAGCCCGGATCCCTACGTATGCCCCGAATGCGAGTTCGAAAACCCGCTGACGGTGAAATTCTGCGGGAACTGCGGCAAAGAACTTCCACAGCGAACCCGCAAGAACTAAGCCGGAGGATTACGGCCCTCTCGCGGCGTTTTACAGAGTTGAGTCTTTGTTCAAAGTGAAAATGAAAATTGCATCCACGGTCGTGACGGTTCTAGCAGCATTCACCGTCCTGTTGGGAACTCCCATCCCTTCTCTAGCAGCACGGATCCAGGGGCAAGTCTCCAACGGCACCACCCAGCACCCGCTGGCCAGCCAGAGAGTGGAAATGATCAGCCCAAGGGGCGGCATGGCCATGGTGGGTGAAGCGACCACCGATGCAAGCGGCCATTTTGTCATCAACGACAATAAGATTGACACCAACGGATTTTATCTGCTGCAAACAACGTATGAAGGTGTCGACTACCATGCGCCGGTGCAATTTGATCCCGCCGGGGATGCCGCCGTCAACGTCACGGTTTACGAATCCACCAGCAAGGAGCCCGCGCTTCGCATCGAATCCGCCCGTGTGATTGTCCGCGCGGAAGGATCGCAGGCGCACGTTCAGGAACTCTTTGCTGTTCAAAACCCGATCCAAAAAGCAT
>JBAUWE010000517.1:0-12510 GCA_049583595.1 Terriglobia bacterium
GTCTTACTCCCATTAGTTTTTGATCAGCTTGCAGGGCAAGGGTCCAGGCTCGAATTGACCACCTGGATTTCAAGACCGGCGATTCTCGTTCCAACCCTCCCGGCATCTGCCCGAGCAAGTGACGGGAACGCTTCACTCCAGACCCGTCATCTGCCCTTCAATCTAAACGTCAAATTCATCGCGGCTGCAAAGGTCGATCACGCCCGAACGAATATCCGGCGAAAATGCGCTGGATTTCAGCAACGAGGTCCTGGTACAGACGGTCTTTCACCACGAACCCGTCTGCACCAATCTCTATGCACTCCTTTCGGACCTCGTCACCATGGATAAACGTAATCACAATGATTCGCACATCCTCCATGAAGCCACGGATCAGCCGGATGGCGCTCATCCCGTCAAGTCTCGGCATCTGCAAATCCATCAGGATCAGGTCCGGCTGCAGATCCTCAGCCTGAGCCACACCTTCTTCACCATCTTCGGCATAGCCCACGATTTCAAGACTCAACCGGTTTTCCAGCAGCAGCCGAATGGCGCCAGCCGCGACGGGCGAGTCGTCCACCACGAGGGCGCGAATCCCCCGCCTGCGCCTGTCCACACTGCAAAACTTCTTTGTGGCTGAGTGTCTCAAAGCGTTTCCCATCGTTCTCATTCTCTTTTCCCCTCTCCAGCAAACCGCAAGGCGTCAGGACCTTGGGCCCCGCCTTCTTTCAGCACGCTATTGCGAAATAACCATCTGTGATGAATCATTCAAGGTCATCTTGTATGTGACCAACGCAGGGGTCATAAACTGGAAATTGTCGCTCACCTGGACGCGGACGGTGCTGCCCGGACTGTCATTGGGAGACCAGGTGGTGGACACAGTAAGTTTGTCGGGATCAATGCCCTGGGGCGCCATCGACTTCACGTAGCTTTCAATGTCAGCAGCCGTCACCGGCTGTGTGCTGCTCGATCCCCGCACAATGGCGTAACGGGTGGCTTCACAGGCCGCGTTGCTCACAAAGTGGTAAGCGTAAAGAGCCCGTCCGAAGTCCATCACACCAAACACGAACATGAAAAACATCACGATGACCATGCCAAATTCCAGAACCGCACTACCGATTTCATTCAGCCTTGCCTCACGACCGTTTCTGATCCCATTCCTTTTCATAATCGTCCCCTCCTGTTATCACGTATCGTCAAGATTTCAGTCTCTTTGCGATCGGCCCGTTCCCACGGACCGCCCGCAAGCATCTTGCCCCACTACTGGCTCACCCGCATGGTCTTCTCTCCCTTTACCGTGAACGATTTCGGGAAACCGGGATAGGAAAACATGCTGGGCATTTCAATCTGAGTATTCACCTTCACGTACTCAATGATGCGGCTGCCCGAGCAGTCTGAGCCCTGGCAGTTTGAGCTGGCGCCGTTCGCACAGGTGCAATAGTGGCTGGGCGTCACGGTCATGCTCGTAAGGCTGGGTGCGTCATTTTGGGCAGCCTGTATGATCTGAGCGTCACTCGAAGCCGTCACTCTGTTCTGGGCAGCGTACTGTACCCCTGCGCGGGCGGCGTGGCTCACCATAATGGATTCATTCGCGAACCGTCCGATTTCCGCAATGCCAATCAGAAGTCCAATTGCCACCGGAAGAATGACTGCCATTTCGATGATGGCCTGGCCGGATTCGGATCTGAGTCCCAGCCGGCGGCCAAAAGTGAAGTTCCGAAAACGAGATTTCAATTTGATCCTTTTCGTCATTGTCAGTCTCCCCTCCGCTTTTGGTTATTCCGAAAGAATTGCGCTGTGAATGGGTGATGATCCATTCGGCAGCACCTGGTAAGTGTCCTGAATAACGGTCGTGTTGGCGATTTTCACCGTGTCGGCAATCAGAATGGTGTAAAGCGAGTCCACGCTGCTCCCGGCATAGGTGAGGTTCGTGGTGGGAAAGTAGAGCGTCCCTTCAATGGCCGTTCCGCTGCCCCCGGCGATATTGGTGTCAGCGCCGGATGAGCCAACGGGTATCGATCGGTCCTGGAAAAACAGGATGGACGCATACTGCCCCGATGAGGGAGCGATCAGTTGGCTGTTCGACCCGCCCGTGATGGAAACGCCCTTGAAAGAACTCACGCTCGGAGCTGTGACGTAGAACGTGACTCCGTTGGCATGGACATTGGCCCCGCCGCTGATGCTCATGCCGCCGCCGTTGATGATGTAAGTCCCGGGACTGAAGATTACGTCGGTGGAACCGCCGCTGATATTGATGCCGCCACAATAAACCCCCGGGTAAAGCGTTTGCGAGCCGCCGGAGATGGATGTGCTCGTCTGGTCGCAAGCTCCCACCGTGGGTGGGGCCAGATAAGCCAGCGGGTCCGAGAACGCGGCGACGCCGTTGACCGGCGTGGGGACAGGCGGGCAGGATGAGTTCGTCTTGAACGCTCCGACCACTCCGATATATTTTGCCGAGAGGCACCCACCGCCGTTGGTCACCAGTGCCGCCTTGGGATCGCTCGAGTTGTCCAGAATGCCGCACTGGGCGCTCAGGTTGGCGTTCCCATTCACCACAAAGGCGCTGGATTGGCTGGGATTCAGCGCGTAGATGCAGGCTCCGGAAACCCCGGAATAAGCCACCGAGCGCGTGCTGACCATCTCCGATTGAACGCCCATCAGCTTCATGAAAAACGTCGGCTGCGGCTGTGAAAGGGTTACTTCCACATAGACTGAGTTCCCCTGGTTCGGGCCGCTGGTCGGCGGATTGTTAACCGTGACGCTGGTCCCGTTCACCCCGTTCGTAAATCCGTTGGTTGCTGCGTCGGCCTGGGCCGCGGAGGTAATGTCCCCATAGCCCACCTCAGCCGCGCCGGCCAGCGCAGCGCTGTCGGTGGCCGCCTGCATCTGCCTTTTCATGTAACGGAGGTATCCCATGTCGATGCCCAGTCCGGCAAAACCACACAGGACAATCATTGAAAGCGCCATGAGCAGTAGAGCTTGGCCGGCTTCGTTCTTGTATCGTCTCATTTCCCCCTCCCAGGGTGTTTTCCTGATTCGGCCCCTGGTGTCGAGCATCTGTCTTCGCAGATGCCTCTCCACTTCGGGACAGTCTCAATTTAGAGCAGAGGGAATAATAAGGAAATCGGCAGGATTCTGTAGATGGCCGGGAAATGTTGTGTAGTTATGATAGGGTTACTAATAAACTGATAAACCATCCCGTTGACTTGTCGCCATCTGCCAAGAGCGGTCAGGGCTCAATCATCTTGTTGCGGATGGCGTAGCGGACAATGTCTGCCAGAGAGTGCAGGTTGAGCTTGCGCATCAGGTTGGCGCGGTGCGTGTCCGCCGTTTTCACGCTGATGTCCAGCGCCGTGGCGACCTCCTTGCTGGTTTTCCCCTCGGCCAGCAACTGGACAATCTGCCGCTCGCGTGAAGTCAGCCGGTCCCCGACGGCAATTTCGGCTTTGGCGGGCGTCCCCCCGTGCCGGAATCCTTCCAGCACCATCTCGGCCACCTTTGAGGTAAAGAACGGCCGGCCCTCGCTGAGGAAGCGGACGGCATTCACCAGGTCGCGCCGGGCATCCGTCTTCAGCACATAACCCCGCGCTCCGGCCGCAAGCACTTCGCGCACCAGTTCGTCGCTTTCATGCATGGTCAAAATCAGGATCTGGGTTCCCGGAAGCTGTTTCAGAATCTGTTTCGCCGCCTCCAGGCCATTCAACTCTGGCATGGTGATGTCCAGCAGGGCAATATCCGGTTGGGTTTCCAGCGCCTGGCTCACGGCGTCCGCCCCGTTGCAGGCTTCCGCCACAATGGTCCATTCGGCCTGAGACTCAACAATCGTCCGCACGCCCTGGCGGACCACCTCATGATCGTCGGCGATCAGGAGCTTCAAGGGTTTCGTCATCCGTCTATTCTACTGGAACGATAGCCGTCACAGCGGTTCCGCCGCCGTCTGAGGCGATTTCCAGCCGTCCCCCAAGCTGTTGGAGCCGCTGGTTCATTCCAGCGATCCCGACGCCCAGAACGGCTCCTTCCCGTCTTACTTTTTCCAGAGTCTCCGCACCCATTCCATGCCCGTCGTCAGAAACAACCAGGGTCACGTCTTTTTCCGTCCGCCGCATGCCGATCATTGCCCGGCGGCCTCCCGAGTGGCGATGAATGTTGGTGAGCGATTCCTGGACAATGCGGAACAGGGCCAGTTCAGTCTCCTTCCCCAATCGTTCCCGCCCCTCCGGCAAATCCAGTTCCACCTGCACTCCGGACCGCTTGCTGTAGCCTTCAACATACCACCGCAAGGCCGACTGCAACCCGGTCACGTCCAGCAGCGGCGGGTGGAGCAGATAGGAAAACGTCCGAATTTCACGGACCGATTCTTCGGTGATCTTCAAAGTCTCTTCCAGGGTCCTGGCGGCCTCCGGATCAAGCTGGACAGAATCCATCAGCAAGGAGAGGTTGATGACGGCCGCAGCCAGCCCTTGTATCACGCTGTCATGCAGCTCGCGGGCCATATTCCGCCGTTCCTCATCTTGCACTTTCAGCAGGCGGGCCGAGAGTTCTTTCAGTTCCGCTTCCACCTGCTTGCGGTCCTCGATGTCGTGGACAATGGCGGCAACGCCGGTGATGTGGCCCGTCGGGTCCTTGACGGCCGAAACGGTCACCGAAACGTCCACCAGGCTTCCGTCTTTGCGCTGCCGCACGGTTTCAAAAGGCCTGACCACTTCGTCCCGCTTCAGCCTCTCCAGCGCTTCCATCGGCTCGTTCTTCCTGTCCTCCGGCGTAATGATGGAAATGTGCTGGCCCGCAACCTCCCCGGCCAAATAGCCAAACATCTGTTCAGCTCCGTGGTTCCAGCTTGTGATGTACCCGCTCAGGGTCAACCCGTAGATCGCATCCTGCGAGGATTCAACAATGGCGGCAAGCTTGGCGACCGACGCCATGGCCCGCTTGTTTTCCGTCACGTCCAGCGCAACGCCGATCACACCGGCGATTTCATCAAAAGCGTTGCGGAGCGGGTGGACGTTCACAGAAAAAATGTTTCCCGCCAGATTATACTCGTAGGAGCGATGCTCACCTTTCAGCGCAGCCAGGTGGGCAATCAGGGGAGCCGAAAGTTCTTCCGGATTGTCAAAAAACTCCTGCAACGTCTTGCCGATGAGCTCTTCAGAGCGAATAAAGGCGTGACCCGGAACGTCCCCCGACGCAGACAGGATGTGGAGATCCTTGTCGGTCGTCCAGACTGCCGCCGGGATCTGATCGAAAATCAGTTGAAATTGCTTTTCGCTGGCCAGCAGTTTCTCTTCGGCAAGCTTGCGGTCGGTGATGTCCGTGGCAATTATGCAAAGCCTCTGCGCGCCGTCTGTCTTCATGGGCCGGACGGAGAGTTGTACCGGGACTGCCGTGCCTTCCGCGGAGTTCATCTCGCATTCGCTCCGGTATCCGCCGGCGCCCTTCTGTTTCTGAAGCTCTTTCAAAACAGGATAGTTCTCTTCCGAAACGAACCGGTGGAACAACGACCCGATCACCCTGTCCAGAGGCATCCCCACCATATCTGCAAAACGGCGGTTGCTGTAAACAATGGTTCCGTCCGCAGCAACCATCGCGGCGCCTTCATTCATCGTTTCCACAAACACGCGGTAGGGCTCCTGGCCGCCGTGCAGCGTGGAGATCGCTCCTCCGTCCTTTTCCGGAAGCACCATCGCATCCACGTTTCCGTGCTGGATGGCCTCAAGGGTTTGCTGGAGACTCTGGACCTGCGATTTCAGGCGGGCAATTTCCTGGACAAGTTCCTTGGGCTTGACGGATGAATTTCTGGTCTTGCCAGCGTTCACTCACTTCCCCTTTGAAGGTCTAGCGGGGTGTGAACAGGCGGTCCACACCCAACGACCGACAGTCTCGCGGAGGGGAAGAGGACACGCGTGCACAAGGG
Source organism: Terriglobia bacterium (assembly GCA_049583595.1). Lineage (GTDB taxonomy): Bacteria > Acidobacteriota > Terriglobia > UBA7540 > UBA7540 > SCRD01. The sequence goes on from JBAUWE010000517.1 coordinate 5,891, forward strand.
CAGGTATAACGTTCACCTGGGCACGACGAGCCGATAAAGACTAAGACTGGACCTCAAGGAATGCCAAAGTATGCATTCCACCGGTGATTCTCCCAGCGCGCATCTGAACACAGTCATCGCACCCTCCGCAGCCTGGACCCTGTCCGTTATTTCGCGATCACTGGACCTGTTCAAAATAAAAAAGGGCATGCACAGCACCCTCAACCCACGATTTGCAGGCCGCCTCCAACCACCTCAGTTGATCCGGTCGCCCCGGGAACAACCATTGGCGCCAAACCTTGCCGGCTGGCCCAAGCACAATCCGGGTTTACCAGACAGCCAATGTTCTCAATCTTAAATACTCTAGTCAAGTCCTTATTTTTGAAACTGTTCTGAATGTCTCCACGCCCGTCATAGTTTTTTCGGCTGCCCCGACATTAAAAGGTTCACATAAAAAATGCCCCCCGGCGTTGCCATACTGGCACATCGGAGGGCAAATAAACGTTTGTTCATCCAGCCAGGCGTTCAGCTCTGCCGGCAGGCCTGATGAAAAGTGAAGATGTTTATTTCAATCAAAAAGCCAGGACACCGCTCACGGTCCGGGCGCCACCGGCGAGACTTGCCTGCTGGAACGGATTAAGGCAATGGAAGCGAGGGTTGCGCCAGCGGCGCCGGAAGCGATCCCAAGGTCAACAAGTATCTTGTGATTAAGGACGCGTTTAAGGTGAGAATGTCCGGTCGGAGCAGGCGCCGGGGAGCGGCCGGTGGTGGTGGAAACCGTTATCGTGTGACCCCTTTCAACTTCTCTTGTGGCCCCATCTTTCTCCACCTTCAGCCTCCCCTCCCTGGCAGTCACCACCAGCAGGCCGTTCGCCAGGGAGAGTTCACCCAGCGTCCCCGGCCCCCCGGCCGACGCCACCACCACATCGCCGGCCTTCACCCGCAATCGGCTGCCGTCCCGCGGATGGTAAAGCGAAAGATGGCCACGGGCCATTCCGACCGTCAGGGTATCTGCTTCACGGAGGAAAACGGCTTCCGAATCGCGGCCCAGGATCATTCGGTTGCCGCGGTCCAGCGTCACCATCGCAAGCCCGTCATTCACTGCAACCTGGTCGCCGCTCAGAAGCACCGTGTGAGGCAGCGGCGCATGGCCGTCCAGCGTGGCGTTCCGGCTCCCCACCAGCGAACCCACCGCCTCGGGGCCGCCGGCTGCCGCTGTTGACGCCAGCGCCATCAGCCACACCATCGCCCAAGCAAAGCCAGGCGCCATTTTCCTCGCCATTTTCAGCCTCCGTTCCTGAAGCGTGCCGGCGGATGGAACGCAGGGTGTCGGGATCTGCGTCACGCTGCGGCCATCGCCTGCCTTCCCGGTTTCAAAATGTCGCCGGAAAATCAGGACGATCCGTTCGGCTGCCCGCCCCTCCCACGAGCGGTGGGCACGTCCGGGCCACGCTCCCTATCTTCATCTTCGTGGGTTCATGCATTTGGGAAAAATAGGGGCGAGGCTACCCCAACCGATCAGCCGGAAAACCAGTGAGAACGCCACAGGTGTCCCGCAATAAGCCTCCAGGGTTTCCGCCAGGCAGGATACTCTACGGCAGGCAAATTGAACCGGAAGGCGGGCTTTCGTTGCCGGGCGATGAGGTCCTCAACGGATTCAGCGTAATCAGCCATCAGTCTGTCCCGTGAAAAGCGCGCGCGGGCCGAACGCTTCCCCCTTCGGCCCATGTCGCGGCACAAGGCCGGGTCATTTCTAAACCTTTCCACCGTCCGGGCCAGCGCCGCCCCGTCAGAAGGCTCCACGGAAAGTCCGCAGCGGGCTGAAGCTACCAGCCCGGCGGCTTCCCCTCCCACCGAGCAGAGGATGGGCTTCCCGGCCGCCATATATTCGTAAAGTTTCGAAGGAATGGTGATTTCGAAAAGGGGGTCGCGGCGCAGGATCAAAAGAAGCGCGTCGCACGACGCCAGAATGGGAGCCACGCGCTCACGCGGCACGCCCTCAAGGAACTCCACATTCCCAAGTCCCTGGATGCGAGCCAGCTTCCGCAGCCGGGCCTTGTCCGTACCCTCGCCGACCAGAAGGAATTTCACGGGCCTCTCGCGCAGCGCGTCGGCGGCATCAAGAAGCGTCGCAAGTTCCTGCGCCAGCCCGATGTTACCCGCATATCCCACAACGAATTTTCTGTCCGGATCGTGGGACTTCCTGGATTCCGGGCCGGCTGTCACGGCCCCGAACCTCTCCCAGTCGACGCCGTTGGGAATCACGGCCACCCGCGTCGGCTCCAGTCCCAGGTGGATGAGATAGCGCCTGAAACCTTCTGTGATGCCCACAATCAGCGCGCAGCGGCGGTAGAAAAAGCGCTCCAGCCCGCGAAGCAGGCGGAGAGCCAGGCGGGGCCGCATCACGCCCACGGCCAGAGCGGAATCCGGCCAGATGTCCTGCAGGTCAAAGACCAGCGGAGCGCCGCGCATCCAGTGCGCCGGCAAAGCGGCCAGACCCGCAGGCAAGGGAGAGACCGCCAGGATCGCGTCGGGCGGCGGCTGCCGCAACCCGGCCCAGGCCGCCGAAAGCGCGAAGGTGGCGTAGGTGAACAGGCGGTTGCGGGTCCGGGTATTCTCCGAGCGAAAGACGGGAACACGCACAACGCGGTACCCGGCAGCGGCAACTTCCCTGCGGGCCGCCCGCTGGCAGAACGGCCGGCCCAGGCTGGACGGGTGGTTGGGAACGCCCGTGACGACAGTCACCTGGTGTCCGCGTCCCGCCAGGCTCTCCGCCAGGTCACACGCCCGCCTGCCCGTGGCGGCGGTTTCCGGCCTGAAGTGCTGTGAGAAGATCAGGATTCTCATGCCGAACGGTGGGTCCTCAGTTTTCCCTATGCCACAAGCGCAGGAATTTTCATCTTCAGGGGCCTTTTCACGCCGTAGTATTGCTTCATCCACTCCAGGGTGAGCGGCAACCCTTCCGCCAGCGTCACCTTTGGCTGATGGGCCAGGTCCCGGACGGCTTTGTCCATGTCGAGTTTCTTGTTCCGGGTGGTGAAGGATTCCGAGGCCTCGTAGGTCACCTGGCTGTCGTCTTTGCCGAGGGCTTCCAGGATGATGTCGGAAACGGTCTTGATATCGTGGTACTCGCCGGACCCGATATTGTAAGCCTGGCCGGGAATAAAATTATCCACGATGTTGGCCAGAGTGCAGGACGCGTCAGTGATGTAGGTTGAGCTGCGGTGGTGGTCCAGATAAACGGTGTAGGGAAGATCGTGCAGCGCGCGGTAACAGAACAGGCAGTTCACACTGCGATAGTCGCTGTACTTTTCGCCCGGCCCGTAAAGGTTGAACAGCCGGACACGAACGCTTTCCGTTCCGGACATTCTGGCGGAGTTCAGCACCTGCATCTCGCCCACCCACTTGGTGATGGCGTAGTCGTTCAACTGCCGGACCTCAAACCGGTCCATGACGTCCTCGCTCATCACGCCATCCCAATCGCCGTAGACTTCGGAGCTTGAAAAATAGACGAGCCGGAAGCCGTACTTCTCCTGCATCCGCAGGATGTTCTTGGTTCCCACGGCGTTGCTGCTCCAGAGGTTTTCATAAAAATCTTCTCCGTTCCAGCGGCCGAATTCTCCCGCCAGGTGATAGACGTAATCGAAAGGGTGGCTGGCAAAAAGGCGTTCCAACTGCCGGTACTGAGAAACATCGCAGCGAATGGATTGCCGGTTGTGATGATGGTAGAGGTCGCAAACCCAGACTTCGTGCCCGCGCCCACGCAGCTCTTCCACCAGAAAACTTCCTACGGTCCCCAGACCGCCGGTTGCAAGAATTTTCATCGTCCCCTCCTCAATAATTCAGGTATAGCAGCCCCTTACAGCAGGATTTGTCGTGCGAAACCGTGGCGCCAACTTTCGGCCCCGCGTTCCATGGCCCAACCGGGCCAAAGCCCGGCACTACAAAACCGTGTGGCGCAGGCCGCTCGTCGGGGCGGGACCTGGCGCCGAAACCCGCCAGTCGTCTTGTTCCTGCGCTGCACCGCTCGCGGCGGCAAGGGACAGGGTTTCCGGAGACTGAGGTCGATGTTCCCCGGCCTGCCTTCCAACGCAGCGGCCCTCCAGAATCCTGGCGCTGACCAGAAAGGGGTACCAGAAGCTCCAAAGGACGTGATAAATGAGACCAGGCCGGCCGTCCAGAAAACCAAGCTTGAGGAAATAGTTCCGGAAGAAGAACAGGAAGGGCCTCAGCAGAAGAGGCAGCCGGTTCCAGATCTTCAGTTTGATCCAGCGCTTCCTTTCCGCCTGGCTCCCCCGGAATCGGATGCTGATGGACGAATCGTATCCGCCGGCAAGCGTCTCCTGAAGAAACTCTTCGGCTTCCAGGCCCGCGTAACGGTTGTGCCTGGCCACCCAGTCTGCGAGCGGTTTCCGGTCCTCGTGGTCAAACGGCTGCTGCAGATAACCCGCCGGCCCATCGAGAATCGCGTGCTCGTTCATGGGGCGCTCTTCAAACCGCGCGTGCCGCCACTGGAAGAGCCGCAGGATCCAGGTGGGATAAAGCCCTCCGTGCTTCAGCCAGCGTCCCAGAAAATAGTGTCGGGACGCCAGATAGTATCCCGCGTGGTCATCAGCCGGGGCCCGCGCCACCCGGGCGATTTCGGCGGCCAGCGCCGCGGGGACACGCTCGTCGGCGTCGAGCATCAGGACCCAGTCATTCGAAAACGGCAGGTGTTCGAGCGCCCAGTTGCGCTGCGCGGCGTACCCCCGGAATCGGTGGACGCACACCTTCGCCCCCAGGCGTTCGGCAATCACAACGGTGCGGTCGGTGCTGAATGAGTCCACCACAAACACTTCGCCCGCCCAGCCCACGCTTTCGAGGCAGGCGGCGATGTTGGCTTCCTCGTTGCGGGTCAGCACCAGCACGCTGACGGGCTCTTTCGGCGGATTCACGCCCGCCGCAGAAGCCGCGCCATTGTAGCCTCGCAAGGTGTCCGGCTGGGGGCGGCCCGCCGCTTCCAGGATTTGCCGGGCGTGCGCCTTCCAGCAGAACCTGGCGGCTGCTTCCTCGCGCCCCCTGGCTCCAAGCCGCCGGCAGAGGGCGTTGTCCGCGGCCAGGCTCTGCAGCCGGCCGGCCAGATCTTCGGCGCTGAGCGGGTCGAAATAGACCGCTGCCCGCCCGCAAACTTCGCGGTTCACCGGCGTGTCCGCGGCCACAATCGGCAGCCCGTATGACATCGCCTCGGCCATGGGAAACCCAAACGACTCCGCCAGCGACGGGAACACAAAGATGTCAACGGCCCCGTAAAGGTCCGCGACATCTTCGGCGCTTAAAGGGCCGGCAAATTCCACCCACTCGGCGATGCCGGGCCGGCGGGCCAGGCGGATATCTTCCCGGTGGGTCACAGTCCACGCGGCGCCGGGCCAGGCGGGATCGGCGGTGGTGGTCAATTTGAATTTTGGGCCAGGGCCGGCGTTCAGAATCTCCAGCGCCTTCAGCAGCGTGCTGAGGTTTTTGTGTTCGCTGTAGAGCGAAACGTAGAGCAGCCGGACAGCCCGGTTCCCCGCTCCCTCGGCGCGCCGCGCGGCCTCATCCCGCATTTTTCCGGGCAACTTCGGCGCCGCAACGCCGTACGGATTCACCACGGTCGTCTTCAACTCCACCGAGCCCCGCAGCTCGTTCAGCATCGACCTCGTGGGAGCCATCACCACGTCTGCAGCCCTGGCGCTCCGGACGATCAGACATCGCCGCAGCGCAAACGCCAGCCGGTATCCCAGCCGGTGCTTCGGCAGGAACATCTCCCGGCAGACTTTGGAAAAATAGAGCGCATTCCGCACCAGCAGAATCTGCCGCACGGGACAGAAAAACATGGCAAAGTTCGCGGTGGAATAAAGCGCGTCGACCTTTTCCCTCTTCAGGAAACGCCGTAGCGTCACCTGCTCCCACCACAATCGTCTCAGCGCGCCGGCGTGGCCGATTCCAGTGGATAACACCCGGACGTGCCCCGCAAGCCCATCCACCTTCGCCGCGGTTTCCGCCGGCAGGAAGACCAGGAACTCAGCCCCGTCATCCGCGGCGGACAACTGCCGCACGAGGCTGGCAATGTAGCTCACCGCTCCACCCATCTTTGCCGAAGCTGCGTTAATGACGATTTTCATTTCAGCGGCCGGCGACTCCCAATTGGATTTGTTCCGCCGGAGGGCGCGGAACCGCGGCGGTGCGATGGCGGAGCGGCTTCCGCAGCACCGCTACGGCCGTGATGTGAAAACCCAGCAAAGGAGATAACTTTTCAAGGAGCAAATGGAACCCGATGAACAGCAGGTGGAGGAGCGGCAGGAAGGTTGTGTAACACGGTTCACCCACGAACCGTTCCACCGCCCTCACCTCAAAGCCTGACTGGCGGGCCAGGCGGCGGATGGTTCGAGGCGTGCTAAAGCGGTAAAAGGTGCGGAAACCCTCAGAGATTTTTTCGGTTCCGCCATGGTTAAGGTGACGGATCGTGTCGTGGAAATCCAAAGCAGTTACACGGGCCGCCAACGCGATGTAGGACCTCCCGTTGGGTCCGCTCACCACCAGATTCCCTCCTGGCTTCAGCACCCTGAAGCATTCCGCCAGAACGCGCTCGGGCGCGGCAAGGTGTTCAAAGACGTGCTCGGAAC
>JBAUWE010000518.1:0-1834 GCA_049583595.1 Terriglobia bacterium
GCACAAGGCAATCGGGGTGGAGGGGTGCCAGCAGAAAAGGCTGGGGGAGGTTTTCTTCCTCCTCGTTCATGATGTCCCAGGGCCGGGCGCGCTTGCCGGCTTCAGCCAGCGTCGGATCGTCGGTTGAAATGACGGAGAGGGAAGCTGGGACTGCAGCGCCCATTGCGGAAAGTTGATGGCTGGCCGTTTCCAGATAAACCGCCAGCGAACTGGGTCTCAGCGCCTGTTCCAGATGGCCCTTCAACAGATCTGACAACTTGCCCCTGTCGGTCGCCGTTCGGGAAATTTCTACCAGCTTCTCCAGAACCATTCGAGCGTCATAGGCATTGCGGAAGAAAGCCTTGTCGATCTTTTCTCCCACGCGCTTGTGGACCACCATTCCAGCCCACAGTAAAACAGTACCAAATCCTGCTCCCAGGGCGATGCCGCCCGGAATGCCTCCCACAGCGAGAAGTTCCAGGTAGGGAGCCAGGAACAGGGCAAAGACCATTGTGAATCCGATGCTGACAAGGGCCAGCAGAATCGTAAAGCCACGGAGGACCAGCAGGTAACGCGCGCCGCGCCGCAGCAGGACCGGAACTTCAAGCACGCGGTGCTTGAGGACCGCGTAGGCGAAGGAGAGAGGAAAGAGGAAGAGCAGCAGCACTACGGAGATTCCCAGTGCAAGGGGCGGATGCATGTGAAAGAAATCACCGAGGGCGGTCTGCACTGCGATGGGGACCACTCCCACCAGCGTCCCCCATAGGATGACACGAATTTTGCGCCGGGCCTCCGGGGTGGGAGCTGTGAAAGCGTTCCCAACCAAAGCGACCAGCCCCAGACCCGTGAACCCATAGTTGTAAAACAGGCGGACAATGTGTGAAGAGTGGCGGCCGATCAGATTTTCCACCACAGCGGGCGCGCGTGACGTGCCGATCTGCAACCCCGGTAAAGCAAATGTAATGCCGATGGCCAGGCCCAGCCACTTCAGCCATGGAAGGCGGCGGTCCAGAAACGACCGGGCAGGGAACAAGGCGAAAAAGCAGTAAAAGACTGCACCCAGCAAAGTGCCGAAGAGGGCGCGATAGGAGGTGGCAAACAGGCGCAGGGGTGGATCCAGGCCTGCAAACAGATTGGGGAACGGTGGCGCGGCGGTGAAGCATCCGAACATCAAAGCCAGCAGCCAGGCGTTGCGGTCTTCCAGCCGCAGAAAGAGCACCGGCAGGCCGACAATGAGGAAGACGAGAGGGTAAGTCTGCAGAATTTCCTGGCCCAGGCGTTCGGTCAACCCGGCCTCCCTGGATGCTGACCGGCGCGCCCGGAAGACGGCGGTAAGAACCACAGGTGAAGATTCCCCGGGACGAATGACTGTGAGATGAACGGCGCTCCCGGGCTTCTGTCGAGACCACACATCAAAAATCATGTGATGGTCTTCGATGGGATGCCCGTTAATGGCCGTGAGGCGGTCTCCCGGTCTAAGACCGGCTTCTGCCGCCGGCCCGCCGGGTTGCACGCTTCTGACGTGTTCGGCGTGCAGGGCCCCGATATAGTTGAAATCAAATCCGAGCTCGACGCCGCTCTGCCAACGGATGGAGTACATCCACAGCGCACTGTAGAGCACGACGGCAGAGGCAAAGACTGCGGCCAGCGCTGCCAGCACGGGCTTCGGGAATGGAAGAAACCTTTCCATGTTTGTATAGGTCTAACATGATAGACGCGTTTTGAACAGGCGGGGTTTCTATATGGCGTGGCAGGCCGGGCGTATTTGACAGACGCTTAACAAAACACCGGCGCAGGAACCCGGCACGCGGGCGAAGGCTTATCCGAATGAGAAAGCCCAAGAATTCTTAGTGGC
>JBAUWE010000519.1:0-3324 GCA_049583595.1 Terriglobia bacterium
TCTTATGGCGTTAGTGTCACGGCCTCGGGCGGATTCAGCGACGCGGTCGCCTTCAGCGCCAGCGGGCTGCCCAGCGGTGCGAGTCCCAGCTTCAGCCCTGGTTCGGTGAGCGGGTCCGGCACCTCCACGCTGACCATCACAACCAGCCCTTCAACACCGACGGGAACTTACCCCATCACGATTACCGGTACCAGCACCAGCGTGACGCACTCAACGACGGTGACGCTGGTGGTGGGAACGGCGGCCGGCGGTGACTTCTCGCTCTCAGCCTCGCCGGGGAACGTGACCTTGCGGAACGGTGGCACGGCGACCTACACAATCAGCGTAACGCCCGCGAGCGGATCAACCCCGACGGTGGGCTTCCAGTTGTCCGGGGCGCCGGGCGGTTGGAGCGCAACGTTCAGCCCGTCTTCGGTGACAGGCTCGGGCAGCACAACCCTGTCGGTGGTGGTTCCCCCAAGCGCGTCAGGGAATTCCACACTGACGATTACCGGAACCAATACCACGGGAACATCCCATACCGTTTCAGTGGGGTTGAAGGCGCACTAACCCGGTCCCACTCCAAACGCCGCGGGGACCAGACAAAACATTGTCTGGTCCCCGTTTTTGTTTCTGCCAGGTCCGTACAGCATCCGAGGCGGGCTTTCGGTCGGAAGATTCCGGCTAGGTTCGTCGCGTGGCAGGACCCTCTTCAGGCCGTCCACGGAAAGGCCGTCTTCTATTGGATATCGCCCGGCGTAAAATTAAAAACCCCTGCCCGCATCGAATTCCCACATGAGGAACTGGATGAGGACAGGGGTTGATACTCTTTTGTTTGCCGGTCTCCTCGGCGCATGCAAAGCCACATCAGGCCGGCAACAAAACCCTGCTGTTCGGCCTCAGGGCTTGGGCGTGGCTGGAGGCTTAGCCGCTGCCCCGGACCCCGCGCTGCCTGAGGACGCTGCTGCCGGCTGCACCGGATGCGAGCTGTCATACAGCTTGATAATCTCGGGAGTAATGTCAACACCCTTCGCCGCATAATAGACAGGCACCTGACTGCCGTCGATCACCAGAGAGAATCCGTGCCCCGAGGCATACTGGTCGATCACTTTCACCATCTTTTGCCCGAGTTCCCGCATCACCGTGTCACGGTCATACTGGAAAGACGATTGCGCGTCCTGCTCCAGACGCTGGAGGACCGTCTGCTTTTCCTGGACATCATGCTGCATCCGGCGCTGTTCTTCCGCGCTCAGCGTTGTCATCTGCTTCTGCAGCTGTTGCTGCAACTGCTGGACGTCCTGCTGCCGCTGGTTGATTTCCGTTTCACGCGGCTGGTATTTCTTCTGGAGATTCTGGATTGCCACTTTCCCCTCAGCAGTGCCCAAAATGGCCTGCTGGATGTCAACGACGCCAATCTTCTCTCCAGTCGTCGGCGCGCTTTGCGCCCCCAGGTACATCGGACATACCATGAGGCCTATCGTAAGCATCATTACCCAAACACGATTTCTCATTCTTCCTGACTCCTTTGCCATCATTGAAAACTGGATGTTATCTTGCCACCAGCCCCTGAACAACTGTCAAGCTAAAAAGTTCTTGACACCGTGAATCCAAGCCGGGTCTTTCGCTCTTCGTACCGGAAGCTCTGGAAATAGGGCAAGGCGCCGAGGTACGTGGGAGTATTGGGGAAGAGCGTCTGCACCTGTGCAGAATCCTGCGGCGGCGTAATCACTTTGTTCAGTCGCAGCCAGTTATAACCATAGTAAAGACGGAACGGAATATTAAAGTGCGGCACGATAACCTGCAACTCAATCCCAGCGGAACTTCTCGGCTGGTAATTCGTCCCCGCGGCCAGCTGGAGCCGGCTGGGAGGATTAAAGAACGGGAATTCCGTCGTAATACTGCTCAGCGCGTTGGCCTTTAAATTCAATTCACTCTGGTGCCAAATGAAGTCCATCCCTGCGTCAATGAAGGGCGCCACGGCCACGGGACCGACAATCGGAATCCGGTACTCAAAATTGGTCACCCACTCTGTGTCGCCTCCGGGGAACGTCACCGTATTTGTCGGGAACCGGGTATACGAACCGCAACCCCCGGTGGGTTGTCCGGCGGAGTTGAGAGCGGGAATGGAGTTCCCGGCCACGTCACGATTGCAGACGGAGGCCACCGTAGGGAAGAAGGCAATCGGGCTGACCGAGTAAATATCGAAGCCGCGGAGGTCGTTTTCGCCGCCCATATAAAACCGTGCGAACGGAGGTGGAACCTTGCCGCCGTATCCGCTGATCGTCGTCACCAAAGCATGGAAGGCCAGCGTGTTGCGGTTGTGATTGATGGGGTGGTAATACTTGAAATCCACCGTCGGCGTGATCGAGTTGACATTGCCCCCTAGCACGCTGCCCGCAAACTGCAACGCGGCATAGATTGATTTCCCGTAATGGGGCTCCAGGTAATTCGGACCCACCGTGTTGTAGTTATAGGTGGGCATGACGGAGCTGGTGCGGATGCCCGAAAGGGAGTTGGGACCCTGTGTGATGTTCTGGAAGTTCAAGGCCTTAAAGTACTGCTGGGAGGCCAGGCTGAAGGTCTGCAGGCTGCTGGTTGAAAAACTGTAAGTCAGGCCCAGGCGCGCAAAATGGCGTTTGAGCGGGTAACTGAGAAATGCCGTGAAGCCGGTGGAATTCTGGGCAAAATTCTGAAACGAAGTAGCCCCATAGGCTGAGGCCAGGCTAGTCTGGCTGACGCCGGAGAAAATGCTGGTCTGCTGAAGCTGGTTGAAGTTGACATCGCTCTTGAAGATAGTGAAACCGGTCGTAATCGGGCGGTCGGCCACATAGGGTTCTGTGAACCCAAAGGTGTAGAGCTTCATGTATTGTCCGGTCTGGACCCCGACGCTCAAGGTTTCACCCAGCCCCATAAAGTTGTTGGTGGAATAGTTGAACCCGAAGAAATTGCCGGCAAGACCGCTGATGCCTCCCGAAAACCCGATGGAATTCCGTCCCTTCTCGCGAACCTTCAGGTCAATATCAACCGTATGATTCTTGGCATTCTGGTTGATCTTGTAATCTTCTTTCTTGATCTCCTGGAAAAAGCCGAGCTGATTCACGCGCAGGATGCTCAGGTCCCAGTAATGCGTATTGAACATCGCCCCTTCGTTCACCAGCAGCTCGCGCCGAACCACCTTGTCCCGGGTTTTCGTGTTGCCTGAAAACTCAATTCTATGAACAGTGAACTGATGGCCTTCGTCAAAGTCCAGGGTCAGGTTCACCTCACGCCTTTTGCGATTCGGTTCGGGGTCAGGGGTGGCAACAAAATTGATGTAACCGAACTCGCCATAGAGCTTGGTGAGAT
>JBAUWE010000520.1:0-11911 GCA_049583595.1 Terriglobia bacterium
GCCAGGACCTCAGCACACGGAGAACGAAGAGGTTCAGAAAAAAACAGGAGGAAAGATGAAGATCACAGAGGTGGGCGCCCTTGGAACGGAAAACCTTGTTCAACCTGGGCCCCGGGTTCTGATGGTCATTAACGATCCTGCGAGCCTTGACCACCACAGCGAACTCCTCCGCCTCCTGGGTTACGAGGTGCTGGCTTGCGATTCCTATGGAGAGGGCCTGGCGATGTTGCAGAACGAGGCGTTTGACCTTGTGACCGTGGGGCAGGGCAGCATGTCTTTTGAAGGTAAAGACATCGTGATGCGGGCACTGGAAATCGACAGAAGTATTCCCGTCCTGGTGCTGGCCCGGAACGCAGACATGGAGAATTACCTGGAGGCCATGCAGCTGGGCGCAGTCGATTATCTTGAAATGCCTGTCCCTCCGGAAGAGTTCATGAGAGTTCTCCGCACGCACCTTCTCTATTCGCTCGGCCGCCGGACTGACGCATAGCAACGGATGCCGGTCATCCGCTCCGGCATACGGGAACCCCCTGCGCCGGCAGGCTTGTTGCGGACATGCTTGCCGCGTCTGTGAGCGGCGTGAGGGATGTAAAGCCCCAGCCCGCCCACGAAGGCAGCCCGTTGTTCATCACTGGTTCGGTGCCGTCAACATCGCTGGAATGAAATCTGAAGTCTTTTTCCCGGCCGCACATGCTTTGACCGTTCGGAGCAGGATTCCCATGTTCCAATGAGTGCCGCAAGCCTTTCACGGCAGGAAGAAGTGTGTTAGCCTGAAAGCTGAGCGGGATGGGGTCGTCTGAGCCCGCCGCCGCACGATGGTTTATGTCCTCGATTGTACCTTCACTGCTTGCAGGAGACTTCGCCCGGCTGGGGGAATCTCTGGAAACCGTCGAGGCACTGGGAGTTTCGGCCGTCCATATCGATGTTGTGGACGGGCATTTTCGGCCGGGGATTTCCGTCGGGCAGCCGGTGGTGAAGAGCATTTGCAAAGCGACCCGTCTGAAGGTGGACGTTCACCTTCTGGTTGAGCGCCCCGAGCGCTATATCGAAGATTTTGCTAAAGCTGGCGCAGACTCTCTTGCATTCCACCTTGAGGCAACGCAGAACGTAACTCTGGCTATCGACTCCGCGCGAAGTCAGGGGATAAAGGTGGGTCTGGCAGTGGATGTGGCTACGCCGGTGGGCGCTTGTTTCGAAGTGCTGGAAGATCTTGACTTCGTGCTGCTTGAGATTGGAGCAGGCGCCATGTTGCCGCGTTCCCTTCATCGAGTGGCCGTTCTTGCAAAAGAGCGCGAGACCCGTGGATTGAATTTTGCCATTGCAGCGGAAGGGCACATCGGGACCGGCGAGGCGAAGAAATTGTTTCCTGCGGGTACGGACATCCTTGTGGTGGGTCCAGCCATCTTTGATAAGAAAGAGGGTGGGGAAGCCCTTTGTGTGCTGGCGCGGACTCTGAGCGGCAAGTCCACAGCCGCCGGGCAGGAGATGGGGCCCCAGGTCCATTAGCTTGGGCCGTAAGGGTGCTTCTTTCGTGCGCAAAAAGGATGCCGGTACCTCCATGGGAAGGCGATGGGCTTTCGTAAAGAAATCATGACAGACCGGTTAAGGCAAAGATCGCGGGGCGGGATCCAAAGGGCGGTGGCATGCGCCCGGAGGTCCGGGCCTGCGCTGTTGTTCCTCCTGATTGCAGGTGTCATGATCTTGCCCGGCTGCGTCTTGTTCGTACACAGGGGCGCCACGGACAACCTGCTACCAACCGGCCAGCAGCCTGATAAGGTTCTCTATCAGAAGTCTATTGACGCCATTGACCATGGCCGCTATGACGTTGGGCGGCTGACGCTGCAGGCGCTGCTCAATACGTACCCGGACAGCGAATATCTGGCGAAGGCCAAGCTGGCCATTGCGGATTCCTATTACGAGCAGGGCGGGACCGCCGGCCTCACCGAGGCTGAGGCTGAATACAAAGATTTCCAGACCTTCTTCCCTACGGCTCCTGAAGCTCCCATGGCCCAGTACCGCGTGGCCATGTCGCACTTTCGCATGATGGGGAAGCCTGACCGCGACCTGACGCAGATTCGGTTGGCCCAGGCGGAGTTTAAAGAATTTCTGCTGAAATATTCCGACAGTGACTTGATGCCCCGTGCCAAGGCCCGGTTGCGGGAGGTCCAGGAAGCGCTGGCTCATGGTGAATTTGAGGTTGCGCGCTTCTATTATGAAAAGCACGCTAATCCGGCGGCTGAATCCCGGTTTTTGGAAATCGTCAACAATTATCCCTCGTTCAGCGAGGCAGGCAAGGCGTGCTGGTATCTGGCGCAGACTTACGAGCGATTGAAGAAGCCGAAGGAAGCGGTTCCTTATTATGCCCGCATTCTGACCGATTATCCTTTGAGTACGATGGTTCCCGACGCCAAAGAACAGCTTGCTGCTTTACATCAACCTATTCCGCGGCCAACCCGTGCGGTTCTGGCCCGGGCGCGTGCCGACGCTTCGCATAATACGAACCTGAGCCTCATGCAGAAAATCATGGGGACATTTTCCGCCGCGCCCAACCTTAGTGCGACGCGCCATGGCCCCGTCATCCTTACCAATCCGTCAAATAATCCGGTGATGATGGCAAAAAACCCTTCCCCTGGTGGGGGTTCGGCAAATGCAATTTCTGTCCAGCCGGTGGACGAGTCGGCCCTGAAGAGCGGGAAGTCCGTTGATCCTGCCGACCCTGCCGGCAAATCGACTGACGGCAAAAAAGCAAATGATGCCAAGGAAAAGTCGGCTGATAAATCTGACGGCGGCACGAAGGCCGCCATGGCACCCAAGAAGAAGTCCGGTCCGCTCCATATGTTCAAAAGAGTTCTTAAACCCTTTTGATAGATAAGATTACCTGTTTTTTTTGTTATTTCCCCCCACTAGACCCCGAATTCGACTGCCAGGCCTGAACCCTGTTCTGGCGATTCTCCGTGCGCGATTCTGTGCCATCTTTGCCGTAAGGACAGAGGACATCGCAATTGCCGGCGGGTGGCCTTTGCCTTTCGACTGGGGGACGTAGTGGCCGCACGTTGACCGGTTCGCGGCCCGACGATATAGTAAACTAACCAGAAGCTTTATCAGGTGATTTGTTGATGATGCGCCGCTTGCGCCGGGGCTTTTCAGTGTCTGGGCGGTGGAGTGCGATGCCATAGGATGGGAGTTGAAGTGGAAACCGATATCCCCAAAATATATTCGCCGGAGTCAATTGAACCTTATTGGGCGCGCATATGGGTTGAGCAGGGACTCTACCGGCCGACCGGCGATCCTGCACGTGCGCGCTTCAGTCTGGTGATCCCGCCGCCGAACGTGACCGGATCGCTCCACATTGGGCATATGCTTGAGCACACGGAGATTGACATCCTGATGCGATGGCACCGCATGCGCGGCGAAGATGTGCTGTGGCTTCCGGGGACTGATCATGCTTCCATTGCTACGCAAATGATTGTGGAGCAAGAGATTGGACGCGAGGCCCTGCCGGAACTCGAGGGCCGCTCTTCGGCATTGGCCGCCTGGAGGCGCGAGGGGCAGCGCCGGCGGCTTGAAATGGGACGGCAGAAGTTCCTGGAACGCTGCTGGCAATGGAAGCAGCAGAGCGGTGGGAGAATTCGCAAACAGATGGAGCGCCTGGGTGCTTCCGTCGACTGGACACGCGAGCGTTTCACCATGGACGCCGATTACTCGCGCTCCGTGTTTGAGGTCTTCTCGCGTCTCTACAAGGAAGGGCTGATCTATCGGGACTCCTATGTTGTGAACTGGTGTCCGCGTTGCGGCACGGCGGTGAGTGATCTGGAAGTGGCGCACGAAGAGCGCGCCGGCAAGCTCTGGTACATCCGTTATCCGTTTATCAATGGCCACGGCCATGTGACGGTCGCCACCACGCGTCCGGAAACCCTGCTGGGTGATACGGCAGTGGCCGTGAATCCCTCGGACGAACGGTATAGCAGCACTGTGGGTCGGCGGCTCATGTTGCCCTTGCTCAAACGCGTGATTCCCGTGGTCGCTGATGCTGTTGTCGACCCGGAATTCGGGACAGGTGCCGTAAAAGTTACGCCGACGCACGATGCCAACGACTACGGCATTGCCATCCGCCAGAATCTGCCGCAGGTGAAGATTCTGGACGAAGAAGGACGCATGACGGAAGCCGCCGGTCCCTATAAGGATCTGGACCGCTACAAGGCCCGTGAGCGGGTGCTGGATGATCTTCGGTCGGCTGGCTTGCTGGAAAAGGAAGAAGACTACGCTCTGAACGTTGGCATCTGCAGCCGTTGCAAGACTGTGATCGAGCCGATCCTGTCCAAACAGTGGTTCATGAAGATGTCTCCGCTGGCCAAACCGGCCATCCGCGCGGTGAAGGAAGGCCGCATCAAGATTGTGCCGGAAAACTACCGCAAGATTTATCTGGACTGGATGTACAACATCCATGACTGGTGCATTTCGCGCCAGCTCTGGTGGGGCCACCGCATTCCCGTGTGGACCTGCAGGCAATGCGGGGAAGTGATGATCTCTGAAGAATCGCCGGGAACCTGCGTAAAGTGTTCCAGCGGTTCCCTCCAGCCTGAAACCGATGTTCTCGACACCTGGTTCAGTTCGGCCTTGTGGCCGTTCGCTACGCTCGGCTGGCCCGAAGAAACTGAGGACCTGCGGCGCAATTATCCCACCGACCTGATGATCATGGGCTTTGACATCCTGTTCTTCTGGGGCGCGCGCATGATCATGATGGGTCTGAAGTTCATGGACGACGTGCCGTTCCGCGAGCTTTACATCCATGCACTGGTTCGCGACGCCGAGCGCCAGAAAATGTCAAAAACCAAGGGCAATGTCATTGATCCGCTTGAGGTGACGGAGAAGTATGGGACGGATGCCGTGCGCTTCGCGCTGGCCATCAGTGCTGCGCCGGGCACCGACATTACGTTCAGCTACGACAAGATCGAATCTTACCGTGCCTTTGCCAACAAGATCTGGAACGCCGGGCGTTTCATCGTGATGAATCTGCAGAAGCTGGCGCCTGAGGTTCGCCATCAGGTATCGGGCGTAACGGAAGCGGCTTCAAAAGACGGCTTTGAGCCTTTGCCCACAGACCCGGCCCTGGCGCTTGCGGACCAGTGGATATTTTCACGCCTGGAGAGGATTACAAAGGAAGTTGAAGAGGCCCTGGCGGACTACCGCTTCCATGAAGCCAGCTTCAAGGTTTATCACTTCTTCTGGCATGAATTCTGTGACTGGTATCTGGAATGGATTAAGCCGGAAATCACCAGGACTCTGGGCCCGGAAGATTCGTTGAATTCCTGGGCAAACCTTCTGCGGGTCTTCGAGTCGTCGCTTCACCTTCTGCACCCCTTCATGCCGTTCATCACGGAAGAACTCTGGCACCGCCTGCCCAACCGGGGCGATGAGGCTTCAATATCTCTGGCGCCGTTCGCGCTGGTGAGCGGGGCGGCTGAGAACTCAGATGCGGAATGGGATTTTGAAAATATCCGCAGCCTGGTCGTTGCCGCGCGCAACGCCAAGGCGGAAGCGGGTTTGCAGAAAGAGAAGGTGGCGGCACGCGCGGCGACGGGAAACCCTGCACTCCTCAATTTCTTCAATACCCACCAGCAGACCATCCTGCGGCTGGCCGGCCTTGAGTCGCTGGAGGTCGTTTCAGGCCGGCTTGAAACGGGCACCCACGTGACTTCGGCATTTGAACTTCAATTGATCTACGAAAAGCAGGTTGACCATGATGCCGAGCGTTCGCGCCTGGCCAGGGAAAAAGAGAAGCTGGAAAGCGCTCTGCAGCGGGTGAAAAAGCAGCTTGAAAACAGGAACTTTCTGGACCGGGCGCCCGAAGAGGTCGTTCGTAAGGCAGAGAATTATCGCACCGAGCTTGAAACTCAGTTTCAGAAAGTCGTGGAGTCGCTTGAAAGGCTGGGATGACCGCGTGGCGGAAGTGAATAAAGAATCCTCCGTTTCACTGGACGAAATAGTCCAGGGCCTGCCCGTCCAGCAGGTGCGCAAGATTGTCGCGCGCGCCTTCGTCGAGGACCTCGGCAAAGGCGATGTGACCACCAGCCTGACCGTTCCTGCAAGCGCGAAAGCGCGGGGAATTTTCTATTCCAAGCAGCCTCTCGTCGTGGCCGGACTCCCCGTTGCCGAGGAAGTTTTTCGCATGCTGGAGCCGGATTACTTGTGGGATGCCGTGATGTCGGACGGCACGGAAGTTCCCGCGGGCCAGCCGCTGGCCAGGGTGGAAGGAAAAGCCGCCACGTTGCTTTCCGGCGAGCGCGTGGCCTTGAATTTCCTTCAACGGCTGAGCGGCGTTGCGACTCTGACGAGGAAGTTCAAAGACCAGCTTGCGGGCTTGAAGACGGAATTGCTGGACACCCGCAAAACCACTCCCGGTTTGAGAATCCTTGAAAAATACGCCGTCCGCATGGGCGGCGGAACCAACCACCGGATGGGACTCGACGACGGAATTCTGATCAAGAACAATCACATTGCCATTGCGGGCGGCATCCATGCCGCGGTGGACAGAGTGAGGGATGAGCGGCCGGCCGGGATGCCTGTTGAGGTTGAGGTCCGGACGCGGCAGGAGCTTGATGAAGCGATTGGGGCCGGCGCGGATATCGCTCTGCTGGATAACATGACGCCCGAACAAGTTTCGGAATGCGTCGGCCTTGCCCGTGGCCGTGTGCTGCTGGAAGTATCGGGTGGCGTGGGCCTTGGGAACATTCGCGCCTATGCCGAGACGGGGGTCGACAGGATTTCTGTCGGTGCGCTGACCCACTCGGCGCCTGCGGTCGACATCAACTTTCTGATCGAACCCCGGTAAGTCGAAATTTCCATCCCTTTGCGAGAGGCACTTGAACCGACACCTCTCACGCAGGTAGCCGAGAGGCAAAGGACGCTAAGGCCCATGACCACCGGAACCACAGATCACAAGATCGACCGCCTGGTCCACCTGCTGGCGAAGAATGCGACGGTGGTGGTCCCCGGGCCTAAAATCGCCGAAGAGATCGGAGCTTCAAGGTCCACGGTCTGGGAATGGATTGAGAAGCTGCGGGCGCTGGGGGTGGCCATCAAGGGACATCCGAGGCGTGGCTACCAACTTGAGAAGTTGCCTGATGTCCTGGTGCCCAGCCTTGTCCGAGCTGAACTGCCGCATGCGGAAATCGGGCACAAGATCATCCATTTCTTTCGCACGGAATCGACTAATAGCGCGGCGCTCGAACTGGACGCGCAGAACGGTCCTCACGGTACGGTCGTCATTGCGGAGGAGCAGACGGCGGGACGAGGGCGGCTGGGGCGCAACTGGTATTCTGAAAAATCGAGTGGCATTTATGCTTCCATTGTCCTGCGGCCTCCGTTATCGCCGGCGGCTGCGCCCATCCTCACTCTTCTGGCCGGTGTTGCCGTCCACCACGCTGTTGGCTCGGCCACTGGCCTCGAAGCGGACATCCGCTGGCCCAACGACGTACTGGTGAACGGCAAAAAGGTTTGCGGAATTCTCACTGAAATGAAGGCGGAAGTTGACCGGCTTCATATGGTGGTGCTGGGCATCGGCATCAACGTGAACCACAGTTCGATGCCGGAGGAGCTTCGGGAGATCGCCACGTCGCTTGCGCTCGAAAGCGGCCGGTCCTATTCCCGGCTGCATGTTCTTGCCGAATTGCTTCGCAGCGTGGAACATTACTATCATATGCTTTTGAGGGAAGGCCATGCGGCGATTGTCCGGGAGTGGTCAGCGGCGTCGAGCTACGCTGAAGGGAAACAGGTTCGCGTGAAGGCCGGCGGAAATGACTATTCCGGCGTCACAGTTGGCCTCGACGCAAGCGGTGCCCTCAAGATTCGTCGCGACGACGGCCTGCAGGAGCTGCTGGTGACCGGCGAGATTTCTGAACTGAGATAGGCGCGGTTGCGCATTCTTCTTTTAAGAATACTTCTTACGGACCAGGAACAATATGCTTCTCGTCATTGATGTGGGCAATACGAACACAAGCCTGGGAGTTTTTAAGGAGCGCGAGTTGGTCTCGCAGTGGCGCCTTTCCACCCATCGCGGCCAGACCGCCGACGAGTACGGCATCCTCAGCCGGAACCTTTTCACGCTGGGCGGAATTCAATCGGGAGAGATCAAGGCCATGATGGTCTCAAGCGTGGTCCCCACACTGAACCCGGTGATCCAGGAAATGGCTGAACGCTATTTTCATCTCAAACCTTATTTTCTCGGCCCCGGGATGCGGACCGGAATGGCCATTCACTACGACAACCCGCTGGAAGTTGGTGCGGACCGCATTGCAGACAGTGTTGCCGGGTTTGAAAAATATGGCGGCCCGTGCATCATCGTGGATTTTGGCACGGCCATCACCTTCGACGCCGTTTCTGAAAAAGGCGAGTATCTGGGGGGAGTGATTGCGCCCGGAATCGGCATTTCATCGGAGGCGCTGTTTGCGCGTGCGGCCCGCCTGCCCCGCGTCGAGATCCGCGAGCCCGAACGCGTGATCGGCACCAATACGGTTGCCAGCATGCAGTCGGGACTGTTCTACGGTTCCGTCGGGCTGGTGGATGGCGTTCTTGACCGCATGTGCGCCGTGCTGGGCCCCCAAACGCGCGTGATCGCCACGGGTGGCCAGGCGGAATTTCTGGCCTCGGCGTTGAAGCACAAGCCACCCGTCGATCCGTTCCTCACGCTCGAAGGGCTGAGGATCATCTATGAGCGGAATCTTTCAACCCCTCATCGCAAATAACATTGGAAAACTATTTTAATTACTTCACCGAAATTGAAGAGTGCTTCCAGCGCGCGCGGGGCGCCACGACTCTGCTGACCACTCTGGACTGGGCGCTCATCGAATCCTGGAAGGAGGCCGGCATTCCGCTTGCAGCCGTTCTCACCGGGATCGAACGCACCTTTGAGAAGTACCACAAGCGGCCGCAGCGCTTCCGGAAAGTCAACAGCCTCGCCTACTGCTCGCAGGAAGTTATGCGTGCCGCGGATGCAGCCGGCACGGTTGACGAGGGCGGCGCCCGCGAAAGCAGAACCAATGACGAGCCGGTTTTTGAAAAGAGTGACATTGCCGGTTTTCTCAAGCGCAACGCGGAGGTCCTTGAGCATGCGGCGAAATCGCAGGAGGCCGAAGGGCAAAGTGTCCTGGCGCAGGACTTCAACGAGGTGGGGAAGGCGCTGGCGGATATGGCTGCCCGTGATGCGGAATGGGAGGCCGACCCCGAAGGCCTGGAGCGGCAACTGACGTCGCTGGAAGACAAGGTTTCGGCTTCTCTCACCCGGGCCGCGCCCGTCGAATTGCTCACTTCCTTCCGGACGGAGATGGAGCGCGCCATGGCTCCTTACCGCAGGAACATGGGAAGGGGCGATGCAGAGTCGCTGGAGAGGCAATTCATCAAGAAGGGTCTCTTTGAACATTACAATCTTCCGCGGTTGAGCTTGTTTTATATGTAAGTCCGTTGGCGGGCCGCTTGTCCTAGTCTGGCGACATTTTGCCATTTTTCCCGAAGCCCAAAAGGTGATCCGTGCCGTTTGAATTTTCCCCGCACAAACTGGTCTATGGCGGTGAGGCCCTGGGGCACGCCGAAGGACGCACGGTGCTGGTGCCGCACGCGCTGCCGGGCGAGCGGCTGGAGGTTGAAACGGTGCGCGTTGCCAAAGGGGTGGTGCATGCCAGACCTCTGCACATCCTGGAAGCGGCGCCCGAGCGAGTCAACCCGCCGTGCCCATACTTTGGCCGATGCGGCGGGTGCCATTACCAGCATCTGGATATCGAACACCAGGTGCGCTGGAAGTTGGAGATCGTTCGCGAGACGCTGCAAAGGATCGGAAAGATTGCCTGGGACCGCGAGATCACGGTCCATCAGGCGAGCCCCTGGAATTACCGCAACCAGGCCCAACTGAAAGTGGCCGCAGCAGAATCCGGTGAGGTTGCGCTGGGTTTGTTCGCGGCGGAATCCCACCAGCTTGTTCCCATTGACGAATGCCTGATTCTTTCACCTCGACTGAACCAGGTGCTTGGCCAGCTTAGACGGCCGGAGTTGCTCAACAGGTTCCGAGGCTGTCGTGAAGTTGAATTGCTGGCCAATGACCGTGATGATCAGGTTCGGATCACCCTTCACGGAAACCCGCAAACAGGCGAAGCCGAGCCATTGGCGGAAGATCTCATGAAGGAAGTCGATGGAGTTGTGGCGGTGGCTTTTCACGACCGGCGGGATACGCAGGTGTTTGGACAACCGGACTTCATTTACCAGGTGGGTGAGTTCAGGTATCAACTCAGCGCGGGCGCCTTTTTCCAGTCCTCGCGCTACCTTCTTCCGGAGCTTGTAAACGCCGTGACTGAAAGTTCACCCGGAGATCTGGCGCTGGACCTCTACGCTGGTGTGGGGCTGTTCACTTTGCCGCTCGCCCGGCGCTTCCGGCAGGTGGTCGGTGTGGAATCGCACCCGGCGGCGGCGCGCGACCTGAAAGCCAATGCTGCGAGTTATGGGCTGGAACAGGTCCGCGCAGTGGGGCAGCGGACCGCTGACTTTCTTCGCCGATTTGCGCAGCGCCAGCCGGATCTTGTGGTTCTTGACCCTCCCCGCTTAGGCGCTGAAAAATCCACACTGCAATATCTGGTTGATTTGCAGCCGCGACGCATTCATTATGTTGCGTGTCACCCGCCCACCTGGGCGCGAGACCTTTCCTACCTGCTCAGCAGGAATTATCGTCTGGAAGAGGTTGAGATGTTCGACTGCTTCCCGCACACCTATCACATCGAATGCCTGGCACGCCTTGTTCGGGAGGGCGGGGCTGCCTGATGAAATGCCCCCTGCTGATTCTGACGGTTTGTTTTGCCCTCGGGATCCTGGCGGCGCATCTGCTGCC
The DNA here is from genome assembly GCA_049583595.1 of Terriglobia bacterium. Lineage (GTDB taxonomy): Bacteria > Acidobacteriota > Terriglobia > UBA7540 > UBA7540 > SCRD01. The sequence goes on from JBAUWE010000520.1 coordinate 10,871, forward strand.
CCCTGACTTTACTGGCTTCTCCCTGTTGCTTGCCGCTGCCTCCGCTTGTCTGTTGCTTGGGCTTATCTCTCTCCGGCGAGAAAGTATCCGGATTTCAGCCTGCCTGGCGCTGGCAGGTTTTGTTCTTGCAGGCATGGCGGCTGGCGCTGGTTTTCAATATCGCTTCCTGCCCAACGATGTCCACTACCTCTCCGGCTGGGGTGTGGATTTGAAGAGGAGCGTGGAAACCGAGGGCGTGATTGCCAGCAACCCGATTCGGGGGCATAACAGCTTCAGGTTTGACCTGGAGTGCCGGAGGATTGAGCACGACGGCGAGTGGCGGAAGGTGCGGGGGAAAATCCAGGTCCGATTGTTTACGCCCTCGAATACCCAAAGCTGGGAGGCTATCGAGGCGCTCAGCCTCCGTTATGGCAACCTGATTCAAGCGCCGGTCCGATTCGAAAAACCGTGGGTGTATCGAAACCCGGGGAGTTTTGATTTTCGCTGGTGGCTGGAAGCCATCAATGACATTTCCTGGGAAGGCACCATCAGAAACCCGCAAGCGGTCCGGAAGATTTCGGAATCCCGGGCCTTTCGTCTCTCAATGCTTGTTCACAATGTGCGGTCGCGTTTACTGCTTGGGATTGACCGCTTGTATCCTCCGTGGTCGACGGAAGGGCGTGTGGGCGCGGTGTTGAAGGCGGTCCTTCTGGGCGATCGTTCTTCACTGGACTCGGACACAGTGGAAAATTTCCGGCAGTCGGGTTTGTATCATCTGCTGGTGATTTCCGGACTGCATGTGGGCCTGCTGGCTTCAGTGATTCTCTTTTTTCTCTACCTGCTGCGCGTGGGAGAAACCTGGCGGGCCGCCTGGCTGCTGATGTTCCTGGGTACTTATTCGCTCCTCGTCGAGCAGCGGGCGCCCACGCTACGCGCCTCGCTGATGATCGCTGCCTACTTGATGGCCCAGTATCTCTACCGTGACCGATCGGCCTTGAACGCGGTTGGAATTGCGGCTCTGGCTTTACTGTTTTACAGGCCTGCCTGGCTGTTTGAGGCCGG
>JBAUWE010000521.1:0-2524 GCA_049583595.1 Terriglobia bacterium
GGATTCGTTTGGCGTTAAAATCTTCCCCAGCCCCGGCAGGGGCGAAAGGCGCAGGCGCCACGCGTGGCGCGTGGCTTGTTGAGAAAGGGCACGGGTTCACTCGTGCTGAAAAAGGCCGCTCATCAAAAAGAATCAATCAAAGCCCTCTCCGTGGGGAGAGGGTGCCCCGCAGAGCCGGGGCGGGTGAGGGATCTCTTAAGAATTGGCTGATTGAGGGAATTGCGATGGAGCGATTGGAGCCGGTGGCAGGCGTTCACACTTCATCCGTCATCCCGCTGCCTCCCGGTTTTTGATTCGCAGGTGGCATGGCCATCCTGGCCATGTTGATTGACGGGCGGGACGCCTGTGCCACGATCGCGGGTGGCCGTGGTCAAGCTGGCGGTATTATTTTTTGGAGGACAAATCAATCATCGCAATGGACCGGATGCCATGATGACAAGCAGAAACGTCCCGCTTCGCGGGATCGCAGACTCGACAATGCGCGAATCTGCGCCACCCGCCGAAAACACCGGTTGCTTAACAGCAAAAGTCCAAGTATCATCCGATCAGTTGTAACAAACCGCCATCACAGCGACGAGATTAAAGATGAAGGCACTCCGTACCCTGGGTCACTTCTTGCTGGCATTGTGCATGCTGGCGACCGTCAGCGCTTGTCTGCAGGGGCAGCCGGGGCAGCAGGCCAGCCAGACGAAACCGTTCCAGCCTACAAGGGGCCAGGCCGGCAAGGACGTGGTGTGGGTGCCGACCGCACAACCAGTCGTCGATAAGATGCTCGACCTGGCGAAGGTGACACCGAAGGATTACTTGATTGATCTCGGCTCGGGTGACGGCCGAATCGTCATCACCGCGGCCAGGCGCGGAGCTCGCGCCCTGGGCATAGAATTCAACCCGGACATGGTGAAGCTGTCGAAGGCAAACGCCGCCAAAGCAGGTGTCAGCGGCAGGGCCACATTCATGAACGCCGATCTGTTCAAGACAGACTTTTCCAAGGCGACGGTGATCACGATGTTCCTGCTGCCTGACCTCAATCTACGACTGCGGCCGACGATCCTGAAGATGAAGCCCGGGACGCGTGTCGTGTCGGACAGTTTTTACATGGAGGACTGGACGCCCGACGAAACTGCCACAGTGCAGGATGGATGCAGCACCTATTGCACAGCCCTTCTCTGGATTGTTCCCGCGAAGGTGGCAGGCAAATGGCAGCTCGGCGGAGGGGAATTGGCACTCGCTCAGCAGTTCCAGGTGCTGAGCGGCTCGCTGACCTTGAATGGCAACAACACGCCGATCTCGGATGCCAAAATGACCGGCGATCAGATTGCGTTTACTGCCGGCGGTACGGTTTACACCGGCCGCCTGACAGGCAATGTGATCAAAGGGACAGCCGATTCCGGCGGGAGCACCTCGCCCTGGACTGCCACCCGCGAAGAAAAGTAAGTTCTCTGAAACTTCGGTGCATGAAACCGCGGCTGGCGCAGACGCGCTTGGTTTGTAGGTCTGCGTAGTCCCGAAGGGACTGGTCTGGACGGGCCGCAAGGCGTATACTGCGGAGCCATGGCGCGCCGCCGGCTTCCCTACATTCCGGGCGAATTGCAATTCATTACTTCAAGAAGAGCCGCGGACCTCAACACCGGAGGTCCTCGCTACCACCTCTCTGATCACAATGGATCGGGTGGAATGAAAAAAACAAATGCCTCTCGCTTCGCGAGAACGCAGACTCGACAAAGCACGAATCCGCCAGCCGCGAGGGCGAATTTGTGAGCGAGCAGCCATTTTTAGAAAATAAAATTGATCGACGGCGTTTTATTGGCCAAAGTGTGAAAGCGGCCGCCGGAACCGTCCTGGGGACAACGGCCCTCTCCTACGGCCGGATTCCCGGCGCGAGCGAAGGCCTTTCACTGGGCTCCCACCGTGCGAAGACGCGTCTCGTGGTGATGACCGACATCAGCACCCTGACCGCCAGCCAGGGCGAGCCTGACGACACGCAGTCGCTCATTCGCCTGCTGCTTTACAGTAATGATTTCGATATTCAGGGCTTCATTGCCACCCACACGGACCATCACCTTCCCCTGAGCGTGAACCCACAATTCATTCAGGCGATTCTCGACGCCTATGGCAAGGTGCGACCGAACCTTGTGCTGCACGATCCGCGTTATCCGCCTGCGCAGTCCCTTAAAGCGCTGGTCAAGGCAGGCAGCACCAACAGGAGCGCGGTCGGTAAGGATCAAGATAGCGAAGCGTCAGACTGGATCATCAAGCTCGTGGACCGCCCGGACCCTCGCCCGGTCTGGATCACCATTTGGGGCGGGGCACGGGAACTCGCCCAGGCACTATGGAAAGTGGATCACACCCGCTCACGGGCAAAGGTCAGGGAGTTCGAATCGCGAATCCGTGTCTACGCCATAGGCGACCAGGACGGTACCGGCCAATGGATCGCCGCGCACCATCCCGGAATGTTCTATATTGACGCGGGCGCCCCGGCTGGGCTGGGGCGCTTTTGTGCGTATCGAGGCCTGTACCGCGGCGG
>JBAUWE010000522.1:0-12233 GCA_049583595.1 Terriglobia bacterium
TTCAGGAGACGGTGTGGGCCGAAAATGAAGCCGCAGCCAGGAGGATCGCGGACCGGCTGAAGTTCCATATTGCGGAAAGCGGTGGGCAATATGAACTGGCGTCCAACATGGACTCCCTTCCCCACAGCGGGCGCACCCTGAGACTGGACATGACCCTCCGCGTGCCGCAGTCCACGTCGGCGGAAGTGACCGTTAACGAGGGCGACGTGAGCGTGACCGGCTTAGAGGGCAACCAGACGCTCACCGCGCGCCGGGGCGATGTGCGTGCAAGCAACCTCCAGGGCGTCCTGAGGGTGCATCAAACCCGAGGAGAAACTTCGGCCAACAGCATCGATGGCAGCCTGGAAATTGAGGGCAGGGGCGGAGACATCGCCGTTCGCGGCGTGACGGGGTCGGTGACCGTGGAAGGAAACTTTTCCGGGGCCGCGCGATTCGAGGATGTTGCCCAGACGGTACGCTACAATTCCTCGCGGACCAGCCTCACCGTGCAGAAACTGACCGGCAAGCTCTCAATGGATATGGGCAACCTGACGGCCAACGGCGTGGCAGGACCCTTTGACCTTGCAACCCGGGACAAGGACATTCTGCTGGAAAACTTTAAATTGAACGTGAAAATCGTCAACAGCAACGGTGACGTTCGCCTGGAAACCGCAGCTCCGCCCACTCATCCCATCCAGGTTACTTCGAAGAAAGGCAACCTCACGCTAATATTGCCTGCGGAATCCAACTTCGTATTGAATGCCCTTTCAAATGATGGAGAGGTCAGCTGTGACTTTCCAGGAATGAAAGTCTCAAAATTACCTGGAAAGGGCAGCATCAGCGGGATTTACGGAAAGGACGGCCCGGCCATTAACCTGCTCTCAACCTACGGCACGATACGTGTGGTCAGGTCGAAAGCGGAAGGCCCATCTTCCCGTGCTTCGACTGCTTCTCGGCGCCACCACAAACAACGCTGGCAATCCGCCGGCAACTCTTTTTTGCCCGCCCTCACTTCACAAGTTGCCAAGGCGCCGAATCAGATGTAAGCGACGGCTTTTCACTTGAGACTGTGGGCTTCCTATTGAGTCGCCGCGGCTAGAACTTCATAAAACGCAGGAAAAGAAATCTGGACACAATCACTGTCTGCAATGGAGGTTGTTCCGTCAGCGACAAGACCGGCAATCGCGAAGGCCATGGCAATCCGGTGGTCGCCGTAGCTGGCAATTTCCGCACCTTTCAGCTGCTGGCGGCCGGGAATACTGAGTCCGTCCGGAAATTCCTCCACCTTGGCTCCCATCCGGCGAAGATTATCCGCCACGGCGGCGATGCGGTCGCTTTCTTTCACACGCAGTTCCTGTGCCCCTCGGAAGACAAGTCCATTCTCTGTCTGGGTCCCCAGGACGGCCAGGACCGGCAATTCATCGATCAGGCCCGGAATTAATTCGGCGGGAATTTCTCCGCCTCCCAGCGGGCCGGCCTTGACACGAACACTGCCCGCCAGTTCTCCATTGCGGGTTTCACAATTCAGGATGCTGATATCTCCGCCGACGGACTTCAGAAAATCCAGGATGGCCGCGCGGGTGGGATTCAGGCCAATATTCTCGAATGCCAGTTCCGATCCGGGAACCAGAAGGCCGGCCACGAGGAAAAACGCGGCAGAAGAAATGTCGCCCGGCACCGTAAGTTCCTGCGCCCTGAGGCGGCTCCGGCCTTCAACGCTGATCGTCGAGTCCTGTCGTTCAACCTTGACGCCAAATTGCCTGAGGGCGATTTCGCTGTGGTCGCGCGTCAGGTGGGGTTCCACCACTTCCGTCACCCCCCCGGCGTATAGTCCTGCGAACAGAACGGCGGTCTTGACCTGCGCGCTGGCTACGGGCGGCTCATAGTGAATAGGAACCAGGTCCCCGCCCTCAATCGTGAGCGGCGGAAAACCGCCCTCCGACGATTGAATGCGCGCACCCATTCGAGCAAGAGGCTCGATGATGCGCTTCATCGGGCGTCGTGAAAGCGAGGCGTCGCCGCCAATGACAGTGCGAAACGGCTGGCCGGAAAGAATTCCTGACATCATGCGGATGGTCGACCCCGAGTTGCCGGCGTCAAGTGGTTCTGCAGGAGCCTGCAGCCCGTCGAGCCCGGCGCCCTCAATCACCACTTCGTTTCCCTGCCGTTCAATTCTGACGCCCAGCATCTCCAGACAATTAAGGGTGCTCTGGCAGTCCACGCTCTCCGCAAAGGAATGAATCTGGCTGGTTCCCTCAGCGATCGCGGCCAGCATGGCGTAACGATGAGAGATGGATTTGTCTCCTGGCATGGAAACGGTCCCGGTCAGGCGACCGGCCCGTTCAAAGGTCCTTGTTGTTGTCGAACCCACTGAACCCTTCCTTTTTCTGTTATTCAACGGTGAGTAGAATTTTTCCTGTTGTCTGGCGGGCTTCCATTCTTCGGTGCGCTTCGCCGGCCTGCTTGAGCGGAAGCTTCAACCCAATCCTCAGATGTACTTTCCCACTTTCGATCCATTCCAGGACCTGCCTGACGCCGCGCTGGGCAACGCCAGGGGTCCGGGTCACAGTGAACAACCAGAATGCACTGACTTTCAGCGAGCGAGCGTAAAGGCTGCCGAGATCGACCGGGTCAGGTGTGCCGCTGGCGCTTCCGTAGCTGATCAGATGTCCAAACGGCGCAAGTGAGGCAAGGCTTCCGTGGAGCGTCGCCTTTCCCACTGAGTCCAGAACGAGGTCCACCCCACGCCGGCCGGTCAACTCCGCCACCTTTTCAGCAAAATCCGTCTGAGTGTAGAGAATGATTTCATCCGCGCCGGCTTCCTGAGCCAATTTTGCCTTTTCCACACTGGAGGTAGTTCCAATGACTCGCGCACCTCCCAGCTTTGCCATCTGGACGGCAAGAAGCCCCACTCCACCCGCCGCCGCATGCACCAGGACAGTGCGCCCCGGAGCAACGTGATCGGCAGTGTAAAGCATATGATAGGCCGTCAGCGCCTGCACGGGGAACGCCGCGCCCTGCTCGAAGGAAACTTTGTCCGGCAGTTCAATCAACTGCGAGGGCAACGCCGCGACGTATTCGGCGTAGCAGTGCTCACCGAGCACCACGACGCGCTTTCCAATCAGATTGGGGTCAGCCTCTCCCCCCGCCTCCACCACCACGCCGGCCGCTTCAAAACCCGGCGTCTCCGGAAGCTTCGGCTGCGCAAGGTAAGCACCGCGACGCAGCAAGGTATCGGCAAAGTTCACGCCGATGGCATGAATGCGAACCAGAACTCTGTTCGGGGCCATCCTGGGCCGTTCCACATCCTCATACCTGAGAACATCCGGGCCACCTACCTCGTGAAACCTTATTGTTTTCATGATAATAAGAACCACGTCCTCATCAGATTCATTGCCGTTCGAAAATCAGATCCGGTTTCCGGGCAGGACGCTTCGCGAAAACCTAAATTCATGAGTAGTATAGCAGGAAGATACTGTGCTTCTGGCGGGCTTTTTTAAGACTGGCAATTCGCCCCCTTTTCGAAGGGAAGGCCATCTTAACGATGGTAGAATTCAGAAGGCACAGTAGTTAATGAGGAGACAATATTTGAAACAAGCGTGCGAAAGCACGGGATTGCGACCTGATGATCCGGTGGAGAGCCAGCAGAACATCGGTCGGCGCCCGGAACGTCCCTCTGTTTCAATCATTCTTTGTACAAGCGGACTGCGACCAATGTTATTGCAGTGTCTGGAGGGCCTGACAAATCAGGCACGGCAATACCTCAACTGTGAAATCATCGTGGTCCTCAATGGCCCGGAGGACCCAGGGATCACCGAGGCGGTCTCACAGTTTCCCGTCCGGCTGCTGAAGGAACCGCTGCGCGGCGTCTCCATTGCTCGCAATTACGCCATACCCCGCTCGGAAGGCGACATTCTCGTGTTTGTGGACGACGATGTCCTGATCGGAACCGGCTGGCTGGAGGAGATCGTCAAAGGCTTTCAAGACCCGAATGTCTACTGCGTAACGGGTCGGGTTATTCCCACTGGACCGCTCACCCTCACCGCCGAACGGTCTGGCCGGTACTACACCAGCGAACGGGCGCTTTCAGATTGGACTCTCGACACCTCAAACCCCGACTGGTATCAGTACATCCTCGGCGAACCCGTGGGCTTTGGCTGCAATATGGCGTTCCGTAAGAAATTTTTGGAGAACTTCTCCTCGTTCCCTCCGGACCTCGGCGCCGGGTCGCTGATAGGCGGCGGCGATGAGTTCTACATGTATCTTCAAGTGCTCAAGCATGGCTTCCGGATCCGCCACAATCCTGCGGCAGCGGTTACCCACGTGTTTGACGACAACATCGGGAACCAGAAGGCCCGCAACGCCCAACTCTATGCGGGCAGCGTCGCTTTCGCCCTGAAACTGTTTCTTGAAGAAAAGTCGCTGCGCATGGCCACTGCCAGGTGGCTGTTCTCTGCGCTGAAGAGGCGCGCGCGCCACATCTGGAAACGGAAGGCCATCGCTTCGGAACCGCAGGAACTGCTCTCGCCCGGCGAAAAAATTTGTGCTTACCTGCGCGGGCTGGGAGTCTACTGGACAGCCCGTCGGGCCACGAATTCAACACTGGACACGCCAGACCGCTGACACTGCAGGCAGGCTTTGCGGAGTTCCTTCAACCCGCCTGGTTTTTCCTTCCACCCATTGCGGCATAGGGTGCCATGCCTCATCGGGCCCAATCCCACACCCTGTTGTACAATGTGAAAAACTCAGGAGGAGACACCATGGACCGCGAAGAGACCTGGAAACTTCTGTGTGAATATACCCAGAGCGAAAATCTCCGGAGGCACGGACTTGCCGTTGAAGCCTGCATGCGCGCGTACGCCCGGAAGTTTGGTGAAGACGAAGAAAAGTGGGGCGTTGTCGGACTCATTCACGACTTTGATTACGAGCTTTACCCCAACGCTCCGGACCATCCTTTGAAAGGGAGCGCAATACTGAGCAACCTGGGGTATCCGGAAGACGTTCGCCGCGCCATCCTTGCCCATGCCGACTATAGCGGTGTGCCTCGCGACACGCTCATGGCAAAATCACTTTTCGCGTGCGATGAGCTGGCGGGCTTTATCACGGCCTGTGCTCTGGTCAGGCCCGACCGAATTCAAAGCCTCGAACCCAGGTCTGTCCGCAGGCGGATGAAGGACAAGGCGTTTGCGCGTTCGGTCCGGAGGGAAGACATTATTGCGGGGGCAGAGGAACTTGGCGTGGACACCAGCGAACACATTGAGACGTGCATCAGGGCCATGCAACAGATCAGTAGCGCTCTTGGGCTGAACCCCGCCACCTAATCAGACTTCCCCCCAGGTCATTCAGCCTGCTCTATCTCTTTGTTTGTTTTGAACCCCTGCACTGGCGATCCAAAGGCGCCCCCCAACAGTAACGGCAGCGCTCAGGAAATAACACGCTGCCGCCTATTAGAGGAATAGGGTGGGTTATGCTTGCTGGCGATCTTTTGCCGGGTTTAATGCCGCCCCGGCACCCTCATTAGTTACACGAAGAAGAGCGGCGGCCTGTTCCAGACGGCCCTGCAGGTCTCCAATCCTATCCTGAATCGTCGCTCTCTGGTCTTCCAGAAGCGAGTTGGTAAACTCAGCCACCTGCTGCTTGTAGGATTCCAGAGACTCTTTGATGGAGGCCTCGGCCCAGGTGGTAGTCTGGTGGGCCCACTGGTTCAGAAGGGTCGTGGCTGTATTCACTTCCTTGTTCACCTTGCCGGAAAGGTCCTGAACAACCTGCCCCGAGCTGGCCCTGATCTTATCCACCGCACTCGAGGAGGCGCCAGCAACCTGCTTCTGAATTTCTTCCACCATCCCCTTTCGCTGTGCTTCTACAAACTGGCGCAATTGATCTTCGTACTCAGACACCATCCTGCCCTGTAGACCCGAAAGGGACGTTCGAATCTCTTCGACCCGCATCTCCGCCACCTGTTTGACGTTATGAGCGTGTTGCTCAAGGTTTTCCCTGCTCAGCGTCGTCATGTTTTCAACCATGGCGGTAATGCGCTGCTTTTCAGCAGCTTTCAGCTCATCTCCAAGGTTCTTGAGGTTGTCCGACAGGCGGGTTGCGTCGCCAGCCAGTGAATCCCGGGCCGACAACGCATAGTCGTTCATCTGTTTTCGAACGTCTTCCACTATCGTCCCCATCGTGGACTTCAACTCGCCCTTCGACTGGTCAAGGACCTCATCCAACCGCTGCTTCACCTGCACCAGCGATGTGCTCAAAGCCTCCTGCGAGGCACTCTGAACATTGTTGGCAATTTCTGCTGCGCTATTCTGTTGCAATTCCTGGGCAGCGGTCGTCAGTTTCTCCTTAAAACCATTCAACTGGGCGTCCACATAGGACTGGAATTCCTCCTTCGAAGCGGCCGACAGACCGTCCATGTGGGACCTGATGCTGTTGAGGTTCTCATCGGTTCTTGCCCGGCTGCTCTCCTCAAGCTGCCTGGCAGACTCCTGAACCGCAAGGCTGAGCCGGTTGTTAAAATCCTTCATCGCATTTTCAGTGCTCTGAGAATAGGCCAGCCTGGCTTGATCGGATAATCCGGCCGTCAGCGTTTGGAGTTCACTCTTGATGGCCTCGACCTTGCCTTGGACACTTCTTTCGGATTCCATAACAACCATGTTCAGATGCTGTTGGAAGGTATTCTTCAACCGTTCTTTCACTTGTTCCACGTGGGGCTCAAGCGATTTCTGAACCTCTGCCGGAATTGACGACACGCTGCCTTCGGTCATCAGCTTGATCCACTCGGCAAATTCATTCATTTTGGCTTGCAGCACCTCTTCAGCACGAGCCTTAACCTGGTCCGCCAGCTGATCCTGCTCACGCTCCAAACGCACTTGCAACTTTCCGCGAAACTCATCGGCAAGGTTGTCCATTCGTGCGCTCAATTCCTTCTCGAGCGGCTCCAGCACAATGGCGCTCTTGCCGTGAGCGCTTTTTGAAACCTCTGCAGCAGAGGTTGAAGCAAACCCCTCCAACTCATTCTTAATACGATCCTTAAGCGTCTTGAACCCCAACCGGAGAGACCCATCTCCACCATGCTTTTCCCCGCCAACCATCCCAGGAAGTTCCACACCGGAGAGCTCGGCAACGGAAGCCATTAACTCGTGGAGGAGGTTCTGCGCCTGGTCCACCTGTTGCTGCCATTCGCGACGGGCTTCGCGAATTTCTGAAAGCAGACCTTCAAGATCCGACTGGTTATGCTTCTGCCCTCCTCTGATTCCGCGCAATTCCTGCACGAGAGACAGTGGCGTATTCATTTTCCCTCCAGAAAGACTTCAAATTTGACTTGTCGAGGTGTGACGAGACAAGGTGTCTCAGGAACCCTGAAAGAAAGGCATGCGTCGACTGTAAGGCGGGCCAAGCGGGCGTAGTACGGCCCTCGTAATTTCTTTGTCATTGCCTACCATGCCTTCCCCCCTCCCGGCTGGCGCGTAGCGACGAGTTAATAGTTCATCAATAGCTCTGATCGCACTATGACTCTAAGGCTCTCCTAATGCAAACACAACTGTACTAGAGTACAGTTTTCGGACAGGCGACTACCCGAAGTCCTTACCATCCAGCTAGCTCGCTACACCCAGCAAAAGGATTTTGCAAGGCACTTATTTGCACAAGCATCCCATTTGGAAACCGTCCGGCCGTTGCCGCCGTCGCTGCGATTACAGTCTGGCTATCCGGCTCAAATAGACGCCGCGGGGGGCAAGATGAGGGTATAGTAGGCTGGCCTGTCACGTTATCCCCAACGAAACTTTTTCAAGGTAAGACGGGACTTCCGCCGCCCATCCCAGACCTTCCGCGATCTTCTCCCGAAGTGCCGTGGCAGCATGGAGTTCGCCGTGAGTCATGAACGTCTTCCGGGGTGGCGAGGGAAACTTTCCAAGCCAGCCCATAATCTCGCGATAATCGGCGTGGGCGCTCAAGTTCTCAATGCTTTCAACGTGCGCTCGAACCTGGACCTGCTGGCCGTGCATCTTGATGGTTTCCGCACCCGACTGGATGGCTTGGCCTCGGGTTCCCGGCGCTTGAAAACCCACAAAAAGAACCGTGTTGCGATGGTCAGGAAGGCATCTGGCCAGATGGTGGAGCACACGGCCGCCGGTGGCCATCCCACTCGCTGAAATGATGATGGTGGGGTAATGGCACTCATTCAAAGCCTTGGAGGCTTCCACTGAACGGTCAAAATGGACGTTCGGCTGGGCAAACAGACGGTGCCCACCAGCCTCGAATTCGTCCGTTTGCAGGTTGTGGTCTTCATGGTGTTCACGGTAAATGTCTGTGGCGTCAATAGCCATGGGGCTGTCCACGTGAATAGGCAGATCGTGCATCTGGTTCCGGCTGATCATCTGGCGGAAGAGATAGAGCAACTCCTGAGTGCGGCCTATGGCAAACGATGGAATGATGACGGAGCCGCCCCGCTCTGCTGTCCTTTCAACAATTTGCGCAAGGCGCGCCCGGAAGTCGTCGCTTGGATGAAGCCGGTCTCCGTAGGTGGATTCACACACCAGGTAATCCATCGGGCCCGGAACACCAGGTTCCCGGATGATCAACTGCGGGAACCGGCCGATATCTCCGGAAAAAAGAACCCTGACCGACTTCCCTGCCTCCGTCACGGTGACTTCCACCATGCGCGCGCCCAGGATATGCCCTGCACGGATAAATCGCAGACTAAAATGAGTTGAAAGTTCAAGAGGCTTTGACTCATCGACCGCACGAAACAGCTCCAGCGACTTGACGGCTTCATCACGGGTATAAAGGGGAAGGGCGGGCTTGTGCTTGCTGAAACCTTTTTTGTTGGCATAAAAGGCATCTTCTTCCTGCAGATGGCCGGAATCCGGCAAGGTAAGACTGGAAAGGTCCACCGTCGCCGACGAGGCCCAGACCTGTCCGTGAAATCCCTCTTTCACCAGCCGCGGCAAGTAGCCCGTATGGTCAAGGTGGGCGTGGGTCAGGGCCACCCAATGGATACTGGCCGGGTCCACAGGAAAGGGACTCCAGTTTCGCAACCGCAGCTCCTTATGACCTTGAAAAAGCCCGCAGTCGATCATCAGTCGCTCGCCGCCTGCTTCCAGCAGGTATTTGGAACCGGTTACGGTCTGCGTTGCTCCGAGAAACGTTAAACTGGCCATTAGATAACCACCGCTTCCTGGTAATGGCCGAAGACACCGGCCAGTACGCCCGAGATTTCACCCACCGTTGAGTAGGCTTTCACTGCCTCAAGAATCACGGGCATCAGGTTACGCTCGCTTCGGGCCGCACTTTCCACCGCTCGCAGCGCGGTCTCAACTCTGTCCGCATCGCGGCGTGCGCGCAGCTTCCGCAATCGCTCAACCTGTTGCCGTTCAATTTCCGGATCGATTCGCAGGATCGGAATCTCCTGTCGGGGCCCTTCCTGATACCGGTTGACACCTACAATCACCCGGGAGCCGTCTTCTATTCCAGCCTGGTATTCAAAGGCGGCCTGCTGAATTTCCCGCTGGACGAAGCCTTTCTCAATGGCCGCCAGCATTCCGCCCAATCCGTCGATCTTCTCAAGATATCCTTCGGCGGTCTGCTGAAGTTCATTGGTCAGTTTCTCGATGGTGTAGGAGCCGGCGACCGGGTCAACCGTATTCGTGACTCCGCTTTCGTACGCGATTATCTGCTGGGTGCGCAGGGCCACCAAAGCCGAGGCTTCCGTGGGCAGGGCCAGTGCCTCATCCCGCGAGTTCGAATGGAGCGATTGGGTTCCGCCCAGCACGGCCGCCAGCGTCTGCAAGGCCACGCGAACAATATTGGTGTCGGGCTGTTGCGCAGTAAGGGTTGAACCGGCTGTCTGGGCGTGAAAGCGGAACGCCCAGGAGCGCGGATTCTTCGCTTTGAAGCGCTCGCGCATGATGCGCGCCCACATGCGGCGCGCCGCGCGGAACTTGGCAGTCTCTTCCAGAAAATCATTATGGGCATTCAGGAAAAACGAGACCCTCGGCGCCACTTCATCCACATCGAGGCCACGATCAATCGCCGCCGACATGTAAGTGATGCCGTTGGCAAGTGTAAAGGCGATCTCCTGCGCCGCGGTCGACCCGGCCTCTCGAATGTGATACCCGCTCACCGAAATGGTGTTCCACTCGGGCGCGTAATCCCGGCAGAAAGCGAAAATGTCGGTCACCAGACGCATCGCCGGTTTCAGGGGATAGATGTAGGTGCCGCGGGCGACGTATTCCTTCAGAATATCGTTCTGCACAGTACCGGAAAGCCCCTTGAGGTCCGCGCCCTGCTTTTCTGCCGTGGCAAAATAGAGCGCCAGCAGGATGGGGGCGGTGGCATTGATGGTCATGGAAGTGGAGACCCGGTCGAGCCGAATCCCCTCGAAAAGCGATTCCATATCTTCAAGAGAGTCAATCGCCACGCCGACTCGCCCGACTTCACCCTGCGCCAGCGGATGGTCTGAATCAAGCCCGATCTGGGTGGGGAGATCGAACGCCACCGAAAGCCCGGTGGTCCCCTTCGAAAGCAGATAGCGGTAACGCTGGTTAGATTCTTGGGCCGAGCCGAAGCCTGCGTACTGGCGCATGGTCCAGAGGCGGCTGCGGTACTGGCCCTGATGGATGCCGCGGGTGTAGGGGTATTGGCCGGGAAGACCCAGTTGCTGCGCGGCGTCCCACCCCGCAAGATCTTCCGGGCGGTCGAAGTAGCGGCCGGGTGGGCTGGCAGCGCGGGAGCCGGGGTCCGGTGCTTTTCTGCTGTCGCGAGAATCGCTCATCGGGATGAATGAGAACCGCAAACGCCGGAGAGTATCGGACGGAACACGCACGCCGGCGCGCACGTATCATCGCACGCTTCTGGCTTTCACAAAAGAGTAGAGGCAGAATAACAAAAGCAGGACGGTGAAGCTGGCAACCATGCTGAAGCCCCAGATCCCCTGACTGGGAAGCTTCTGATAGTCCTGCCACAATTTCATCGAAACTGAAACGCCGGCCATGGTGAGGAAAAGAAACAGGACAGCCACCAGCATATGAAACACCTGCCGCGCCCGGCAGAACAGGCGTCCCGTGAACGACTTTGAGTTGGCTGGCATGGTCTTGACGGCCTCTTGCGACGGAAAAGGTCCAACATTTCGATGTTAAAGCCAACTTTTTCCGGCGTCAATGTCCTCTCCCAATCCCTTGCCTTGACACTGCCTCAAGGCGAAACATAGAATGCAAAGAGGAACATAGATTGAAGTGTGAAAGGTATCATTTTTGCAGCTTGACGACAATTTCAAACACTTGATCAAGGAACTTGGTCAGGCGATCAACGAATCCTTAGCGGACTCCGACAACATATCAGAGGTGATGGGCCGCATTCGGGCTGCGGGTTACGACCTCTTTCTGGTTTTGGAAGTCACCATCGGGTTCAACAAACACGGCCAAAGCGGCACTGTCCATCACCAGGAACTCTCGGCGGAAACGCAGGGGGAAGAGCCGGAATTTCTTCTGACCACCGAGGACGCAAAGTTCCTCCGGTCCCTCAAAATCGTGGTGGAAAAAAGCAACGAATAGGCTCATCTGCACCTTGAAGGCGCGCAACCTAGAACCAATTCAAACGGCCGCCCAGCGGCTTCTCCGACGCTGAACTTGTGCGTTTGTCCGCTTGACAACCTTCGCCACAGGCGTCTACGATTTGCTTATGGAACCCACATCAGTGCGTTCCCCTGCGGTGGCTGGACGCTTCTACCCTCACAAACGTGAAGACCTTCTGCGCGAAGTTGACCAATATCTGAAGCCCGAGTCTCCGGATGAAAAAACAATTGAGTCTGCCATTGGCTGCGTGGTGCCGCACGCCGGGTATATGTATTCCGGGCATGTCGCCGGGGCCGTTTACCGCCTGCTTCCGACCCCTTCGCGCTACGTAATTCTGGGTCCCAACCACTGGGCCCGCGGGTCGCCGCTGGCGGTGATGTCTGCGGGAAGCTGGCTCACCCCGCTCGGCCAGGCCCCGCTGGACACTGAACTTGCCCGAAACATCTGCGAAAAGTGTCCCCTGCTGGCCGAGGACGACCAGGCACACGCAGGTGAACATTCCCTGGAAGTTCAGGTTCCCTTCCTCCAGCGCCTGTCCAGTACGTTCAAGTTTGTTCCCATCGCCATTGCGATGGCCGATTACGCATCCCTTGAACTGCTGGGCCACGCCATTGCGGATGCCATACGGCGGTCTGCGGAACCCGTGCTCATTGTCGCCTCAAGTGATATGAACCACTATGAGCC
>JBAUWE010000523.1:0-1680 GCA_049583595.1 Terriglobia bacterium
GGGCAAGGCCGTCCCAACAAAGTTGCAGCACTCGCTTTCCGGCGTTCCGAGTCAACCGGATTCCACATGGCCGACACAACTCCATCGACGACAACACCATCTTCCGGGAAGCCGCACCCGACGCTGCCCCATCTCCGATGGTGGATCTGCGGCCTGCTCTTCTGCGGCTCCACGGTCAACTACATTGATCGCGGCACCATCGCTATTCTGGCGCCCCACCTGCAGCAGATTTTCCATATCACGGAGTCCGATTACGGCTGGATTATCGCCGCCTTCATGTGGGCCTACGCCATCTTCATGCTGATCTCCGGCGGCATCATCGACTGGTTGGGCACAAGGGTTGGCTACGCGATCTCGATGGGGTGGTGGGGCCTGGCCACCATCGGCCACGCGTTTGCGCGCGGCGTGCTTTCCTTCGGTTTTGCGCGGTTCATGCTGGGAGCGGGTGAAGCGGGCAACTTCCCGGCCTCCATCAAGGCCGTGGCAGAGTGGTTTCCCAAGCGCGAGCGGGCGCTGGCCACCGGCATCTTCAATTCTGGAACCAACATCGGCAACGTCATCGCCTACCCGGTGGTGGGCGCCATTCTGCTGCACTGGGGATGGAAAGCGGCCTTCATTATCACCGGCCTGTTCGCACTGGTCATCATGGTGGTGTGGCTGGTGCTTTACCAGTCGCCGAGGTTGCATCGGTGGCTTTCGATTGAAGAACTGAAAAAGATTGAACTGCGTGAGCCGGAAGAGGAAGAAGAGCCTGAAAGTAAGATCGAGTGGCGCCGGTTACTGCGTTATCGCCAGGCATGGGGTTTTATTGCCGGCAAGTTCCTGACCGATCCTATCTGGTGGTTTTACGTCTTCTGGCTGCCCAAGTATCTGGTGCAGGCGCGCGGGTTCAGCATTCAGCAGCTCGAGTGGTTCGGCACCATCCCCTTTATTGCCGCCATTATCGGCAGCGTGGGCGGCGGGTGGCTTTCCGGTTACCTGATGCAGCGAGGCTGGAGCGTAAATGCCGGCCGCAAAACCGCCATGGCTGTCTGCGCCTTCAGCATGCCCGCCGGCATTGCCGCTGTTTTGACCGGGAAAATCTGGCTGGCGTTGGTGCTGATTTCCGTTTCCACTTCCGCCCACCAGGGCTGGTCAGCCAACCTGTTTACGCTGGCATCGGACATCTTTCCCAAGCGCGACGTCGCTTCCGTTGTGGGAATCGGAGGAGCGGCGGGCGCCGTGGGCGGCATGATCATCGCTCCGCTGGCGGGCTACATCCTGCAGTTCACTCATTCGTACGTTCCGCTGTTCATTATCTGCGGCACCATGCATCCCATTGCGCTGGGGCTGGTGCACCTGATTATTCCCAAAATCAAACCGATCACGCATCCCACCCGGGCCTGAGTCCCCTTTTGCCCGGCAGAGTTCAGGTTCCAGGGTGATCCTCCGAAGCGCAGCGCAAGGTCTGCTTTTGTTCTGCTCTCTCATCACCTGCGCCATGGGCCGGAATCCCCCGGCGACCCTTCGCTGCTGAATGGTTCTTGTGGTAAAGTGCCGGAGCAGGAGGAGCCCGTGTTCACCGTCACAAAGGACTTAAACCTTCCGACCACGGTTACCGGATCGTTCCCGCGGCCGCGATGGTACGACGTCTCAATGGAAGGCCGTCCACTCGACGCCTGCATGCTCGACCTTCGCTTC
>JBAUWE010000524.1:0-2273 GCA_049583595.1 Terriglobia bacterium
GAAGCCAACGATTATGTGGGCAAAGGACTGGGCGGAGGCGAAGTAATCATCCGGCCGCCCAAAGAGTCTGCTTTCAGATCCTCCGAGAACGTGATTATGGGCAACGCCGTGCTCTACGGTGCCACAGCCGGCAAACTGTTCGCCGCCGGACGTGCCGGAGAACGTTTTGCCGTGCGCAACAGCGGCGCAACCGCTGTGGTGGAAGGCACCGGCGACCATGCCTGCGAGTATATGACCGGAGGGACGATTGTGATCCTGGGCGAGACGGGAAGAAATTTCGGCGCCGGCATGACCAACGGAGTGGCTTTCGTCTTCGATTCCGCCGGCCGCTTCGAGCAGCGTTACAATCCTGAACTGGTCAAGATCGAGCGAGTGATTGAGCCGGGCGATTCCCACCTGCTGCGGCAGCTGGTGCAGGCGCACGCGGATAAGACCGGGAGCACGACGGCCCGGGACATCCTGGAAAACTGGTCGCTGAGCCTGCTGTCGTTCTGGAAGGTTGAGCCCAGGTCAAAACCCGCGAGCGCTTCGACTGAGCCGGTTCCACTCTCCTCAAACCAACCGACCAAAGTGTAGGCGCCATTCCCCTGCGGAGTTGTTCATCATTCCCTCTGACCCCGGTGGAAGCTGCGGCAAGTGTCCGGCAGTGAATTACTCCGCTGCGGCCGCAATGCGGAAATCGGGCGAGATCTTCACCTGCGCAACAATCGAATTGGTAATCAGGCAATTGTCGTGGGCGTCCTGCAGAATCTGCCGCGCCAGCGCAACTTCCTCCTGCGACTTGACGGTGACGCGCGGGTGGACGGTGATTTCCGTGAAGCGATACTTCCCGTTGGAATATTCCAGCACGCCTTCGACTGAACTCTCATACCCGGCCAGGCCCAGATTCTTGTGCTTTGCGTAAGCCAGAAAAGTCATCAAGGTGCAGACATTTACGGAGGCGACGAACAGGTCTTCAGGTGTCCAGACGCCGGCCAGGCCTTTGAATTCGGGAGGGCTGGAAAGCTCAATCTGCGGTTTGTCTGATGAGCGAACCGTGCACTCCTTCTCCCGGGTCCATGCCACGTCGCTTTCGAACCTGAATACCTTGTAGCCCTTCTTATTCTCCATCGATCTGCCTCCGCTGATGAGCTTTTCCAGCCTTGAACTGTAGTTGATATGATTGATCCTAACACACATGTGAGGGTCGCCGGGGGCCGGGGATTCATTTCCGGCGGGGCGGGAAGCTCAGCGCGTCCCGGGGGTTGTTGGGGCCTGCAGAATGTCCTTGTGGGGGCAGTGAATTATGGCTGGAATTTATCGCCAACCGGCAAATTGTAAATTTTACACAATGTGTCAGAATCGGACACATTTTTTGCAGCAATTCAAAATCCTGGCAATAAATTTCTATAAGTTGTTTATTATGTGTTACTTACAAAATAAGCGGTTTGCGGGCCGAAAATCCCATACGTCCCATTCGGAGGGCTACAGGCCTTGTTGATAGCCTATTATAGTAGGCCTATGCGGGCCTTCCCCGGCGGCCGCCCACTCCTGCCCTCATCGCCCGGCCCAGTCGCAGAGCCTCCCTGGCGGGGCCCCATCCATCGAACCTGGCCGGGCCTGCCGGGCGGGCCGTCCACGCCAGACTGGCGCGCGAAGCCGCAGAAGACGGAGCAGGCCGGGTGAGGAGCGCTTTTGTTCCCCTCGGCCCACACGCACGCAATCGCACACATTACGAGAGGAGAGGGCGGGCGCGCAGCGCGACCGGGTGAGGGTTTTTTAAATTGATGGACTGAATCAATGGCGATTGCCTGATTGGGCCCGGTAGCGGCCTTTCATCCTTCATCCTTCGCACTTCATACTTTATAAGCTTCCTACTCCCTGGTTTCCTCACCTTCGCTGACCGCAAAAATTAAAAATCAATGTCTGCACCACCCGCGCCAGCCGGTTCACAGCCCCGTCCGGGGGCGGAAGATTTTAGCCCAGGGCGCAAGCTCTGGGAACGATCCCCATACCCACCGCTTCGCGGTCCCTCCTCTCCCGCCGGGCGAGGGCCGGGGTGAGGGGTCTTTTAAATTGACTGATTGGCTCAATGGCGATTGCCTGATTGGGGAAAGGTCGCCGTGCGAGTTTTCTTAGGAGGGCCGGGCTTCAGCCCGGCCATAAACCACCGCCTACGGAAAAATGAAAGCCCTCTCCGAGGGGAGAGGGTGGCCGCGCATCGCGGCCGGGTGAGGGGGCTTTTAAAAGAATTGGTGATTGAGCGAATTGTGATTGGGTGATTGGAGCAAGGC
>JBAUWE010000525.1:0-17826 GCA_049583595.1 Terriglobia bacterium
TTGCCTTCCCGGACGCGGGCGTTCTGGCCGGCGACTTCAAGCCAGTCCATGTGCCGGATGGTTTTAGCGGCTTCGGCGACAGCGGCTTTTGTGGCTTCAGAAAAACTGACGGGTGAGGTTCCCACCAACTCGGTGATTTTGTAGACGCCTGACATGCTGATTCGGTCTCCTTTCATGGGTAAGGTGTGGCAACTGCCGGAATTCGAATGCAGGACCTGGTCCCGCACAGAAGTATACACCCGCAACCCCATGGCATTCGAGGGAACGGCGCCGGTGGCGTCATTTGCGCATCTCAGTCTATGATGATTCGATTGCGTTGAAGAGGGGCGCGGACAGGATATTGACCGATGGGGCTTGAGCCGGAAATGAAGATTCACCCGCCGGCAATCGCCCGAACTCGAAGCTGGTGCCTTTGCGTTTGTCTCCTGCGCCGTGGAGTGAGGGCTTCTCCGGACATCCGGCCATGGCAGGGCTGATAGAATGGAATCTCGTTGATGAGCGCGCAAAAACCCATTCTGGTGACGGCGGGAATCATCGTGCGGGGCAATGAAGTCCTGATTTGCCAGCGGCACCGCTCCGATCCTTATGGGTTGCAATGGGAATTCCCGGGCGGAAAAGTGAAGGACAGCGAAGGACTGGAGGCCTCGCTGCGGCGGGAACTGCGCGAGGAACTGGACATTGAGGCCGCCATCGGCGAGGAAGTCTACCGCCTGCGCCATCGCTATCCGGACCGCTATGTTGAAGTCATCTTCTTCCGGGTTGATGCCTACCAGGGCGAGGTTTCCAACCGGGTTTTCGAATCCATTGAATGGGCGCCGCGCAAGCAACTGTCCGCATATCATTTTCTAGAGGCTGACCGGGAACTGGTGGGACGGCTTGCCGAAGGAGGCGTCATTTGAACCCCCTGCGCCGATTCAGAGGCAGCAGCTGGATATGGATGATGGGCGGACTGGCCCTGGTTGCTCTTCTCTATGACGTGTCGGCGCTGCGGGCCGGGCCCGACACCCGCCAGGTTGAAACGACGCCGTCATCCCAGGCGAACTACGTTTGGGTGAACGTGGGAAATGTGGAAGGGCATCTCGCAACCCACTCCTCACCGGAAGGAGCCTTTTCACCCGACAGTTCCGCACTTGCCCTGGTCAGCAGGGGAAAGATTGTGGTGGACAGCCTGTCGGAAGGAAAGATGAGTATCGAAAAGGTGCTCCATCCGAGCCTCAAGAATCTTAGCGACCTGGATATTCAATCGGTGAATTTCCTGGATCCGAGCACGCTGTTCCTGCTGGGTACGGGCATTGTTCACGAGAAGAACAGGCACGACCACCCGACGCCCCTGCTGGGATTCCGCTGGAACGTTCAGCAGGATGCGCTGGACGGGACGGTTGCCATGTTTGGATCCGGCGGGGGATTTGGACGCCCCCGCTACTTCCCTCAAATCAAACACCTGGGGATGTACAAGGACAGTTCCTTCATTCTCTGGAGCCCGATCAGCCGCAAGGCGCTGGAGCTGAAGGTTCCGGAGCTGACGCGAGAGCCGAACCTCTACAGCTTTTCCCCCGACGGGCACTGGCTGCTGCTGGCGCAGATTGCAGGCGGAGGCTCGCCGAATCCTATTGTGGTCCGGCTGAGCGAGCAGAAATTTGTCGACGTGCTGTCCGGATTCCAGGAAACCGTGATGAGCATGCGCTTTTCACCAGACAGCCGGAAGCTGGTGACGGCAGGCGAAGACGGGCAGGTGAGAATCTGGTCGGTCCCGGACTGGAAACTTCTGGAGACGCTTTCCGGCCACAAGGGACCCGTGCGCTGGGCGGAGTTTTCCTCGGACGGACGATGGGTGGCCTCCGCGGGCGAAGACCACACCGTGCGGATCTGGTCCGTCGATGACGGCAAGCCCGTCCAGACGCTCAGCGAAAGCCCTGCGCCGGTGGATACCGTGGCCTTCTCGCCCGATGGAAACTACGTGGCGGCTACCACCGACGATAACGTGCTGATCTGGAAGAAGACGCCCACCGGCCCATAGCGCGCCTTTGAGATGTGATAAAATTTCTATCAACCGGATAACCTGTAAGATGGGGTTAGAGACACTGTTATGCCCAAAGTAGGAATGGTCAGCCTGGGCTGTCCCAAGAACCTGGTGGACAGCGAAGTGATGCTGGGGTTACTGGCCCGGCAGGGGTACGAATTGACCCCGCGCGCGGAGGAAGCCGACGTGCTGGTGGTGAACACCTGCAGCTTTATCGAACCCGCCAAGCAGGAATCCATCAACACCATTCTGGATATGGCGGAGCACAAGAAATCAGGAACGGCCAAAAAGCTGGTGGTGGCCGGATGCCTGGTGGAACGCTACCGCAAGGAGATTCTGAAACAGTTTCCCGAAGTCGATTTTGTGATCGGCACGAATGAGCTGGAGCGCGTCCTTGAGGCCTGCCAGGTGGATGCCGCCGGACGCGAATCCCAGCAGGCCGCCGAGCCCTACCTTTACCACGAGTTCACGCCAAGAATTCTTTCCACGCCGTCGTATTCCGCCTACATCAAGATCGCCGAGGGCTGCGATCACCCTTGCACGTTCTGCGTGATTCCGCAGATGAGGGGCCGGTTTCGCTCGCGGCGTTTTGAGTCCGTGGTGCGCGAAGCCGAGCAACTGGCCGCGCAGGGCGTGCGGGAAATCACCCTGGTGGGACAGGACACCACGAGCTACGGCGAAGACCTGGGACTCCGCGACGGTTTGCCCCTGCTGCTGCGCGAGCTGGGCCAGATTCCTGAACTCGCCTGGGTTCGCTTCCTTTACTGTTATCCGAACCGCGTGACCGAGGCCCTCATCGAGGCCGTCGCGGAAACGCCCAAGGTGGCGAAGTATTTCGACATTCCGTTGCAGCATTCCAGCCGGGCCGTGCTGAAGGCCATGCGGCGAGGCTCAAGCGGTACACATTTCCTGAAGATGCTCCGGAAGATCCGCTCGGCGATTCCAGACGCGGCCCTGCGCACTTCCCTGATTGTGGGCTTCCCTGGAGAAACCGAAGGCGATTTCCAGGACCTGATGGGCTTCGTTACCGAGGCCGAGTTCGATCATCTTGGAGTTTTCCTCTACTCGAACGAGGAGACGTGCGGTTCCTACAGCCATCCGCAGCAGGTGCCTGCGGCGCTCGCGCGTCGGCGGCGGAAAAAGCTGATGGCGGCGCAACGCAGGATTTCACGCCGCAGGATGCGCGCAAGCGTGGGCAAGGTTTTGCCCGTTCTGGTGGAAGGAACATCGGAAGAAACCGAATGGCTGTTCCGGGGCCGGCTGGAAACCCAGGCGCCGGGCATCGACGGACAGGTTTACATCAACGACTTTGCCGGGCCGGAACCCAGGGCCGGGCAGTTCCGCTGGGCGACCATCACCCAAAGCGGGGATTACGACCTGGTGGCACGGCTTGAAGAAGCCGCCTTCGCCGGACCGGAAGGCGCCGCAGCAGGCAATAGTCAGCGGCTGGGGCTGGTCCAGATCGAACCACCCATCGAGCGGGTTTCAGTGAGGGACCATGCGGTGCCCCACCTGTAAAAACGAAGTCCCGTACGAGGGAAATCCTTTCCGGCCTTTTTGCAGCGAGCGTTGCAAGCTGATTGACCTCGACAACTGGCTGGAGGGCCGATACCGCGTTCCAGACACCAACAGCGAAAGTCAGGTTCCGCTCGGGCCCGCTGCGGAGGACGACGGTGAAGACGGGAATGGCGGCTGAACGGCGGCGCACACTGGCTGTGTGGGTGGCAACGGTTGCAGGCGCAGGGTATTTCCCCGTTGCGCCGGGGACCGTCGGCTCCGCCGTTGCAGTGCTCCTGGTGGCCGTGTTGGATACGATTCCGCTCACGCGTGTGGGACACGTTGCGTTACTGGCGCTGCTGGTGACGCTCATTTTTTTTCTTGGGGTATGGGCGGCGGGACAAAGCGAAAAGTTTTTTGGACGAACGGACCCCGGGCACGTGGTGATTGATGAGGTCGCGGGACAGATGGTGGCCTTTCTGCTGGTTCCGCACGCCTCCTGGAAGCTGCTGCTGGCAGGGTTTGCCCTTTTCAGATTTTTTGACGTTACCAAGCTATTCCCGGCCGGCCGGGCAGAGCGTTTGCCGGGAGGTTGGGGTATCATGGTAGATGATGTGATTGCGGGCGCATATGCACTGGGGGCGCTCGCTTTTCTGGGATATATCATTCGATGAAATTGTTCAAAAAAGGAACCAAAGGGAGACGCTCAACGGGTAAGACGCAAAAGGCCGAAAATAAACCTCTGGTTGAGCGGGTCACACCGCAGGCTGCAATTCCCGGGGGTGAAATCTCGGTCTTGGGGAAAGGGTTCGTGTCCAATGGCAACAGCCGCCCCACGGTGCGCTTCGGCGACCAGCCCGGGACCGTCCTGCTGAGTTCTTCAAGCCGGCTGATTGTCCGCGTGCCGGAAGGCGTGGTCAGCGGAGAGATGATCGTCGACACGGGCAAGGCCTTGACTTCTCCAACAGCCGTAGCCGTGGGCATCCAGTTGACCGACACCCTCCACCCGGTCGCCAATCCGGCTGTCGATGCGGAAGGAAATATCTTTTCCACTTTCAGCGGCAGCCGCGGCCAGAAGGTCCCTGTGGCTCTCTACAAGATCAACACCCAGCATGTGGTGAAACCGTTTGTCAACGATCTGATGAATGCAACGGGGCTGGCCTTTGACCGCGAGGGCATGCTTTACGTCTCCAGCCGCATGGAAGGCACCATTTATCAGGTGACTCCGGAAGCCGAGGTCACCCCCTACGCAGAAGGAATGGGAGTAGCAACCGGGCTGGCCTTTGACAAAATTGGCAACCTCTACGCGGGGGACCGCACCGGCACGATTTTCAAGATCAGCCCCGACCGCCAGATCTTTGTGTTCGCGACGCTCGAACCCAGCGTTTCCGCCTATCATCTGGTTTTCGGGCCGAAGGGCAACCTTTACGTCACCGGCCCTACGACTTCCAGCTTTGACAGCATCTACCGTATTACTCCCGAGGGGGCCGTCAATCGATTCTATCGCGGCCTGGGCCGCCCGCAGGGAATGGCTTTTGACGCCGCAGGCAATCTCTATGTGGCGGCATCGCTTTCCGGCCATCGGGGAATTGTGCGGATTGCGCCCGACGGCAAAGCGGAGTTGTGTGTTTCCGGATACAACATTGTGGGACTGGCGTTCACGCCTCGCCGTTCGATGATTGTGGCCACCAACAACTCTCTGGTGGAGTTGTTCCTTGAAATCGAAGGCCAGGCCCTGCTGAAGTCCAGAAAGAAGTGAGAAGCTCAACCCGGCGCGGCCGGTGCGATATTCGTCGGGGATATTCCTCCTGGGTGGCCGGCCGCTCATTGTTAATCCAGAATGGACGCAGAAATCATCGCTGTCGGCTCGGAACTTCTCACTCCCCATCGCTCTGACACGAACTCCCTCTACCTCACCGGCAAACTGAACTCCCTGGGAATCGAAGTGCAGTTCAAGACCGTAGTGGGCGACGACCCCGAACGGCTCGCGTCCGCTTTCCGTGCCGCGCTTGAGCGCAGCAGGCTGATCATCCTGATGGGCGGGCTCGGCCCCACAGAAGACGACATCAACCGCCAGGTTGTGGCGGACGTTCTGGGCCGCGCGCTGCGCGAAGTTCCCGAAGTCATCGAGCGCATCACGTCGCGCTATGCGCGCACGGGCCGCAAGATGCCCGCCAACAACGCTCGCCAGGCCCTGGTGCCGGAAGGCGCCGAGTGGCTGCCCAACAAGAAAGGTACAGCCCCGGGAATCTGGATGGAACAGGACAGCAGGATCGTTGTCATGCTTCCCGGGCCACCCCACGAACTGGAGGCGATGTTTGACGAGCAGTGCATGCCGCGCCTGAAGAGCCGCGTACCCGGCAGCCGGCTTCGCACCCGTGTCATCAAGGTGGCCGGGCTGCCGGAGTCTGAAGTTGACCAGCGGATTGCGCCGATGTACAAGGCCTACAGCAACCCTTCCACCACCATCCTCTCCACCAGCGGAGCCATTGAAGTCCACCTGAGCGCCCGTGCCGCGACGCAGGAGGAAGCGGATGCCCTGCTGGATGAGCTCACGGACAAGATCGAGCCTGCCCTGGGCGACCACATTTTTTCCACCAGCGGCGAGACCCTGGAAGAAGTGGTGGGAATGTACCTGGTAATGAAGCAGAAAACCCTGGCCACCGCCGAAAGCTGCACGGGCGGGCTGCTGGGTGAGCGGCTGACGCGCGTCGCAGGAAGCTCCGGATATTACCTGGGCGGCGCCGTCTGCTACAGCAATGAGCTGAAGGCCAGGTTCGCAGGAGTCTCCCCCAGACTGCTGGAAACCTACGGGGCTGTTTCAAAGCCCGTGGCCCAGGCTATGGCGGAAGGCATCCGGCGCAAGACGAATGCTTCCATCGGCATCGGGATCACCGGAATCGCAGGGCCCGGCGGTGGAACCGAGGAGAAACCCGCCGGCATGGTCTTCATCTCCGTCGCCGACGAGCGCGGGACGGAAGTCCGCGAATTCCGCTTTCCAGGTGACCGAGAACGCGTACGTCTGCTTTCCTCCCAGTTTGCTCTGGAAATGCTTCGGCGGCGAATCCGGAATTAGGTCGGGAATCGGGCCGCCTTTCATTGGAATCCGCGAGCGGATATGCGAGCATTCATTGCGATTGAATTGCCTGAAACCATCCGAAAAGCGCTTGCCCGCGAGCAGGCGCGCTTTCGCGCGGTGTGCCCGGATGCCCGCTGGACGCGGCCTGAGGGAATCCACCTGACACTGAAATTCCTGGGCGAGATTTCCGCCCAGCAGGAGGCCGAGGTGAAAAGTGCACTGAGCCGGGTGGAACGGTTTGAGAAATTCACCGTTGGGACTCAGGGCTTCGGTTTTTTCCCGGACGCCAAACGCCCCCGCGTGTTCTGGGCCGGCCTGGATGCTCCACCTGCGCTGGCGCGTCTGGCGGCAGAGGTTGAGAGCGCGCTGGCGGCTCTGGGATTTCCGCCGGAAAACCGTCCCTTCAAACCTCACCTGACCCTTGCTCGCTTCAAAATTCCCCGCCCGCAACCCAGGCTTGAGGCGCTTCTGGCTGTGCAAGACAGTCCTCTTCCGGGGAGCTTTGAAGTCTCAGAATTCTTTCTGTGGGAAAGCAGGTTGCTGCCCGGCGGGGCTGAATACCACAAGGCGGCGCATTTCCCGTGAAAAGCGTCCAGGACTCGATGAAGCCCGCCCTAAAAGTCTCCTTTGTCCTCATCACTTCCCGCTCGCAATGCCCTGAAAAACGAAAGTTACAGCCGCCTGCCCGGTGAAGGATGAGACCGGAGAGGGCCAGGAACGGCCGGCGGAGCCGCCCCGGCTGACTCCCTCAAGTTTTGTGTGTCCCAAGCCGAGGATTCAAGGGTGAAGTGAGCGTAGCCCAGATGAAACCAGTCTTCCCCAGGCGTTTGAAAATTCAGTACATCCTGCTGCTGATCCTCATCAGCATCAGCGTCGTTCCCCTGTGGTTCTTCGGCTCCCGCATGGTGAGCATGAACAAGCAACGCCTCGAAACCCAGGAGAAGATTCTGCAGACGACGCTCTCCAAGTCGCTCGCCCAGCAGATTCAGCTCTACATGGAAAACGTGCGCCAGCAGGTGAAAGAGCTTTTCGACGCGGTCATTCCACTGGCCATTGAGGTCCGAAACTCGAAGTATGAAGACGATCCACGCCTGGAACGCGCCCTTGAGCATTCGCTCGCCGACCAACCCAGCGTGATTTACGTGACCGTGCTGAACGCGGAGGCCCGCGGGCGCGGGGCCCAGGCCACCCAGGCCACCGGATTCAACGCAGGCTCCGACACCTTTGTCCGCAAAACCATGGAAGCGGCCTTTCTGGCGGCTCGCCAGGGTCAGCGCTATGAGAGTAATCCGCTGACCGCCGTGGGGCCGCGAGGCAGCGAACTGGTGATGGTGATCGCTGAACCCATCCAGCGCCAGAACATTTTTCTTGGCATGATCGGGGCTGTCGTAACCCTTCGGCCGCTGGGAGACGAACTGGCAGAATCCAGGAGGTTGGGCCTCGAGGCCTATATCGTGGATAATTCAGGGCGGACGGTGGCTTCCAACAATCCTGACCAGAATGTCGCCGGCATCGACATGGTCAGCAACCCGATCGTGCAGAAATTTCTGGCGTGGCGCGGCCGCGCCCACCTCACCGAAACCTCGGAGTACGATCTGGACCGCAACCGCAGAATCGTCCCCATGCTCGGGACCTATTCGCCCACGCTCAGCGGACGATGGGGCGTCATTCTTCAGAAAAAGAAGAGCGATGCCTTTATGACCGTCATTGAAATGCGAGACGCCACCATCCGGCTGGGATTGCTGGTGATGGTCATCAGCCTGATTGTCGCCGTCTTCGCGTCGAAGTCGATAACGCGGCCCATCGACCAGCTGGCCCGCACGGCCCGCGCCATCGCCGCAAAAGACTTCAGTGTCCGCGCCGACGTTCGAAACCGGACGGAAATCGGCGAACTGGCGCAGGGCTTCAACATCATGGCGGAAGACATCCAGCAGTACATCAGCGATCTGAAGCGGGCATCGGAGGAAAACCGTCAGCTTTTTATCGACTCCATCGAAATGATTGCGGCGGCGGTTGACGCCAAGGATCCCTACACCAAAGGCCATTCGGGCCGGGTATCGAATTACTCGGTGATTCTGGCCGGGGAGATCGGGCTGGATGAACAGGAAATTGAGCTGGTCCGGGCGTCCGCCACGCTGCATGACGTGGGGAAAATCGGCGTGGACGACCAGGTTCTGCGGAAGCCCGGAGTGCTGAGCGATGAAGAATTCGAACTCATGAAGCGTCACACCATCATCGGCTTTGAAATTGTCCGGCAGGTGCAGCAGCTGGCCGATACGCTGCCGGGAATCCGCTGGCATCATGAGTCGCTCGACGGCGCCGGCTACCCGGACGGCATCAAGGGCGACGAGATTCCACTGCTGGTCAGGATCATTGCGGTCGCCGATACTTTTGACGCCATCACGACAGACCGTCCCTACCAGTCAGGCCGTGACTTCCCCTCAGCGATGGACATCCTGAAAAAGCACGCCGGGACACGCTACGATCCCCTCGTTGTGGATGCTCTGTATTCGGCTTACACCAAGGGGCACCTCCAAAAGTTTGAGATGATGCACGGCGCCCAGGTCCCGATTGTCGAGATCAACACCTGAGCCTGCCCGCGTTTGCGCTACAATAAAGTTCCATGGTGCAAACTCTCTTTGGTCCACAGGAAGAAAAAAGCAGGTTCTTCAGGCGGCTGAAGCAGGCGGTCGCCTCAACCAAGAGCCAGTTGGTCGAAAAGATTGACCAGGTAACGGAAGGCCGGGAGACCATTGATCCGGCCCTGCTGGATGACCTGGAAGCCACCCTGATCATGGCTGACCTGGGCGTGAAAACATCCAGCGACATCCTGGCCAGCCTGCGAGACCAGGCCAGCCGCGGAAATCTGAAGGATGCCAGTGAGATCCGGGGCGTGGTGGAACGTGAGATTCTGAAGATCCTCGAACATCCTCAGAACGGCTCCGGCAACAGAGCCGTGCCTCAAAAACCGCCCGAGGACCAGCCGGAAGTCATCCTGGTGGTGGGCGTGAACGGCGTGGGAAAGACAACGAGCATCGCCAAGCTGGGCCGCTTCTACGTAAGCCAGGATCGCAAGCCGCTGCTGGTGGCCGCGGATACTTTTCGAGCGGCCGCAATTGAACAGCTCGACATCTGGGCGTCGCGCCTGGAAATGGAAATCGTCAAGCAGAAGGCGGGCGCCGATCCCTCTGCAGTGGTCTTTGACGGACTGAAGGCCGCCCGCGCAGGCCACTTTGATCCCGTCATTGTGGACACCGCCGGACGCCTGCACACCAAGCACAACCTGATGGCGGAACTCAACAAGATGTGCCGCATTGCCTCGCGGGAAGTCCCCGGCGCCCCGCACCAGGTCCTGCTGGTGATTGACGCCACCACGGGGCAGAACGGACTTTCACAGGCGCGCCAGTTCACTGAGCATGCCGGGGCCACCGGCATCATCCTGACCAAACTGGACGGGACGGCCAAAGGCGGCGTGGTGGTGGCGATTGCCCGTGAGTTGGGGCTGCCCATTCAGTTTGTTGGCGTCGGTGAAAAAATCGACGATTTGATTCCCTTTAATCCCCGCGACTTCGTCACCTCGCTGTTCGGCGCATAGCTGAAAGCGCCCGGCCAAGAGCGCTGAATACGTCGGAACAATGGGTGGCAACTCTGTCCGCCACAGGGCACCCCCCCGTCCGCAGCAGGCAATTCATCATCCCCTTTCGCCTAGCCCTGGTTCAAGCGGAAGCTGCGCAGCATCTGCTCGAACGTGGGCCGCAGCCTGGAGAAGTCGCGCTCCGGAGAGATGAAGATGAGATAAATGACGCTGTCTTGCTGATACGGCAGCGCCACCAGCCAGTCGTGTTCCTGCAGAGGTTGGCTGCTGGAGCCGAGCGGTGAACGACCCGCCAGTTCTACCGATTTCGCCTGCACACCGTTAACCGTGATGCTGTGGCTGGCGATGACACTCAATCCGGGATTGTGCTGCGCCAGGCTCGAGAACAATTCCAGCACGGCGTCGCACAGGGTTCCGGCATTTTGGGGCTGAAAGGCGTTGATCATGGCCCCGTAGGCGATCCCGCTCTGGATCACGCCGGCCTGCGGCGCAATTGTCACTCCGCCTCCCTGCTGAGCCTGGCTGGCCTGCCAGTTGGTCGGATGCTCGATGGAGAACGCCTGCGTATTCAGCCTCTGATAACTGCCGCTGGGCATCACCCCAGATGTGTTGACATTCCCCGTGGCGCCGGGTCCGGGCACGGCCGCCGGCATACCGGTGTTGTGAATCTGGCCGTTCTTGGCCATCTGCGCGATTTCCTGGCCAGTGTAGGCGCGCATGCTCTTGGCCTGCTGCTTGATCCGGGTGAATTGCCCGGTGTTGGTTTGGAAACTCCGGGGTGGCCAGTTCTGCACTTCCCTGCTGACCGCCTGGTAGCGGTTGCCGGGATTAGGATGGTCGCTGAGGAATTGCGGCCCGCCGCCTCCGCCCTGCTTTTCCAGGGTCTCAAAGAACAGCGCCATCTGGCGAGGGTCGTAGCCGGCCTTGTACATGATGATGGCCCCCACCGCGTCAGCCTGGGCTTCGTCGGCACGCGAGTACTTCATGCTCAGCATGCCGCCGCCGAGTTGGCCGCCGATGGAAGCGATGGCGCCACCGGCTCCCCCGATCATCTGTCCCAGGATCTGGCCCAGGCCGGAAATCAGGTTGGGCACCTGGTTCTTCTGCATCTGCTTGATGGAATGCTGCATGTACACGTGAGCCATCTCGTGGGCCAGCACGCCGGCCAGTTGAGCTTCATTGGCGGCGGAATCAATGGTTCCCAGGTTCACGAAAATGGGTCCGCCGGGCAGCGCGAAGGCGTTGATCTCTTTCTGCTGGACCACGTGGAACTGGTAAGGCCAGTCGTACTGCTTCGGGATGACCCGCTGCAACCGCTTGCCGATCTGCTGCACGTACCGGGTGACCCGGTCAGAGTCGGGCAGGACAGGCATTTGCTGGTAGACCTCGCCAGCCACCTTCAATCCCAGCTTTTCCTGTTCTTGCTTGCTGACGGACACCTGGCCCGGATCGGGCAACTCCGGCGTGCTTTCCACCGCGGCCGCCAACGACCCGGGCGCCGCCAACAACGCCGCGAGCACCATCGGCAGAGCCCGCGCCCACAGATTGCGTATAGACAAAGAAACCCTCATATTTCCTCCTTCCCGGCGGAGGTTTCCACCGCACAGAGCCTGTTTGACCCACGAAAAACTGAATTTCCTATTGGATGCCGCATGGACTGCCGGGGATGCGGGCAGGCCGGCTTGCCGGTTGCCGGTTTTTCAGTAGGCCGGCACCGATTGGATGGGTCAAGATACGGCTACCTCAACAAACCAAAAGTGCAACCTAATGCCGCTGAGATGAATCGAATACACTGAGGATCACCTTGCAAAGAAGAGCCTTTGCGGGCATATTAGTGAGTAAAAGAAGGTGAGCAGGCTTCGCGAGGGGGTTCACTCGATGGCCGTGAGTGGCGGGTGAAGAGAGGAAGCATGATGATGACGGCAAAAAGAGCGCTGATCGCAAGTCTCTTTCTGGCTATGGCGATGCCCGGTTTGGCCCTCGCGGCTCAGGAGGATAAGCCTCCCGTTCTCGGCACCCCTCCCAACACGCTTACTGCGAAGACCACCACGCCCGACACCCATGCCGCCAACACAGTCACCAAGCCCGCTGGCCTTCTTTTGCCGGCCGGCAGTTCACTGCACGTCAGGCTGCAAACCACTTTGACCTCAAAAACCAACAAGACGGGCGATAAATTCACCGGGTACGTCGAGCAGCCCGTGGTGGCCAATGGCAAGACGATTGTTCCAGTGGGTAGCCTGGTGGACGGCCACGTGGTGATGGTGAAAAAGTCGAAACGCATCAAGGGCGTGGGCCAAATGCGCATTGTGCTGGACGACATTACCACCGAAAACGGCGATGAATTCCTTATGAACGGGTCGCTGGAAGAAGCACAGGGCAGCCCCTGCGCCAGGACAGCAAGCGACTCCGAAGGAACCATCAAGGGCTGTGGAAAGAGCGCCAAGGGCGCGCTGAAGGGCGCGGCCATTGCCGGAGCCATGGGAGCCGGCGCCGGAGCAACGGTCGGGATGGGGCAAGAAATTAACTGCCGTTATTACGGTAATTGCGGTGGACCCGGTTTTGGGGCGGACATCGGATATGGCGCGGCGATTGGCGCCAGTGCGGCCCTCATCTATAACGTCTTCAAACATGAAAAGGCCCTGGTGCTGCTGCAGGGTACGCACCTGACCTTCGTAGTCGACCGCAGCGTCACATCAAAGGAAATGCCGGCTTCGGCCAGCATCCCGGCAGTCGAGAACTGACCGATTCCTTCAGCAAGTGTCGGGCTGCTGACCAACCTCGGATCCCTGCCCGCCGTACCCTCATTCCCTCACTCCAGACTGTCTGATTGGTATTTGCTGGAAAGGCATTCGCGCGTATCTCCCGCGCCACTGCGCCAGCAGTCGTGCGCGTTTGCCGGATTGAAGAAGGAAGTGATCCAACCCGTCGTCGACATGAGCGCGGGCCTGAAATCGGAAGGTCTCTACGAGGAGGTCTCCGGCAAGAGGGATACTTCATCGAGCCGGATGAAATCCTGAATCACACTCTCGTCAGAGTCATCCAACTGGCTCATGGGGCCAAAATAAGCCACGCGTCCATCCACCAGGAAAACCACGCGGTCAGCCAGCTTGCGGGCCAGCTTCATGTCGTGAGTCACCACGATAGAAGTGAGTCCGGTCTGCTTTTTGAGTTTCAGGATCAGGTCACCGATGGTCTGGGCCATCAGGGGGTCCACCATCGTGGTGGGTTCATCATAGAGGATCGCTTCGGGCTCAGCCGCAAGCGAACGCGCGATGGCCACGGCCCGCTTCATGCCCGTGCTCAAATCAGAGGGCATCTGGTCACGCACTTCCTGCAGGTCTACAAGCGACAGCAATTCATCCACACGGGCCTGGATGGCGTCTTCATCAAGAATCTCGCCACGGGCCACGCGTTCCCGCAGGGGGTAGGCCACATTCTCGCCCGTCGTCAAAGAATCAAACAACGCCCCGGATTGAAAAACCATGGTCACACGGCGGCGCACCTCAAAAAGCTCTTCCTCCGCCATCGCTGAGACGTTGTTGCCGGCCACCAGCACCCGGCCGTCGTCGGGTTGCAGAAAGCCGAGGATGTGCTTGAGGGTCACGCTCTTGCCCACTCCGCTACGGCCCAGCACCACCACCATCTCCCCGCGCTTCACTTCAAAGCTGACATCAACCAGCACCGGGAGTTCATCGAACGACTTATACACGTTCAGAAACTGGATGTAAGGTTGTCCGTTGGCTTCGCTTGTATCGCGTTCTGTCATCATTTCTCAGCACCATCCGCTACTGGCGTCTCTTTCAGTTTAGCCCCAAAAACGCACGGGTCGTAGTCCGTCTGCTTCAGGCAAGTGTCGCGGCTGAACACTCCACCCTTCTTCTCACGTATTCGTAGTCTTCCGGAGTATTCATGTTGTCAAATACGGATGCCCGGACACCGGCGTCTACCAGATCCCGCCACGGGATGGTCGTGCGACGGACCCTGGGAAAGAAACCGCTGAGCTTGTTTTCTCCCAGGGCCAGCCTCGTCCGAACAGCGTAGAGCGCACGCCGGCGGTAAACGGCGCACAGCGGCTGCAGGCGGCCATCCGGGGAACGAGGAACCGTAACATCGCTCCCGTCTGCCTTAGCACGAAGCATCAGGCGGGCCAGCAGGTTGCGGTTGACAAAAGGCAGGTCGCAGCCAAGAACCAGGCTGAATTCCGTCCGGCTTTCAAGCAGCGCGGTGTAGATTCCACCCAAAGGTCCCCGGCCCGTTACAGCATCGGGAACGCAGGGAACGTCAAATTCGTCAAGGTAGCCTGGTTGCCCTCCCACAACGGCAATCCGGCACGCCACCGAGCGCAAAACCCGGATTTGCCTGTCGAGCATGGATTCCCCATCAAGCAGAAGAGACGCCTTCGCGCGCCCCATCCGCCGGCTGGCGCCACCCACCAGTACAAATCCCGTCAAATCAGTAAAGCGGGCGGACGGAAATGGTTTGTTCGAAACAAAAGGCAACGCAACCTTCTTCTGTGTCTACCTGTTCTCATTCCCAATAGCTATCGTATTCTACACAAATTGCAGGATATGCTATGAAAGTAAACCGAAAAGTGGGGGCCGGATATGCTAGTCGCATTTGGCAGAGAGCAAAGTAGCAAAGATAAAAAGGTTGAGTTTATTTACGTTTGTGATAGATTCGGGCAGTATGGATTGGAGGACGTTAGTCTCGAAAATCACCTCCGAGCGCCTGCAACTCACAAGCTGGCGCAAGCGGCTGATCATCATCGCGGCAGCGGTGATCACCATTGAAAGTTCGGCCCTGGCCTACGTCATCCATCGCCGGCGCCTTGCCGAGAATGCTCTCGCCCGGCAGGAGGTCCTTGCAGCCAGAGACGCCAAAGTGATTGCTGCCAGGCGCGAAGTCCCTCTGGTGAAGAAACTTCCCCCCAGGACCACCTTCAGCGATTTCCTCTCCGACTACGGACTTGAGGCTGCCACCATCCAGAGGATGGTTCAGGATACGCGTCCCGTCTACAACCTGGCCAAGGTACGGGCTGGCAACCAGGTTACGCTGATCACCTCTGAACAGGGCGGCCTGAAGGAGATCGGCTACGAGATTGACCCGGAACACATGCTCTGGATTCGGAACCAATCCCCGGGCTTTGGGGCCAGCGTCACGGCGATACCGTACACCACCAAGATTGCCACAGTGTCAGGAACAGTGCACAGCTCGTTGTTCAATGCGGTGGAAGATCAGGGCGAGCAGGACCAGCTGACACTGGATTTCGCCGACATTTTCGCCTGGGACTTTGACTTCAACACGGATACCCAGAACGGCGACCAGTTTAAGGTGATTGTTCAAAAGAAATATCTAAACGGGAAACTGGCAAGATATGGAAAAATCCTGGCAGCCGAATATGACAGCGGCGGGCAGCATTATCAGGCCCTGCTGTTTCGCAACCCGGACGGTCAACCCGCCTACTATGCGCCCGACGGCAAAGCCGTGAAGAAAGCCTTCCTGCGGTCACCCTTAAGATTCGCGGCGCCCATTACCTCGCGCTTCAGTTATCACCGTTATCATCCCATCCTCAAGCGTTACCGGCCTCATCTTGGCATCGACTTTGGAGTGCCTGTTGGCACCAAGGTACAGACGGTAGGCGACGGAACCGTGGTTTTTGCCGGTTGGGACCGAGGTGGCGGCCGCGAGGTTAAGATCCGTCACGCCATGGGATATGAGACTTTCTACCTTCACCTGTCGCGCATCCTGGTCCACGGAGGACAGCGTGTTCACCAGGGGCAAACCATCGCACTCAGTGGCCGCTCCGGCCTCGCGACGGGCCCGCATCTCGATTTTCGGATCGAGCAGCATGGCAAGTTCCGGAATTTTCTGGCGCTCAAGCTACCGCCCGCTCGCTCTGTCTCCCGCAAAGACTGGCCGGAGTTTGAGAAATTGCGCGGCCGGATGCTCGAAGAACTTGCAAGCCTGCACGCACAGAAGCACAGTGTGGAACAGGCTTCGCTTCACCAGTCAAGCCCCTCACAAAAAGCCAGCCGATAATCAGCCGAAATAGATCTTTATTTAGATCGTCCATTCCGTTACACCGTGCTGGGGAAAATGCAATCCTGCCATGTGCGCAATCCACCCTGGGGCAAGAGTTCCCAATGCAAGAAGGGGTTTTCGATCCGACGATGACTTGGTTCGGCGTATGAATTCCGTTCCAGCGCCGCCGTGACAGCAGAACTTCAGGGTGAAACCATCTATTCGGTTGAAGAGATTCTCTCAGCCTGTTACTGGTGCCGCTCAAAACGCTGAAGACCAGTCAGACGGTAGGTGGGGCCAGACGTGAACGTTGGGCGGTAGCCGTTCACCCTGCCACGCCCGAGCCTCAGAATAAATAAATGGCTTTCTGGTTCAATTTCCGGCCGTGCGGGGAAGGGGACCTCAAAGACCCGGTCATCGATAAACTCCGGCCAAACATTCTGAATACGCTCGCGGAAAAGCTTGAGGCTTGGTTCCTTGGTCTTAAGGAACTGTCCGGGATCGATGAATGAATAGGCTTTCTTATAGTCGTGCAGGTGCAGCGCCGCGATAAAACTGTAGAGGACATAATCACGGTTTTGGGTATACCCCTTCCGGAACGGAATATAAGCGCCGTTCTTCCAGACGTAGGCGGCAACCACCTGAAAACCGCGTCCGGTTTGTTCCTGCGAAGCAGGAAACATCAGCAGCCCGGGATCCGCCTGCCCCGCCACCACCATGACGGGCACATTGCCCTCGGCCGCTTTCTTAAACTCGATGGAACCGTAATCGTATCCCGTGTAGGAACTGGAGTCAGCCCGCCCGTCCCAGACCAACGAAGCCTGATGGTCCTGAAGCCGGAAAATCACCGGATAGGGAACGGCCGCCGTGCCACGGTAGATGACCACGGCGAAGAGGTGTTCGGTATCCCCTGCCACCGGCAAAGCTTGCAGCGTAAGGGCCTCGGCGGCCGGCATCAGGTAAGACGCCTGCCAGCCCTCGCCGTTCCAGGAAAGCAGGTAGAGTTTCGGCGCGCTTTCTGCCTGCGAACTCTGTCCCTGGCCGGCAGGCCGCCACTTAACGACCACAGCCGGAATCCCACCATCGCCAAGGCCGCTGAGGACCTCCATTCCTATGTCGGAATCTTCAAACGCCTGCTGGCCGATTTGCGCAGAGCTCAGTCCCAGAGCTCCGGCCAGCCCCTGAAGGTTCGGCGAATGAATATTGCCAACGGCCGCCTGGATCGGCGCCGGGCCGGCCACCGCTGGCGCTGCCCCCTTTTCCAGAGCCTTCCCCGCCTGAGAGGCCGCAAAGGCCCCAGGAAGGCTCTGAGCTTGACCAGCGGCAGAAACACTCACAACGGTCGCCAGGAGAAAAGGGACAATCCCTTTTCCATGGCGAATCTTATTGAGCGACCCAATCAAGGATTCAAAACAGGACCATACAGGATGTAACAATCGGGACATTCCCTCCTTCAAATGGCCATTATAGCCTTCTGCTTTGAAGCCTCCAAGGCAGAGATTGCACCCATCAGGGACTTGACAGAAAAAGCGCGAAGATATAAATTAGCACTCTTGGGCTCAGAGTGCTAATTATATAGTTTCCTGGGAAGTTTTAGATTAAGCCTTCTGTTTT
>JBAUWE010000526.1:0-16739 GCA_049583595.1 Terriglobia bacterium
GTTCTGGACCGGCCCAACCCGATCGGAGGCTCCATCGTCGAAGGGCCGATTCTTGATTCGAACCTGCGATCGTTTGTTGGATATTTCCCATTGCCCGTTCGCTACGGCATGACGATGGGGGAACTGGCCGAAATGTTCAACGGCGAAGAGCACCTGGGCGCTGACCTGCACGTGATCAAAATGCAGGGCTGGGAAAGGACCGACTGGCTTGATGAAACGGGGCAGCAATGGAAGAATCCCTCGCCCAACCTGCGCTCACTGACCGAGACGATTCTTTATCCCGGAGTCGGGATGGTTGAGGGCGCCAACGTCAGCGTCGGTCGCGGGACCGACACTCCGTTTGAGCTCGTGGGCGCACCGTGGGTCGACGGAAAGTGGCTGTCGGTTTATCTG
This sequence comes from Terriglobia bacterium, assembly GCA_049583595.1. Lineage (GTDB taxonomy): Bacteria > Acidobacteriota > Terriglobia > UBA7540 > UBA7540 > SCRD01. The sequence continues at coordinate 394 of JBAUWE010000526.1, forward strand.
AATTCCCGTGACATTCAGGGAGTACGCTTCCTGCCGGTGGACTTCACGCCGCAAAGCAGCAAATTCGCCGGCCAGGTGTGCCACGGTGTTCAGATCTCTCTGGTGGATCGGCAAGCGCTCAACGCGCCGGAACTGGGCGTCGAGCTGGCCTCGGCGCTCCATCAACTCTTTCCCAAAAAGTTCGAGTTAGACAAAACTCTGCGCCTGATCGGTTCGCAATGGGTCCTCGACGACATCACAAACAACTTCGATCCCCAGCGGATTGAATACCTGTGGCAACAGCCCCTGATGAAATTCCGGAAAATGCGGGCAAAGTACCTGCTCTACGAGGAACCCTGAGAAACCACTGATGTGGACAGCGGATATTGTGAAGCCTGTACCCTGGCTCCTGTCACGTCGCATTGTGCGCAGGTGATTGAGCTCCTGACGGTCGGCGAATGTGTTGCCTAATTAGTACATACGCACATTGCAATCTGTAATAATTTCATAAAGTGGGTGAATGTTTCCCCTGACCGAATAATGAGTGGTGCGCTCTACGGGGCACGCCACCGGTCTGAGAGCAGCCTGACGAATTTCTAACCCCCAGATGTTTAAAGGGATAGGTTTATTTCTTTTCTCCCTTCGCGTAACGCCAGGATGTTTGGAACGCAAATTGCCCCGTTCAGAGTCGTAGTTAAGGAACGCTTGCGTCACGCTACTTTGAAGGGAAATATCTATGTACGAACTGTTGAAAAGGATTTGGCATGAAGAAGAGGCTCAGGATCTTGCTGAGTATGCGTTGCTGATGATGCTGGTTTCGTTGGTAACGATTGTTGCATTCCATTCGCTGGCGGCCACGAGCCATCGAATGTTCCTTCGTGCCGTATTTGCGTTTGTTAAGCCCCGGTTGATTGGTGTGTAAGTTCCAGGCTGGTGGTGAGAGCAGTACCTTCCTGGGACGGCCACTCACGGCGGCCCGTGCGTGCGACAACGGGCTACTACAGTAGACATAACTTAATCTCCTTTCCTGCACCCAAACGCGGCACCCCACGACGAATTCCCGCAGATTGTTGGCCGAGGCGGTTAGTGTTGACGCTACGGGAAACCGTGGTATGCTTTTCCCCTGCTCTTGTGCCGTCCAAATTGAACTTCGTCTCTTGTCATCAGGGCGGGGGAGGGTGAATTGAGGAAGAAGAAGCACTCGGTTGTCATCGTAGCAGGTATCATGCTGCTTGCTGTTGCTGTGCCGTCTGGCTGGGCAAAAAAGAAGAAGCAGCAAGCGGGCAGCCCAAACGATCCTACCTACAGGGTCTATCAATTGCTGAACGACTCTTACGGAGGCAAGCTGACTGATTATTATCTGCTTGCGGACCTGTACGCAGACCCGCAGAATCCGTCGAACCAACTCCAACATGTGATTCGGGTGGACTATGAGAAAAACCGCTTTTTTGGACGGTTCCGAATTTACGTGCGGAGCGTAGGCAAACTGACCCCGGCCCAATTGAATACTTACAATATCAAGCAGATTTATGACTTCGGGGAATCCGACGAAGCTGAGTTCGAAAAGATCAATCCTGGACCCCTCGGCGGGACTGGCGATCTTTTCATGAAGGCGACCAGCAACGGCCCTCTGGCCCCTGCACCCATCACGGACCAAGCCCGCCAGGAGTACGACATGCTCATCACCCAGTACCTCCTGCCAGCCCTGCAAAAGAAGTGAATTTTGCACCTGAGGCTAGTTCCAGGCGGACCGATGCGGCCGGGCCAACTTCACCGGCCCTGTGCCCAGATGTGTTGAAACTCTTCTTCGTATCGCGCTGAGACTTTGGGATCGCCAATGAAGATGGCGTTTTCAAAGTTGTAACTGGTGGCGCTTGTGGTCCAGTTGTAGCTTCCGGTTTCCACCTGGTTTCCGTCGAAAACAGCGAACTTGTTGTGCATTAATGAACGCCGCCCCCGGAATCCTTCGCTCAATCGAACCGGTACCCCCACAGACCTGAGATACCCGACTTCTGAATGCCGGTCGAGGGACTGCTCCGCGTCGGTGATAATTCGCACTTTTACTCCCCGCTTGTGCGCGGCCTGGATGGTAGCAGCAAGATCGGGTTGCGTAATGCTATAGACGGCGATGTCCAGGGTGTGCCGGGTTTGATTGATAGCGCTGATGATGCGGTCGGCAATGCGGTCACGGTCGGAGAAATACGGCCCCTGGATGGATGAGACTCCCGAAACCGTGACAGGGGCCGCGGGAAGAGCCCCCACAGGGTCCCGCTGTCCAGTTCCCGAAAAATAAGCGTAGGCGATGACGCCTGCCAGGATAATGGCGAAAAGGGTCAAACGGCGAAATCGAAAACTCATGGAAGCCTTCCACCTTCCCCGGTTCGTTCCGGCTGGCGGCGGAGTTTCCCGATGCGAAAAGCGTAGCTTGTCGATGCCCTCATCGCCGGAAAACGGAACCAGTTAGGGCCTTTCGCCCGATTCAGAAGCCCGTGGCTTGCCGGTTCTCATCGGCCTGTGACTGGCTTTCGCGCATTGCTGTCACCATTCGCCAGATGCGCGGATCTTCCATTCCCAGCCGCCAGGCGGCAAAACCCCGCAGCTGATACCGTTCCAAAAGCTTCAGTTTTTCATGAATGCTCCGGGCATTTTCATACCACACGCTTCGGACGGTTCCGCCGGTCCGGTACTCGAACCAAGGCGAGCGGTGCTTTTCGTCCCATTGAGGGGTGAGTGAAAGGCGGCTGAGCAGAGATCTTGTTTCAGGGTAGGGCACGGTACGCGCTTCAAGGCTGCGCCCGTTGTCGGTCCACTCTCGGCCGTAGAGGGCGATGCCGAGCAGGAGTTTTTCCGGTTGAACCCGCTCTCTGGCATACTCCAGCGCATTTCTCACCCAGTCGTAGCCCGCTATAGGTCCCGGCGGGCCAAGGCGGCCTGAGTTGTCATAAGTCATCAGGGTCAGAAAGTCCGCCGCGCTTGCCAGCGCCGGATAGTCGTAAGCTGCCGCCCATTGTCCGGGAACGGAGTTTTGAAAGCGGGGAACGACGGCGACACTGAGCAGCCGTCCATCCTGGTGGAGCGCCTTTGCAGTGTCATGAACGAACCGGGTGTAGAGGTTGATATCGTCAGGATCGATGTTTTCAAAATCGAGCTGAAAGCCCAGCAGATGTTCCTGTTGGGCGATTTCGGCCAGGTTCCTGATGACGCGCTTCTGCAGATGACGGTTGTGGAGCAGCGCTGAAGCGATCCGACGATTAAAGTCCTGATTATAAATCAGGGCCATCACCGGCAGCTTTGCCTGCCTGGCTGCTTCCAATACGGCCGTAGGGATACTCCCCTGGATGTTTCCATTCTGATCCAGCCAGTAGCACTGTGGCGCCAGAATGGTCATGTCAGAAGCATGTTCAAGGACGGAATCGAGCCCGAAAGTGCCTCCGATGGTGTAATACAGGGCAAGCGGCCTGGCTGCCATCACCCGTTCTCTCATTACATTCAGCGCGATGCGGTCGTTTCTTTGCACTGCTTGATCAGTGCGTGCGCTGGTTTCCGGCGCCGTTTGATCTGAATTTTTTGGACTACGGGGCGCGGTCAGAATTGTCGCCGGCAGGAGCGCCACAGCCAGGAAAGCAGCAACAACGGGTGGGAGGTACGGCAGTCGAATCAACAGGTTTCTCAGTTTCATGGGCTTCATGAGGTTAACCGCACCGCATCTCTTCGTCAAGGCGGTGATCACCCGAATACTACTGGGGTTTTTCACTGATGCGCGGTGTCATGCTGGCGAACCACCCGCCAAAGAACGTCACCAATGTTCCAATCACCACATACCACGTCCATGCGATATTAACGATGCCATATGCCTTGCCCACCACAATCAGGATGAGAACTGTTAGTCCAAGCGCGGCTCCCGTGAGCGCGCCCCGCGACGTCGCCCGTTTGGTCAGAACACCCAGCAGGAAGATTCCCAGCATGGCTCCGTAGGGAACTGAGGCGATGGTCAGCGCCAGCACCAGGACGCTTTCATGCAGATATTGGGAGATGACCGCAATCAGGATCAGCACCGCCCCCCAGAACAGCGTCAGGCCGCGCGAGACGCGCAAGTAATGCTTCTGGTCGGCATCGGGACGAACGAACGGCCGGTAAAAATCCATCACCGAACTCGAAGCCAGGGAATTAAACGCCGCACTCAGGTTCGCCATGGCTGCCGCGATGATGGCCGCGGTCAACAGGCCGGCGAGCCCTACCGGCAATTGCGTGATCACAAAAGTTGGATAGATTTTGTCCGGGCGGCTGAAGGGATGGGCTGGGGGATGAAAATGGTAGAACGCAAACAGGACGACACCCACCACCAGGAACAGGGCGAACTGGAACAGAATCACCAGCCCGCTGGCCAGCAGCGCCCCCTGGCTCTGTCTCTTGTTTTTGGCGGCCAGCAGCCGCTGCACAATCAACTGGTCTGTCCCGTGGCTGGCGCTGGTGAGGAAGGTGCCGCCGATCAGCCCGGACCAGAACAGGTAGGGCTGGTGCCAGTTGAAGTGGAAGTTGAAGATGGCGAACTTGTGTCCTGAAATGCTGGCCAGGTGCGCCACCTCGCCCCAGCCGCCCGGGATGGCATGGACGGCCAGCAGCAGGGCGATGACGGTCCCGACAATGTAGATGGAGAGCTGCGTGACGTCGGTCCAGATGACGGCGGTGAGTCCGCCCTCAAAGGTGTAGAACAGCGTGAGAGCGGTGATGATCAGCACGGCGGTCAGGACGCCTGTCCGGAAAATCACCTCGATCACGATGGAAATGGCGAAAACGCGGACCCCTTCCGCCAGCGCGCGGCTGCCCAGGAACAGGCCCGCCGTGAAGACCTTGAGCCCGCGGCCAAACCTTTGCTCAATCAGCTGGTAGGCGGTGTAAAGTTCGCCGGCAAAGTATTTGGGGATGAGGACAAAACTGACGACGACGCGAGCCACCAGGTATCCAAAGACAAGCTGGAGAAACGCCATGTCTCCGGCGTAAGCGATCCCCGGAGTGCTGATGATGGTGAGGATGCTGGTCTCGGCGGAGACAACGGAAAGAGCGATGGCCCACCAGGGTAGCTGGCGGCCGCCCAGGAAGTAATCGTGCAAGGTCTTCTGGCGCTTGCCGAAGCGCGCTCCCAGCAGCGTGACGACCAACAGGTAAACGATGACAACGACCAGGTCGATCCAACTGAATGCCAATGATGCCTCGCTGATTGTGAATTGACCCCTGCCCGCAAGACGCACCGTTTCCGCCCTGGAACCGGACCCTAGGGAAAGGGCCGACAGGAAACAGAAATGTAGGGACGCAGCGAGTCTATGGAACTTGCCCTGGGGTGTCAAGAGGGGCCGCCCGGGAGTTGCCCTGGCCGCTCACGCCGGCAGGGGGCGGTCCATTCTGCTTCGGGGGGGACAGGGGACCGGGCGGGGATAGGGGACCGGGCGGTGGTAGCGGAATTGGAGCTGTCGGGGTGTCCCTTGCCCAGAAGCTGGAAGCGTAGCCGTCGCCTTCAAAAGTTTTCACGCATTGATAATGCGCCTGCAGGTAGGCCCACAGCGGAGCCAGATGACCCTGCCCGTGGCCGGCGTCGGGCGGCATGTCGAGATTGTAGGACCAGTAAACGTATTTCGCAGGGTGCCTTTTGAGCCCCTCGATGGTCTGTTGCACCTGCTCAGGCCGGGTGAAGTCTGAGGGCGTCACAAAAGCGATGGGCGAAAGACCTCGCAGATCGAGCAGGTAGTTCAGCTCATAGTTTCCAAAGAAATAATCACCCGGCTTTGTGTGATCAAGCAGAAACTTGATTTCGTCGTACTGAACCCGATTGAGCACCGCCACGCGCCCGATGGGAAGATTCAACTGTTTCCGCCATCCAAACACCCGCCCATGCCATTCGCCCAGAGCGATGGCAATGACGATCACCCAGATGGCTGTGACACGAATCCTGTGGAAACGCCCGGGAGAGTTCAGGAACCAGACAAACAGGATCAATCCGGGTGCAGCCACCGTGCACAAGCGCAGCCAGGTTGGAGACGGCGCAACACCGACAAACAACATCGCCCCCATGATGGCGATCAGCACCAGCCGGTCCCAGGGCTCCGAGGGGCGCTCTTCTCGCTCGTCCCAGTATCGAACGAAGAACAGAATGTAGATCAGGGGAACCAACAGATAAATCGAGCCCCAGAGGGCCAGCGCCGGCAGCCGGTACCAGGGATGAAAGGTCGGCACATCAATCATGTAAACGTAGAAGGAGTTTGCGACCCAGGAAGAGAAATAGCGAAAATTAAACACAACCGTGTCGTAGAAGACCGCCCTGAGACCCGCCCGGAATACGAAATAAACATTGAGCACGACCACCACAATGGCAAAGGCCGACCAGATGTAGCGCTGGGCCGTGCGGAAATTTCCCCAGCTCAGCTGGTGTGTTACCGCTGCCCACAGCAGGAACAGCACCAGGCCTATCATCGCGAGCAGTCCGCTCGATTGCGTAAACCACATTGCCACGCCGCAAAGGGCTGCGGCACTCACCAGCCGCAGGGCGGAAATCTCCTCCACGAGCAGCGCGATTGCAGCCATCACAAATAATGTGCTGAACCAATGGTGAGTGGCGTCAAGCTGGCTGCGGAAAGGGATCACCAGAAACAGCAAGGCCGGCAGATAGGCTGCCATGCCGGAAATGACCTTCCTGGAAATGGAAATCATCAGGTAGGTCAGCGACAGCCCAAGCACAAGCAGCGTTACATTCGGTATCCAGGCGCGATTCCCGAAAATCTTAAACAGGACGAGGTAGAAAACCTCCGTTCCCGGCAGTGTGAGCTCGAAAAAATCGCGGTAAATCACCTGCCCGTGCTGCATCCGTTGGGCGTTGAAAAGGAAGTTGGTTGCATCGGGAGAAAGAAAATGGATGGGCGTTGCGGGCAGAAGAAAGAGATTCAGATACAAATACACAAAAGCGCCCAGCATGATGAGCGCGGTCAACAACCAAGGTCGATTTTTGATAAAAGAGTCCATAACCAGGTATCGCTTCAACAATACTCACTATGTACCGGCCCGGATGGAACCCTCACATAGACTAGGAGATTCTAATGGACACAGGTGCGTGGGATCAAGCTGAGTTGTTCACGCTTGGGCCCCATCATTTTGGCGCCCGGTCATCACCACGCGGCGGCAACGGGAAGAATTCCTCGACGGAAACGAACTCATATCCCATCTTCCGGGCAGCCTCGATGATTTCAGGGAGGGCTTTGACGGTTTCGGAGGCGTCGGCCTCAGGTTGCCGAGGGTTGCGTTGCTGGTCCTGGTTGTGGGCCGCGCGGAAATTCCTCCTCAAAAGTTCCTGTAAGTAACCTCCAGGTTTTTGTCGGCCGTCGTGCAGCAGGATGATCGCGCCGGGGCGCAGAGCGGCGCCAACGGATGAGACGATGGCCTTGGCCCCAAGCTTCCAGTCGTCCCCACTTGCCGACCATTGGACCAGGTGCAGGCCGCGTTCACGCAATACGGGATAAAGGCCGAACCCTCGCGCCCCGTAGGGGGGACGGAAAAACCTGGGCGTGACGCCTGTGGCTTGTTCAATCACCGTCTGGGTCCGGCCAACCTCCTCCGCGCACTTCGCGCGGTTCATGAAGTAAAGATAAGGATGCGACCAGGTGTGATTCCCGATGGTGTGGCCTTCTGCACAGATACGGCGGAGAATTTCCGGATGACGCTCGGCATCTTTGCCACAGACAAAAAATGTAGCCTTTGCGTTTCCTGACCGGAGGATATCAAGAATCTGCTGGCTGTAAGGCGGAAGCGGACCATCGTCAAAAGTGAGGGCAACTCTTTTGCTTCCACCCGGGCCCCGAACAAGCACCGGACCCAGAACCTGCGAGCGCGGCCAACTGCAGGCATACCAGAAGAGAAAACCAAGAGCATCTGCTATTGCCAGTACAATCAGGAATCCAACGAGAATTGGCAGAAACATTCTTCCCCCTGGAGGTCAGCCCTTTTTCTGAGCCCAAATCCACGTGTTTTGAGTAAAGCGATGAAGGACAAGGACTACTTCAAGTCCTGAATTCTTGCAACTCTTGAGAATTATTCTCATTCGGATGGGGCAGGCATCGAGCACAGCACGCTTGTAAATCCGGACGCGCGGGACGTGATAGCTGGAAGAAACAAAAAGTGAGGCTGTCCACGGTCCAACTGATAAATGGGGTTGGTTCATCACTTGAAAAACAAACCATCCGCCGGCTTTTAGGGTTCGCCCTGCTTCCGCAACATAACCGGCAATGGCCGCTTCATCTGGAATCTGCTGGAACACTCCAAAAGAGAAAATGAAATCAACCGAGTGGTCGGCCACAGGGCCCAGGCTTATTCCGTCGTTGCACAACCAGAGAATGTTGTTTGCTGTAACCCTTTGCCGCCCGATCTTGAGCATTTGCCTGGAGATGTCGAGAGCTACAAGCCTGAAGAAATCGCGCGCAAGGAACTCTGACACGCGGCCGACGCCGCAGCCGATCTCAAGTGCAACCATCTCTGCAGGGTCAATTTGTAAGGTTGAAAGAAACCTGCCGACATACCTCTTGTAGTCGCGGTCTCCGGAAGCCCTGAAGGATTCCTCGGTATCGGATGCCTCCGCCCAGATACTCCGTCTCCAGTTTCCGCGCGCCTCACGGTCCCATCCCTCGCGCATCTCTTTTTTCAGGTTTTGCTTGTCGGTAGTCGAACGGGACTGGGATGTCCACTCGGAAGAACGATGGCCACCTTCAGGTTTCACAGAGCCATATTGCCTCACATGAGTGTGCGCGGGCAAGGGGAAATGGATGTCAGAATCGGGTTTCCCACGGTTTTTTTGAAGCAGAGTTGTTCGGATCGCATATAAGGCGGGCTATTGGGACAGAGTTTTGAAAATGGATTCAGAGGACGTGCCCAGATCAATCTTCAGTCTTTTTCGAGTGAAGCGGCGCCAGAGCCTCCAGGTTTGTTTGAGAATTTTTAGCAGGCTTGCCAGTCCCAGGAAAGTGCCCACGTAAAAGAGCCTCACCACGGAGTCTCCGCCCAGCGTTTCGATGGCGCGCCCCAGCAGCGCCCTGCTTTCCGAAGCTGCGCAGGTGGGCAGGATGCGCACCGCACGCGACCGGATAGTGCCGCGCGCCAGGGCTTCGACTTGCGGGTCCCGCCGGGCTTCTCTTAATGTCTGAGAATAGATTTTCAGCCAGGACCGGAATGAGTCGCTGGCCTTGTTGGTCAGGTTGTCGGCGTGGCGCCGGTAAAGATAAAGCCTCTGCTTCATGCAAAGGCAATAAGCCCCCGCCCTCAAAGCGCGGAACGCCCAGTCGAGATCCTCAGAGAACCATGCGAACGAACATGTATCAAAATCGCCCGTCCGGTTGTAAAGCTCCTTCGAAAACACCATGCCCGAAGGCGCGACGGCCCGGACAACCTCAAAGAGGTCTTGCGGGGAACGCACCGGCCCGCATAAGGATGGAAGGCCCGGTTCTAGAGCTACCTCTGTAATGATTCCGTTGTCGCCCCTGATGGTGATTCCCTCGCACAGCACCAGATCCGCCTGAGAATTTGCGCTGAGGGCTTCACGGATTACGCTCAGATAATGCGGTGACCACAAATCGTCTGCGTCAAGCAACGCAATGTGAGTGCCCCGGGCGGCGCGGACTCCCACGTTCCTGGTGTCGGCGGGTCCTGAATGAGGCTTCTTAGCATAGTGAAAATTCTGAAAAAGCGGGCGAAACCGTTCCGCGACTTCTTCGGTGTTGTCCGTCGATCCGTCGTCAACAATCAGAAGTTCAAAGTCCTGCAGCGTCTGCGCGGCAACGGATTGCAGAGTGTCGGGCAGCAGGTGCGCGTAATTGTAAGTGCAAATGACGACTGAAAATCTCATCTTGATGGTGCCATTAACCTCCTGCCGGGCGGACATCCCTGCCGGCGAAGACGGCGTGACGTTTCACAGGCCTTGAAAGATTATTTCAGGCGGCGCCGTCAGATCAATATTCTGTGTGGAAGCGTGTCGCTTTCGGATCAGCCGCTTTCCCCATTTAAGCGGCCGCAGCGCATAACTCGATCCCAGGTAGGTGGAAAGATAGGCGCCGCGAAGGATGAAGTCTCCCCCGAGGGCTTCAAGAGTCCGGGCAAGCAGCAATCTGCCTTCCGGGGGTGAACAGATCCCGAGCAGCCGCAGGACATAATCTCGGGCGAAGTTTCTGGCCTTACGCTCGCATTCTGGTCCCAGGCGACTTTCCCTCAAGTTTTCCTTGTAGATTTTGAGCCATGTTTCAAGAAAGGCGATGGCATCATTCGTCATGTTCCCACCATGATAGCGATAGAGCAAAAGCTTCCGATCGATCCGAACGCAATAAGCCCCAGCAATGGCTGCCCGGATGACCCAATCGACATCGTCTCCATGCGAGAAGCGAGTATCAAAAGGCCCGGTGCGCTCGTAGAGAGATTTCCGGAAGACCATGCCGGAAGGCAGGTAGTTGTTACACAGGGAAAAAAGATCTCCCACAGAATTGACAGGTCCGCTAAGGGGGCCGAGACCCGATGGGAAGACCGGGCGTTGAATCTGACCGTTGCCCAGAATGCGGAACCCGTCCGAAAACACTATATCCGCTTGTGGGCTGGATTCAAATTGGGCGCGAACGACTTCCAGATATTCTGGCGACCAGAGGTCATCAGCATCAAGGAAAGCAAGGTGTGTGCCTTTGGCTTTCTGCACGCCGGCATTCCTGGTATCAGCTAAACCGGTGTGCGCCTTCTTGGAGTACGCAAGATTGCGAAATTTGCAGGAGTGCTGACGGACGATTGCCTCTGTTTGATCCGTCGAGCCGTCGTCAACAATCAGCAATTCAAAATCTGGAAACGTCTGAGCGGCGAGCGAGCGCAAAGCGTCTTGAATGAGGTGTGCGTAATTATAAGTGCAAACAATGACCGTGAATTTCACACCTGTGCGCGGAGGAGCCACGATTGCGTTCCAGTTTCCAGGCGCGCTCATAATTTTTCCTTCAAGCGATATCGATGTCTTGCAGTCGTGTGGCGGAGACAACACATCTGATAGTCCATCTTACCTCCAGCCTTCCCGTCAATGCTCCGAGTCTGAGACTGACGAAGTCAAAACGCCTGCAGGATCTCGCCATACCTTTGGTTACCCGATCCGCCTGCTCCCTTGTTCGTCTGGCTTTGTCTGCTTTGGTTCCCGGTGGAGCCCTTTCCTCATCAGGAATGCCTTGGCCATCTGGCGCAAATCTCTGCCGGTGACCATTTTGAAGGCGAACTCCGGCAGCGTATCAACCTCGGCCAGATTTGTTCGCTTCAGGGAGAGCGGGTCTTCCGACCCGTTCAGGCCTTCCTCCGCGGTGAATGCCACCTTGTAGCCGGCGCGCGCCACCGCGCTGCGCACCCGCATGTCGGCCATTCCCCAGGGATAGGCGAAGCAGGGCACGTCAGCGCCGAGCAGGTCTTCGAGCTTATGCTTCGAGTCACGGACCTCGCGCTCGAGATCGCTGTCCGATACGTCAGTGAGCCGGGCGTGCGTCAGCGAGTGCGAGCCGAAATGGACCCCGTGGCGATGCAGTTCGCGAATCTGCTCCAGCGTGAGAAGAGGCCTGGACTTGAAGCCTGCAGCCTTGTCCCATTCGTTGGTTTTTCCAATGCGGTCAACCACGACAAAAACCGTCGCCTTAAAGGCCAGCCGGTCAAGGACGGGGAAGGCGTTGCTCATAAAGTCTTCGTAGGCGTCATCGAAGGTCAGGATCACTCGTCGACCCTTCGTGTACCTGTCCCATTCGGTCGGCAAAGCGGACGTGTAACCCAACCTGTTGAGCCACTCCATGAATCGCCTGAACCGCTCGGGTGATATCGCCAGCGACATCATCCTCAGTTCGGTGGGAGCGGAGACCTCGTGCAGCATCAAAATGGGCGTTCGCGAAGGGTACAGGTTGCGCAACGATTCGATGGTTTCTCCCGCCGCGCGAATGCCTTTCCAGTATTCCGCTGCCGTCGCCCGGTACCAGAGGCGAAAGCTCCGGCGCGAGCCGGTCAGCTCCGTCGCTTTCCTGGCCACGGAGGCCGCCAATTGAAAAATCCAGGGAGCATGCCAGGCGGTGCGGTGCGCCAGCTTCCGCAAGGTACTTCCGCAATGCATCTGGGCCAGCAGTTGAAGCCGGGCGTTCCATTGCTTTTTTTCGCGCCGGCGGTAGACGTCGAGTTGGCCCGCACATCGCAGGATGGCGTAGTGCTGTGCGACAGCGTCTTTCGCGTCGTGGTGGTGCACGATGGCGTCGGGTTCGAATTTGAACACAGCGCCGTAGTTGTACAGGCGGGCGCCGAAGTCGGTATCTTCGTCCAGGGAACTCAATTTCTCATCGAATCCGCCAAGCGCCAAAAAGGTCTTGCGCGGAATCGAGGTGTTCAGTCCAAAGGCCGCCACCCTGCCGAACTCGATCGACTGGTTCTTCAGGCAGCTTTCAAAATGGGCAAGCCCGGGGTTTCGGGTTTCGCGCAGGTACTGGTCGGTCCGGGAGCGGGGAGGTTTCGCATGGTGGTCGACAACTTTTCCCAGCACGCCCATCTCCCATGGTCCGGCGTTGGCGCGGCGATGCTTCAGATGGTGATGGATCCATTCAGGAACGGGCCGGGTGTCGTCGTCCAGGAAGATCAGGATGTCCGAGTCTGCCGCGGTGGCGCCGGCGTTGCGGGCTGATGCCTGGCCTTTGTGTTCCGGCACAAAAATCCAGCGCAAGGGGAACGCTGCTTTGTAGGCTTCAGCCAGAGAGCGGGTTTCCGCATCCTCGCCGTCCACCACCACGATGACCTCAAAGTCCTTTTCGGTTTGCGTGACCAGGGATTCCAGCGTTTCGCACAACACGGCGGAGCGCTGCCTGGTCGGGATGATCACGCTGCCTTTCACGGGTCGCAGAGCACTTTCCATGGAAGTTCGATTCGCGCCGGACGCTCTGGAATTCCGTTCCCGCCCCCTGCCTCAGTTCCCGGCACAGTCGTAGGCAAACTTGAAACCGTCCACTCCCACGCCGGGCGCCACGTCAGCCCGCCGGTCTACTTTTTTGCAGCCCCGTGCCTGGAGCGTCACATAGATGGAGCCGGGAATCAGGCTGACGGCAGCGAAACCGTCCTGGCCCGTTTGCGCCTTCCGGTTCTCCACAATGGTCTCGGCGGAATACAAAATCGTAATCCCGACTTTTGCCAGCGGATGGCCTTTGCTATCGACAATGTTGAAAAGTACGGGCTTGTGCAGCATGCGATCGGGCTTGTTGATATCGATCGGCACCATCATGATCTCAGCCGTTGCCGGCGAGCCCGCCTCGGTCACATCGACGTGGCGGAACACCGACGTATCGTGGTCTGCGCCGGGCTGGCGCACCGTCAGCCAGTAACGGCCCAGGGGCAGGTGTTCGAATGCAAACCGGCCGTCGTCGTCCGTCAAAAGCTGATCGAGTACGCTTTCGTTGTCGTCCTCCAAAGTAACCAGCGCCTGGCCGTAGGGCCGTCCGATAGAGTCGAGCACCGTTCCGGCAATCGAGCCCTGGCCCGCCGGCGGCCGCAGCTCCAGAGTAACGGTGTTGCTGGTTGCCTGGCCATGCCAGAGGTGGGCGCCGATGTCGCGAGTCAATGCTTCGGCGTTGGAATATTCCGCGGAGTAGGTTACGGAAAACCTGTAAGCTCCCCAGGCAGGCTGTTCGCTTGTACCGGACTTTGTTTGTACGGGCTCAACGTGGATGCTGAGTTTTTCCTGGTAATCTTCTCCCGGATCGAGGCGCACCAGCCTGGGATGGGGCAAGGTGTCAGGCGCCATGGCGAACCCGCTGCCCGCTGCCCGCTTTGCGTCGCCGCCCGTAGCGCTTTGCGGCGCCATCTGGATTTCAAGCTGCGATCCTCCGTAAGCCTGTCCGGGGCGCACATCGGCCGGCACCGGCGCCAGAAAACCCAATCGGTCGCCCGGCAGCTCGCTGATAACGGGCCGGTAGAGCCACAGGGTTTGCCGGCCGGAGTTGTGGAACTGCAACGTCGCGCGCACGGGATGGGGCGCGACGATGGTCTGTCGCTCTACCGATATCAGCAGCTTCAGGTCCTCGGCGCGGCCTGGAACCGCGCACAACGGCGTGAGAACCAGGACAGCCGCCAGGGCATAAAATCGATTCACAGCTAGTATTCTACTCGAATTCAATTTTCCGCAAAACGCGTTATGACACGCGAAGGATGAGGCATTTCAGGTAGTGAGTTTCAGGCACCGTCAGCAGGATGGGATGGTCGCGTCCCTGGGTCCGGCGTTCGACTACGGTGACGGTTCGGTGGGCGTCAATGGCTGCGCTGGCGATCGCCTCCAGAAAGTCCGCCTCCGTCACGTGGTAGGAACAGCTGCAGGTGATGAGATAGCCGCCGGGATTCAGAATTTTCAAGCCGCGAAGGTTGAGTTCCTTGTAGCCGCGCAGGGCAGAAGCAAGATTGGACCGCTGCCGCGCAAAGGCCGGCGGGTCCAGCACCACAGTGTCGAAGCGCTCACCTGCCTGGTCGGCGGCTTTCAGGAAATCAAAACAGTTGGCTTCCTTCCACTCGATATTGGAACTGCCGTTCAGCTCCGCGTTGCGCGCGGCCAGCCCGAGCGCGTCCTGGGAGGAATCGATGGCCAGGACAGAGTCGCAGCGGCGGCTGATGTTCAGAGCAAACCCCCCGGCATAGGTAAAGCAGTCGAGCGCCCGGCCGAATGCATAATTTTGCGCGGCGCGCTGATTCTCACGCTGGTCAAGAAAGCCGCCCGTCTTCTGCCCTTCCAGCAGGTTGAAGGCGAAGCGCAGGCCGTTCATCGTAACCGTAATTTCGCCGGGGTCCTCGCCCGCCAGAATTCCCTTCGTTGGCTCGAGACCCTCCAGCGCGCGCACCGCAACGTCATTCCGTTCCACGATGCCGCGCGGCGAAAACCGCTCCTGCAGCACATCCGTTATGATGGGCTTCAGTTTTTCCATTCCCTGGCTGAGCGTCTGGACGACGAAATTTTCCCCATAACGATCAACCACCAGGGATGGAAGCAGATCGCCCTCAGAGGCCACCAGGCGATAGGCGTCTGAGTCTTCCACAACCTGCCGGCGATAATCCGCCGCCGCCTGGATTCGCCCGGCCAGAAACTGGCGGTCGATGGGCCGTTTTTCGCGGGTTAAGAATCGAAGCGCGATCTGCGACTTGTTGCTGTAAAGCGCCTGTCCGAGAAACCGCTTCCTCCGGTCCTGGACGCCCACTATGCAGCCCGGCGCGAGGTTCGCAGGGGCGGAGACGTCGCTGCGGTAAATCCACGGATGGCCGGCGAAGATTCGCTCAATCCCGCGCGGGGAAACGGTGACGGTGGCTTGCGGCATGAACTGACTTTAACACACCGCGCTTGAACACGCTGACAGGGCGGTTGCGTCCCAGGCCCGAGAGACCGGTCGGCCGTTTAGCGTAAAATGGTTTCAGGATGCTGCTTGAAGAATTCAATTACGAACTGCCCAAGGAACTGATTGCCCAGCGGCCTTTGAAGGAGCGAGACGCCTCGCGCATGATGCTGCTGGACCGCGCCGCGCAGTCCTTCACGGATTGCCCATTCCGCGCGCTGCCTGAAATCCTTGCGCCGGGGGACGTGCTGGTGGTGAACAATACCCGGGTGTTTCCGGCGCGCCTGCTGGGCAGGCGGCGCGGCACACAGGCGCAGGCCATCGGCAAGGGCAACCCCGCCGCGCGCGAACACCTGACCGCCGAAGTTGAACTGCTGCTGACGCGGAATGAATCAGGCGACGTGTGGCAGGGGCTGGTGCATCCGGGGCGAAAGATTCGCACCGGCGAGGTGCTGGTTTTCGGCGGCGGCGAGCTTGAAGCGGAAGTCCTGGGCCGCGGCGAACGCGGCATACGCAGAGTGCTGCTGCGGGCGCGCGAGGGCACTGTGGCCAGCACGATTGACCGCCTGGGACACGTTCCGCTGCCGCCTTACGTCAGCCGGCCCGACGAAGCCGCCGACCGCGAAACCTACCAGACGGTTTACGCCAGGGTGCGCGGCGCGGTTGCCGCTCCCACGGCGGGCTTTCACTTTACCGAGCGGATCTTTCGCGCGCTGCAGGAACGAAAAGTTGAGACCTGCGAAGTGACGCTGCACGTGGGGCCGGGAACGTTCCGCCCGGTCCAGACCGAGCGCGTTGAAGACCACCAAATGGAGTCGGAACAATTTGAGATTTCTGACGCGGCGGCAGCCTCCATCAACGCGGCCATTGCTGAAAGACGCCGCGTCATCGCGGTGGGTACCACCAGCGTTCGCACGCTGGAATCGGTGGCGCTGCAGAACGAGGGGAAAATCGTTCCCTGCCGCGGAGAGACCGACCTGTTCATCGTGCCGG
>JBAUWE010000527.1:0-2114 GCA_049583595.1 Terriglobia bacterium
CGCGGCCATCAGACGGCCAAGCGGGCCGGAATCGGTGCGGTTGCCGGCGGCATTATCGGCGCCATCGCGGGCGGCGGCAAGGGTGCGGCCATTGGAGCCGGTGTTGGCGCTGGCGCAGGCACTGCTGTCTCTGTGATGACACACGGCCAGCAGGTTCATGTACCGAGTGAAACGGTGCTGGACTTTACGCTACAGCAGCCGGTCCAGCTTCCGGTTGCGACCAGCTAGGTGGAGTTGGAAAATATCCGCGTTGCCAAAGATGTAACGAGACGACTCTGAGCATTCTGCAATCGGGTGGCGGTCAACCATGGAGGGCTTGGCTCAGCCCTCTTGAGAACGGAGGACCCCCCTCCTTTACTGATTCGACGGGCCTTCTTCGGGCTGCGTAACTTGCTCCCGGACGAAGGCCCGCAACCTTCTCTGCAGATCATCCCTTGCGTGCCGAAAGGCATCCAGCCTCTCCTCTGCGCTGCCGTCGACCGCGGCAGGATCCTCGATGCTCCAATGAATGCGCCGGGTCCTGGCCGGGAAGACGGGACAGGTCTCCCGGGCGTTGTCGCAGACGGTGATGACGTAATCGAAATCCTGCCCCAGGAATTCATCGACTGATTTCGAATGATGGCCGGAAAGGTCAATTCCGGCTTCGCGCATCACGGCAATCGCTTCCGGCCGGACCCGCGTGGGCTTTGTGCCGGCGCTGAAGACTTGACACGACGGCCCGGCCTCATGCCGAAGCAGCCCTTCGGCCATCTGGCTCCGCGCGGAATTCGCCGTACACAGGATCAGGACTCGCACGCTCGATTTTCCTCCGTCAGAACCTCGGAGCCGGCGACGTGAACCCCAAAGTATCGCTTCTGGAAACGCAGGGAGACGTTGACCAGCGTGATCATCACCGGGACTTCGACAAGCGGCCCGATTACAGCGGCAAAGGCGGCTCCGGAGTGGATCCCGAACACGGCGACAGAAACAGCGATCGCCAGCTCAAAATTATTGCTCGCGGCTGTAAAGGCGAGCGTGGCCGTTTGGCTGTAATCGGCTCCAACCTTATGGCCCATCCAGAACGAAACCAGAAACATGACGACAAAGTAGATCAACAGCGGGACCGCGATGCGCAGCACATCCAGGGGAAGGCTGAGGATCACGCTCCCTTTCAGGGAGAACATGATCACGATGGTGAACAGCAGGGCGGCCAGCGTCAGGGGGCTGATGCGTGGAATAAACTTCTTCTCGTACCATTCGCGGCCGCGCGCTCGAATCAGGACCAGGCGAGTGAGCATTCCGGCAAGGAACGGAATACCAAGATAGATGAAGACACTGCGTGCAATCTCGCCAATCGAGATGTTGACAACCGTTCCCGTCAGGCCGAACCACTGCGGGAGGACGGTGATGAAAATCCAGGCGTAGACAGAATAAAACAGTACCTGGAACACGGAATTGAAGGCCACCAGTCCTGCCGCATATTCCGAGTTTCCCTTGGCCAGTTCGTTCCACACAATCACCATGGCGATGCAGCGCGCGAGACCGATCATGATGAGTCCGGCCATGTACTCCGGGTATCCCCGGAGGAAAACGATCGCCAAAACGAACATCAGAACCGGCCCGACCAACCAGTTTTGAAAAAGTGAGAGCAGCAGGATCTTGCGGTTCTGGAACACCTTGCCGATTTCTTCGTAACGGACCTTGGCGAGCGGCGGGTACATCATCAGGATGAGTCCCACAGCAAGAGGGATGGAGGTGGTTCCGCTCTGGAAACTCGTCACCAGTTGTACAAAGTCTGGCGAGAGGTTTCCTAGCGCGATGCCGGCCGCCATAGCCAGAAAAATCCACAGGGTCAGATAGCGGTCAAGCGTTGACAGTCTGCGTGCGGTATGTGTGCTCATGCTCGTATCCTGGCGTTGAAGGACGCTCCCACGCCGGACGAATCTATTTCCCTGGTTTGCGCGCCCGGACAAATGCGCTCATGAATTTGCCGTCGATGATTGTTGCCAGCGCGTCCACGTCCAGCCCTTTTCCGGAGAGGAACTGGCGCGCTTCCTCGGCGCGGTAGATGCGGGTGGGTTCAATTCCAATCGCCTCGAATCCGGCAGCCGCCAGCAATGTTTGGTATTCAGACT
>JBAUWE010000528.1:0-5894 GCA_049583595.1 Terriglobia bacterium
GATCTGTTCCTCCAGCTTCAGTTCCATCACCGCCAGCCGCCCGTCGCGCGTCACCGTCAGAATATCGATCACGCCGCGGTCGGTCCGCGAGAACGCCGGCACCTGCGGATAAACAAACTCCGGTGAAAGCGCGGAATCGAGCCGGCTGATGTCGTTGACCAGCATGCTTTCCAGCCAGCGCTCGGATTGCAGGCGGTAGAAGTCATCTCTGGTATCCTCACTCGCGGCGTTGCGACGCGCTAGCACTCGGGAAACGAAATCACGAAAGGCGTCGCGGCTGTGGTCGTCCAACCTGCGGACGCTTCCTTCCAACCCAAAATAGATCTTCGGTGACAGGTCGCCTTCGATGCGCGCGATTTCCAGGCCCGCCACACGAACCGAAACGAACCTTCCGGAAGCGTCCGTCGTCATCGCAAGACGATCCACGACGTCGCCCAGCAGGCCGCGCAAGAGATCGCGATGCCGGCTGATGAGCGCTTCGTTCGCCTGATGGGGCACAAGCCGGGTGGCGACGTCACCGGCCGCCTCAAGGTCGACGCGCGCCGGGCGTTCGCCTCCGCCATTCCATTCGTAGAGTTCCAACTGCACGGCACGGTGGTTGATAGCGGCCGCCCGGTGCGCGTTCAATTCAACCGCCTCGCGGGGCAGATAGATTCGGAGCCTGGGCACCACCGTTCTGTCTGAACGGCTGCGCAGCCAGTCGAGCCAGATCAGGCTGAAGGCCAGCACCGCATCGGCTGCGGCCGGCGCCTCGTCCTTGCTGAGCCCGATCACCGCGCAGCCGGTCCGGCCCTGCCGCGCCAGTCCCCGCGTGTACCAGGTGGAGAACGAATGCTCCCGGTCCGAACGGTTGCTGACGTTTTCAAGTCGCCACCCCTGAAATTCCTGTTTGAGCATGGCCACGAATTCCTGCTTAAAAGCTGACCGTTCCCCATCGCGCCCCCGGCGCTGCTTCGGGTGGAGCTCGCGGAATTCCACCACCGACGTTTCGCGGGCGTGAGGCTTCCGCACAAAGACGCCCAGCCGGTCGCCATCGCGATAGGCGACTTCCTCCACCCGGCGCGCCAGCGTTCGGGCGGGGTTCCAGGCTTCAAAAAGCAGCTTGTCAAACTGGATGCTCAACTGCCAGCCGGCCGCGGTGAGATCGAACAGTTCCACCTCGTCTTCAACCACCACAGGGTGAACAAGGGATTGGATAAAGGCTTCGACCTCATGCTGCAGCGCGCGGAGAGATTCAGAATCGGCTTCATGTGCCATGGCAGTCCGGGCGTCCATTATAACCGCGCACGTCATGCCATACGAGGCAATCCCGGGCAACATTTGCGGACATTCCCGTGTGATCCGAAATTCCCTTTTTTGAAAACGCCGCTGATACTCTTTGAGCTCTTCCAACATCAATGGCGGCGCGGACCGGCGCAGTCTTTGCCGGAATGCGGAATCGCTGGCACGGTTAAGATATTCTTGAGGTCGCGCTGCAGTGAAGATATATTGTTATCCCGCAAGAGAGCTCCATGCAGGAATCTCTATCAGGGGGTCATTTCACATGTTTTGTTCCATACACTTGAAATGCAAAAAAGGAATGCGAAGCCACTTCATGAGTGTGGGAGAAAGAAGTAAGGTTGTAAGGTATCTTCCTGCCAGTGACGGACAGTTGGGATGGGAAGGAAGGGTCGGAACGCGCCACACGGCAAAAGGCCCTGCATTCGTCATCGGTCAACTTTACCTTGGGCTGGGGTGTGTGGAGATGCCGTTATGAAACGCCCAACGGACTTGTCCAAACACTCTGCCCTCCGCTCCATTTCACGCCGTGAATTCTTCAGCGAAACTGCCGGGGCCGCAGCCATGACGCTTTCTTCGCGCTCGGCTGTGGACTCCATGTTCGGCCAGGGATCCACTTCAGCGGAACATCCGCGCGCGGTTGCCCTGCGCGTCGACGCTGCACATTCCGTCAATGCCTTCGACCCTGACAAAAGTCTGTGCAGCTCGATGGACATTTTGTCGCGCGAAGGAATTGAAAAAGTATACACTCCGGAAATCGTCAAGGTTTGCCTCTCGGCCGGCTACGGCGAGATTTCCTATCGTCTCCACACACCCGAAACGATTGACTATTGGCACTGGAATCCGGAGGGCCAGTGGAGCGATCCCGAAAAGCGCCAGGGATACTTCATCGGCAATTCAGAGCCCACCCATCTCATCCGCGACTCGTTCGGCTACGTCCTTCCCCATCGCGGCTGCACGCATAACGGCGGCACCGAACGCGGGTATTCGCGCTTGACGGACGGCAACCCGGCATCATTCTGGAAGAGCAACCCGTACCTGACCAGCCATTTTACCGGCGAGGATGACTCGCTCCATCCTCAGTGGATCATCATCGACTTCGGCAGCGCGAAGAACGTCAATGCCATTCGCATCGATTGGTGCGAGCCGAGCGCGCGCGAGTATGAAGTGCAATATTGGACCGGAGACGATCCCATGAACTGGGAAGAGCCTGCCATGGATTCCACCGATCAGGGTGGCCAGTACCTGCCCGTCGGCAAGCAGGCTAACGGCCGCTGGAACCTGTTTCCGAACGGCCTCGTCCGGGACGGCAAGGGCGGCACGGAAACGCGAAGGCTGGCCGAGTATCCCGTATCGGTCCGTTACGTCCGGGTGGTGATGACGAAGTCGTCGAATCAACCCGGGCCCCACGGCTCCGATGACGTCCGGCATCGGTCGGGTTACGCAATTTATGAAGTCTATGCGGGCACGCTTGAAAACGGAGCCTTCACCGATGAAGTGAAGCACGCTCCCGACGGAAAAGCCCAAACGGCAACCTATTGTTCCTCCACGGATCCCTGGCATACAGCCGAGGACCAGAACCCCCACGGTGACCAGACCGGGCTTGACCTCTTCTTTACCAGCGGCATCACGAATAACCTGCCGGCGCTCATCACCATTCCGCTCATCTACAGCATCCCGGAAGACGCGGCGGCGCAGGCGGCCTATTTGCGCAAGCGGGGTTATCCGATTTCCTGGGTGGAAATGGACGAGGAGGCTGACGGCCAATATTACATGCCCGAGGATTACGGCACACTTTATATCCAGTTTGCCGATGCCATCCATAAGGCCGACCCCACGCTGAAGCTGGGCGGACCGGTGTTCCAGGGCATTAACCAGGACGTTTCGGTCTGGCCGGATGCGCAGGGACGAACGTCGTGGTTCGGGCGTTTTTACGATTATCTGAAGTCCCACGGCCGCGAGGCCGATCTCACCTTCGCTTCGTTTGAAATCTACCCCTACGACGCCTGCACCATGAGCTGGGACGACCTTTTCCATAACCGGGAAGTCACTCGAACGTGCCTGCGCTCGTTCTGGCAAAACGGTTTGCCCAAAGAAATTCCGCTGATGAATTCTGAAAGCAATTTGAGCGGCTCGCTCTCCCGCTACATGTGCGAAATCTTCTCCGCGCTGTGGCTGGCGGACAATGTAGGCGCCTTCTTTGAAGAAGGCGGCGCCATCTACATCCACTCACCCATCCAGCCGGGGGAGCTCCGGCTCGCATGCCAGGGCTGGGGAACATGGGGCAACACCATCTGGAACAAGCAGGGAAAAATTACGGCCTACACCGCTTTTTACCACGCGAGCCGGCTCATCAATTTCGAATGGGTCCGGCACGGCATCGGCCTTCACCATCTTTACCCGGTGAAAGGGACCCTTCAGGATTCACGCGGCCGCGATCTGATCACCGCTTATGCTGTGCATCGCCCGGATCATGAGTGGGCTCTGATGCTGATCAACAAAGACCAGGAAAGCGCTCACGCGGTGGAGGTCGCCTTCGAAGATGGCGCCAGCGGCCGCACGGGATATTTTGCCGGGCCGGTTCGCTTTGTGACTTACGGCAGCGAGCAATACGTCTGGCACGGCAAAACCGCCCCGGCGCATGCCGACCCTGACGATCCCCCTCGCGCAGCAACAGTCGCCGGTGGGAAAGGTGCGGCAATCACTCTACCGAAAGCTTCGGTCACAGTGTTGCGGGGCAAAGTCGCAGGGCTTTCCGCCTGATCCATCGGCCGGCCAGACTGCGCTCTTGCTCCATCGCCATATCACGGAACCTGAGTTTTCGCCGGCACGATGCGCGTTTCTGCAAAGTGTCCTGAATGAGGAAAGGCACGCTGATGAGGAAAGCGGCAAACCTGGGCGCCGCTCCGCCAGCAGCACCCAGGTGGGCGGGTTGACGGATTCCGTCCGGGCGTGATATCAAACCACTCGATCGTCCCGCTGAAATTTTGAGGAGACTATGAAGCCAAAAGTTTTTGTCACGCGTCCCCTGCCCGCTCCCGCGCTGGAACTGCTGTCGAGCGCCTGCGAGGTGCGCAGCTATGCTGAAGACGCGGCCATTCCCGTCTCTCAACTTGCCGCGGAGTGCCGCGAGGTGGAAGGAATTCTGGTCAACTCCGCCCGGGTCAATGAAGAGGTTTTGCTTGCGGCGCCCAAATTGCGCGCCATTTCCAACTGCGGCGTTGGTTACGACAACATTGACGTTGCAGCCTGCAATCGCCGGCGGATTCCCATCACCAACCTCGCAGGATCGCTGGAGGAAAGCACGGCCGACCTGGCTTTCACATTGCTGCTGGCCACGGCGCGCCGCGCCATCGAGGCGGACCGCTACGTTCGCGAGGGACGATGGGACCGCTGGCAATCCGGCCTCCTGCACGGGATGGACGTTCATCACAAGACGCTCGGCCTGGTAGGCTTCGGCGGGATTGGGCAGCCCATGGCGCGCCGCGGTCTGGGATTTTCAATGCGCATCCTGTATCACACCAGGCACCGGGCCGACGAAAGCGTCGAGCGCGAACTGCAGGCCGGGCATGCCGATCTCGAGACGCTGCTTCGGGAGTCCGATTACGTCAGCCTTCACGTTCCGCTCACTTCCGAAACGCGCCACATCATTGACCGCAAGGCACTCGGCCTGATGAAAAACACGGCCATTCTGGTGAACACGGCGCGCGGACCCGTGGTGGATGAAGAAGCTCTGGTGGAAGCGCTGACCAACCGGAAGATCGCGGGAGCGGGGCTGGATGTGTTTGATGGGGAACCCAACGTCAATCCGAATTTCGCCGCCCTGGACAATGTTGTTCTGGCGCCCCACATCGGCAGCGCCACCGGCGAAACGCGCCTCCGGATGGCCATGCTCGCCGTCAGGAACCTGCTCGCCATGCTGGAGGGCGAGCGGCCTGCGAATGTTGTGAATCCCGAGGTCTATTCCTGATGGTGCCCGAAGGGGCTGGCGGGCTGAATTGAACCTGAGGAGCTTTCGATAACCAGCCGGGGTACCCGGCTATGCTCTGGTTTGAATCATTAGGCCCTCCGCAGTCTATGCCGCAGGGTTTCTACGATGAAACCGAGCAACGCATAGGTTGCGGCATTGGCAACAAGAACCCAGTAAAGTTTAAGAGGGTAAAAACCAATCAGGGTGATGGGGCAGGTTAAACGAACAAGAGGCAGGATGGGATCGGCAGTAGTCAGCGCCGGGGGGCTTCTTAGGAAAGCGTACAGCGCCCAGCAGCCGGCAACCAGGAGTCCCGCACCGGCCCACACAGCCATTCGGTACTTCATACCGTACCCCCTTATCGTGGTTTGATCATGTCATGGATCCTCCTGACTCTCAAGCCCAAACTGTCTGAACAAACTCCCCATGCGGTGTCCTCAGGTTTCAGGTGCACGCGGCAAAGATGCAAGAAGGCCGCCGCCCCGGAACGGCCTCCCCTTGCTATCCGCGCCCGCCTCTTCAATAATGAGGAGTTTGCAGTAAGCGTTGAAAAACAGGAAGAGCAGGTGGCGGTAATCGCAAGATGAGCATTCTGGAAGAAACCTCGGGTTCGGCCGTACCTTCCTACGAGCGGGGCAAAGCCATA
>JBAUWE010000529.1:0-4491 GCA_049583595.1 Terriglobia bacterium
ACCCTTACAACTTCTACTACGACCCGAACTTTACCCCGCAATCCGATCCCAAACGCTGGCAGAAGTTTATCGACCAGGAGCGAAAACAATTGACGGAATTGATGACCTGGTATGGCCCCATTGATCTGCTGTCGCTCGATATCGCCTGGCCGGCAGCGGCATCGCAAGACATAGCGGACCTCGCCATGATGGTTCGGAAGCTTCAGCCCAACGTCCTGATGAGGCACCGCGGGATTGGTCCCTATGGCGACTATTACACGCCGGAGCGGGAGGTTCCGGGCGGCTTTTCCAAGGGAAACTGGATGGTGATTTATCCCGGCGGGCAGGCCTTTTCTTATCTGCCCAACGATGTCTATCAGCCCAAGGAATGGGTGCTTGAAAGCCTGATCGATATTGTGGCCAAGGGTGGCAATTTCGAAGTCGGCTACGGACCCATGCCCAACGGGACCTGGCCGCAGGAAACGACAGAACGTCTGATCTACGTTGGCGATTGGCTGAGCGTTAACGGTGAGGCGATCTATGCGACGCGCGCATGGAAAGTTTACAAGCAAGGGGACGCCGTACGCTTCACCCGAAGCAAAGACGGCCGGTATCTTTATGCCATCAGTCTGAAGTGGCCGGGAAATAAGCTTGTGGTGGATTCGGTCCGTGCAGTTCCCGGAAGCCCTGTCTTGATGCTTGGAGTCGAGAAACCGATGCGCTGGCAGCAGCAAGGCGATTCGGTGGCGATCGATATTCCACCAGAAGTGGCAGCAAACAAACCCTGCCGGCAGGCTTTCGTCATGAAGATCCAAAAGAAGTCCGACTAGTTATTCGAATGAGCTTTCCGGAAGCGCAGGAACAAACCAGCCACCTGCCCGATCTGTATGTTGAGTTGGTGGGCCTGGGTGGAGTCGAACTGCCGACCTCACCCTTGTCAGGTGCACGATGGGGTTTTAGGAACCTGTGATGCACTTTGAGAAGCGCTGGTATTGATGCGGCTTGCAACCGATTTCGCGATTCGACGCTTTTCGACATTTTGCTCCCATTTTTGACCGAGATGTGCACCACAATGCGCACCAATTTCTAGGCTGAAATCTTCCCCTGAGCTCCTTCCAAGTTCAGGAACCCATTCGCATCCAAGCATTCCTCCCGTCTAGTGGCCCGGTGTGGTTCCGAACCAGGAAACGATAAGGCCGATGGTGTCGGGAAACTGCGCGCTGAGCAACGCGAGGATCGGAATCATCACGTAGGCGAGAACGCGGAAAGTGAACTGCCGGCTCACCTTCACTTGGCCCGGCGCCGTGCCGTTGAGCACGCTCAACACCGCGTCCCGCTCCAATTGGAGCAGCACGATAAACGCCAAACCCACAAAAGCGAGAATCACAATCCAGTTGAAAGCCAGGAATTGGTTGCGCGGCTGGAAGGGGTAAAAGGTTACGGAAATCAACATCAGCAGCAGCCCCGAGAGGACAAACGCGCCCAGGTTGCGCAGCGAGGGCAAAACGTAGGAGATCAGCAAAATGGCGCGGCCGGCCAGGAACTCTTCTCCAAGCTCGCGAAAAGCCTTCAACTCCGGACTCTCCGTGGCGGAGACCGGATCGCTGGTTGCCGCGCGCCACCAGGGCTCAAGGAACTTCGCCGTTATCCGGCCGAACTCGCCCAGCGCCTGCTGGGATCGCGAGCGTTGATCGACGGCCTGGCGCCAGTCCCCATCGGCATCTGCCTGGAGAGCTTCAGCCAAATTCCCCGCGGCCTGGCGCACTTCCGGCCCTGCCTCCCGCGCCCACTGCTCGAGATTGCCCCGTTCGGCATCCGGCAGATTCCCGGATGAAACCAGAGCCGAACCTAAACGCAGCAGCCGTTCGGCTTGATCGACCGAAAAAGAGAGTACGGTGAAGGTCGGCGGCGCGGTGGCAAGATCAATGTTGGGAAATCCCTGAAAACTATTTCGATAGCGGCCGTAGGCGGCCCGCATCGGATGCCAGGCGAGGCGCCGCAGAAAACGCCGCAGCCCTAGCCAGATCAGCCAAAGCCGCCCAAACTCCATCGCCAGCGCGGAATAGACCAAAACAAACGCGGTCCCAAACAGCCCATAGAACGCCCGGCTTTCGTAGGATGGAACAAAGCGGAAGACAAAAAGGTATAGTCCCGCGATGAAGGCCAGGGCAACCAGACCAATATACGAGCGCGTGGAAAAAGCGGAAGCCCGTTCGAGCAGTTCTCGAACCCTGGATTCCAGGATTCGCAGGCCGTTAAAAGAGGCCGTATCCGCCTTCAGAAAGCAGTGGTCCCCGCGATCCTCCGACTCCGGCGAGCGGATTCCGTCGATCATGCGCAACCGCCGGAACGAGCAGAAACCCCAGAGAAAGGCAGCCAGGGCGACGCAGATCAGCGGCACCAGGGGAGACAGTCCGCTGAGCAATGCGTAAGCCCGGAGGTTGACAAAGAATGCTTGCGAAGGGCTGGTCCAGGCAGTACGCAGCCAAATGACAGCAAGTCCCAGAGCAAGACACAGCGAAGCGGCACAGCCTCCCAACACGACGGCCTTGACCTCGACCCGCAGGATGCTCTCCTGCCGGGGAGCTCGCCAGAACGCGCGCGCCACCACAACCACCGCGGCGCCCAGCGACAACAAACAGGCGAGGGTGAGCGGGGTGGCCGTCGCCAGCGCCACCAGCCATCGCCAGTCCGTCACGGCGGAGGCGGCGCCCAGCAGGTGCGCAGCGACCGCGGGCAGCCAATACACAGCAGCCAGCACGATATAGAGGCTGAGCAGCGATACCGTACAGGTGAGCAAATAAAGGCGAGCCTGGAGCTGGTACGCGGGGCTGACCGGCTCATCGAGGAGCCGCGAAACCCAGTTGAGCTGGCCGTCCCGCCCCCAGAGTTTCGGCGTACGGTACTGGCGGATGACCAGCAGGGAAAATGCGATGAGGACGATGCTGAACAGCACGATTCCGACCGCCGAGCCCGCCGTATAAATTCCTTGCGCGGTGGGAACGCTCGGCTTCCTTTGGAAAGACACCGTGTAGCCCGAGGTATCCGGCCAGTCCAGCAACCTTACCGGCAGCGGCCCGTTCCGGCCCACCGCCGTGACCCACAGCGCAGGTCTTGCCTCCTGCTGAAAGACAAAGGGCCTGCCATATTCCAGCATTTGCAAGGGGTGCCCGAGCAACGCCAACGTGGCGTTATAAACCCCTTCGGCGGCCTGGTTTGAAAACTGCAGGCGCGAGGCCTCGCCGAGAAAAGGCGGCGTCCAAACCTGGTTGAGATCAAACAAGGGATAAGGCGTGAACACCAGCATCCCCCGCGTGGAAGGGCTCGCCTCCGGGTGCGTGTAAAGCAAGTCGGAGTTTACGGTGAAAGCCAGGGTGCTCGGGCAGTGCAGGTGGATTTCACGAGCCAGAAAGATCGTGTCGCGCACGTCGGTGGCCAGAATTCCGACGGCGTGGATTTCCTCGCGCGAGATGGTTGAAAGAAGCCGGGAAAGAACCAGGTCCGCCGACGATACCTCGAGGGGTGAAAAGGAGGGCGGAGTCTCTATCGGCTGCGTGGAGTCTCCTTCCTCCAAGGGAATCGAGGTTGTGGGACTGCTGGCCAATTCGGAATTGGACTTCTGTTGCGAGAGCCGCTGCTTGGCGGAAAGCGCGCGCAGTTGGGAAATGTGCAAGGGAAACGGCAAGTTGAGAACTTCAGTCCTCAGCCGCGCATCGCGCATGTTGGTTTGCCCGTAGGCCGTTGATGCCTCGGAGAGCATGGCCACGCGGGAGTAGCCAAGGCTCTGGATGTAGGCGATCATGCGCGGCAGCGTCTTGCTGTCCGGAGGAACAACCGCCCGGAAGGTCACGCGGCCGCCGCCCATGCGGGAAAACTCCTGAGGATCGATGGCGGTGGCGGTGCCGGAAACAATCCGGAACCCGACGGGCGGATTGCCGAGCGCCGCCCGCCAATCGCGCAGCGCAAAATCCATGGACAAAGCTGAGCCCGAAAACGTCGGCCCCATGATTCTGATGGCGCTTTGGGAACCCGGCGCGGTGAGCTTGCGAAGTTCCTCCGGCAACCGGCCATGCTCCGGTCCCCAGGAAAAGAAGTTCGCAAGCTGGCGAAGCGCGCCCGCCATGGCGGCTTTGTGCAGCCCGCTGGTAGGAGTCTCGCCCACCAGGAACACCAGGAGCAGTTTCCTCTCGTCCGGACTTCGAAACAGCAAAAGGCTGGGGTCCCGCCGGTAGCGGGGGATATCGGTGTCCGCCGTTGCTGTGGCACCCGCTCCTGCCGCACCTCTCCAGGCCAGGTCAAAGCTGTCCAGCACGTACCCGCTGGCCTCGCACGCCCGCTGGATCGAATCAACCGAGGAGTCAAAGAAATAGGGAAGGCGTGAGTCAACCGGATCGGGCACCGTCGCAATGATGAAGTCCAGAGAGTACTTGCTTCGCGGGTCCCCGTCCGGCCAGGACCCCTGATCGGAGCGAGCGCGCAGGAAGTCTTCAATCAGCCTGGCAGCGCTATGCG
>JBAUWE010000530.1:0-1906 GCA_049583595.1 Terriglobia bacterium
CATCAGATGCTCGCCTTGTAGGGTCTGCGTTCTCGCGAAGCGAGAGGTTCTTGCTTCTCTTCATTCCACCCGATCCATTGCAATCATTGCGGTGGCTCGGTCGCCCAACAAAAATTTCATCGCCCTCTACCTTGGGGAGAGGGCGGTCGCGCAAGGCGACCGGGTGAGGGGTCTTGCTGCCTTCTTGCATCCTTCAGAATTCATAATTCTGTTTGCCCCCACTCAGCTTCGCTGATCGTCCCGTTTGATCGGGGCGCCAGCCCCGTGGGTTTCCACTCTTTGGTGCAGCCTCTCCCTCAAAAACCCTTCAGCTCATAGGCCACTCCGGTTGTAACCTGAATGGTGTTGCGCCTAAATCCCTCCGGCGGGTCCCCGAGATAATTATCCGTCACCGTCACCGAAAAGTTGAGATTCTTATAAGCTGGAAACACGAACCCCGCCCCCGCCACGCCCGAGTACGCGCTCAGCACATTGAACGTCGGGTTCAGCGTCACATACTGGTTGAATTTGATGTTGTATGGAAACGCCCTGCTCCACGTCTCCCCAATCGACGCACCCACCAGGTTCTCCGTTTGCGTCCCCAGTCCGCTCGTGACACCGTTATAGAATTGCTGCTGCTCGTACTGCAGGCTCGCCCGCACCGCGAGATCGTTTTTGGGGGTTCGCAGAATCGCCAGGCCCCCGCCCGCGCCATACGCCTGCTGCAGCTGCAGACCTTGGCCGAAGTTATGATCGGCGCTGCCGCTCACCAGCCCGAACACCATCGGCGTAAAGAATTTGTCATACTCCAGCGCGCCGTGCAGAATATTCGTTTTCGTCACCGATGCCGATTGAAATACATGCTGGCCCGAAACCACCTCCGGGGACTTCGCCAGCCCATACGTCCCGCTCAGGTTCAGAATCATCTTGCTCCCCGCCGGCAGACCCGCGATCGTCGGAATCGCCCGCACCAGCGACATCGCGCCCGTATACGTCAGCGAGCTGTTGGTCGACTGCACCAGCGTCGCACCCAGCGTCACCGTGCCATACCACCCGTAAAGCAGGTCCGACTGCTGATGCAGCTCCCGGCGAAAGGCAGGCTTGCTCATCATGAACGCGAGGTCCTTCGCGGGAAACTCCGTCACCCCGCCCTGCGGCGGCATCACCTTCAGGATGTTGTTCTCAAGCGCGATTTTTCCCACCGGGACCTGCTTCGCAAGGTTCTTCTTCGTCAGCTGCTCTGTCTTCGATCCCACCGCGAAGGCCGTCGCGGTATGCATAGCCTTGATCTTTGTCAGCGGAATCTTCAAATCTCCCAACTCGTCGCTGTGGAAGCTCACGTTCCCGAAAGTCACCTTGTCTAACCTGCCCGTCAGCGTATCGCCGTTCTTGAACGTAATCGTGTCCTTGCCGCCCGTGCCGGCATTGCCTGGTTTGGCCGCCGTTCCTGTCTGCGCTTGCATCGGGGCCCCGGCAGCCATCAACACCACCCAAACCACCCCCCAGACCGCCCAAAAACCGCCACTCAAAAACCCAGGTAACTCGTTTCGCCTGAACATAGTTATAAGATTATAGCTCCTTTGAAATAGCGAGTCGTAGCGAGGACCTCCGGTTTTGAAGTCCGCGGCTCTTTTGCAAATTGAAAACAGGTTCTTGGGGTTGACGTTTACTCACGGGGTTGTATTCAAGCGCCGTGTCGCGACTCCGGCGCCCGTTTCTTTCCGACCGTGATTTCCTGTGGGTCTGTAGCGCAGGCCCTTGCGGCCTGCGGTTCTTACCAATGTTTGCAAAATATAGTGGCGGTTCGCAACGGTAGCGCCGCCGTCCCGGCGGCAATTTTCAAGCGGGTAGCGCAGAGTTTTGTGCGGAGCGCAATACTCTGCGGCCTTTTTCACCGCCATCTTGGACGCCACCCTCGAGACTGCAG
>JBAUWE010000531.1:0-6152 GCA_049583595.1 Terriglobia bacterium
GTTCAAAGGGCGTGTCGGTCCCGCGACCGACGCTGACGTTGGCGCCCTCAACCATCCCGACTCCGGGATAAAGAATCGTTTCGGTCAGTGAGCGCAGGTTGGGCGAAGGGTTCATCCATTGCTGTCCCGTCTCATCAAGCCAGTCGGTCCGCTCCCAGCCCTGCATTTTGATCACGTGCAGGTCAGTTCCCAGGTGCTCTTCGCCGTTGAACATTTCGGCCAGTTCCCCCATCGTCATGCCGTAGCGAACGGGCAATGGGAAATATCCAACAAACGATCGCAGGTTCGAATCAAGAATCGGCCCTTCGACAATGGAGCCGCCGATCGGGTTGGGCCGGTCCAGAACGTAGAACGTGAGGTGATCTTTGGCCGCCGCTTCCATGGAATAAGCCATGGTGGTGATGTAGGTGTAGAAGCGCACGCCCACATCCTGAATGTCAAACACCAGGGCGTCCAGCCCGCTGAGCATCTGGGCGGTGGGCCGACGAGTCTTACCATAAAGGCTGTAAACCGGCAGGCCGGTGGCAGGGTCCGTGCCAGAGGCTACGGCGCTGTCCTCTTTGCCCCAAAGGCCGTGCTCGGGACTGAAGATGGCCTTGAGATGGACATCCGGAGCGTGATTCAGTAGATCAATGGTCCGCCGCCCCTCGGAATCGACGCCCGTCTCATTGGTGATGAGGCCGACTCGCAGACCTTTTAGCGGCGCAAAGTTTTCCTTTTCAAGAACGTCGATCCCCGTCCGCACGCTCCCGTTCCGCAAACCGCTGACCCGGTAACTCCTCATCAGCTCGTAGTAACCGGTCAATGACTTGTGGGAGTTCAGGACCTGTTGATCGGAAACCGGCCCCAGGGCAGCCGCGATGGCCGTATCAATCCTCGACCGGAGCGCAACAACATCGCCCGTGCCATTGGGATGAACACGGTTGGAGAGGAAAACAACATAGGTACGCGTGACGGGATCAATCCACAGCGAGGGCCCCGTAAAACCAGTGTGCCCAAACGATCCTACCGGGAAGAGCTGGCCGCGATTGGAGGAAAAGGGTGAAGCAATGTCCCATCCGAGCCCGCGCACCGCCATCTTGTCCACCGGGGTTTGCGGCGTCGTCATCTTTTCCACGGTCAGGCGGTTCAGGATGCGAACCCCGTGATAAATTCCGCCGTTCAGCAGCATCTGGCAGAAGATGGCGAGGTCGTGGGCGTCAGAAAACAGCCCGGCATGCCCCGCCACGCCGCCCATCCGACGCGCCGTGGGGTCGTGAACCTCGCCCCACAGGATGGGACCGGTCCTTCCATTCACATGCTGGGTGGGAGCGATTCGGTATCGCAAAGATGCCGGGGGTAGAAACATGGTGCTGGTCATCCCCAGCGGCTTGAAAATGTGCCGTTCGCAGTAGACGTTGAGCGGCTCTCCGCTGATGCGATGGACCAGCTCTCCCAGCGTCTCAAAGTTGATGTCACTGTACAGGAAGCGCGTTCCGGGCGGCAGGATGGGAGCGGTGTCGACGATCATC
This sequence comes from Terriglobia bacterium, assembly GCA_049583595.1. Lineage (GTDB taxonomy): Bacteria > Acidobacteriota > Terriglobia > UBA7540 > UBA7540 > SCRD01. The sequence continues at coordinate 1,512 of JBAUWE010000531.1, forward strand.
TGCATCGCCGTGTCATAACCGGTCCAGTCATTGCTGAGATCCAGGTCCGGCGGCAGGCCCGAATAGTGGGTCATCAATTCGCGGACGGTGATGTTCTGCTTGCCGTTGGCTCCAAACTCCGGCCAGTATTCGGAAACAGGATCGTCCAGGCGAATCTTGCCTTCCTGAAAGAGCTGCATGATGGCGGTGGTGGTGGCCACCACTTTGGTGCACGATGCCATATCATAAATCGTGTCCATTCGCACGGGCAGTCTTCTCGGAACCAGCCGCCGGTAACCGACGGCGCGCCGGTAATCGATTCTGCCGTCGTGACCCACCAGGATCACCGCCCCGGGAAGCTTGCCTTGTTGCATGGCCTTTACCACTTCTCCCGGCAGTTGCCGGAGATGGACGGCGATGGGGTTCGAGCTTTTGGCGGGTACACGGCGGCGAACCTGCGCAGACGTGGCCGCAGGAGCAACCAGGGTTATGATAAGGATCAGAAAAACAGCTTTGAAATTCCGAATTACATGCATTCCGCGCTCCCTCTTGATTTATTGATGCGAGTAGAGCATTTTGCTATAAACTCAGGGGTTCGTGTCAATCAAAGATTCGATAATGGGTGAAGGCACAACGTGAGAAGTGAGGTATGAATGCGGCATTGCAGCCACCGAATGGCCACATGAGAGTGTCTGGAATTGGTACACTGTTAGTTGGCCGCACGGTGGATGGCTAGACCATCAGGATTCTGACCGCGGGAGGGAAAAGGGGTTGCCGCACTTTCGCTCAATAACCCTCCGGGTTTTGGCTGCACCTGAAACTGATTCTTCATTCTGGATGTGAATAGACGTACCCGATATTCCTGCAGATCGCCTGAAATGAAAAGCCCTTCGACAGAACGTATCACGGAAAGAAAAAATCCTGCCGCCGACTCCCTGGACACAAAGAAGACGCGCGAAATTCTTGCCCTGATGAACCGCGAAGACCAGAAGGTTGCTGTGGCGGTGAGAAAAGCATTGCCGCAGATTACCCGGGCGGTTGACCTGGCAGCCAGCGCCATGGCGAAGGGAGGCCGGCTGATTTATCTGGGTGCGGGAACCAGCGGCCGGCTCGGCGTGCTGGATGCTTCGGAATGCCGGCCTACGTTTGGCACCGACAAAGTGCTGGCCGTTCTGGCGGGCGGCTCCAAGGCAATGTTCAAAGCCGGAGAGGGCGTTGAAGACGATCGCGCCAGCGCTCGCACAGACCTGAAACGCGTCGGCCTGAACAAGAAGGACGTGCTGGTGGGGATTGCGGCAAGCGGCCGGACTCCCTACACCCTGGAAGGACTGCGCTACGCAAAACAGAAAGGCGCCGCAACCATCGGCGTTACGGCCAATCCCGACTCGCCCATGCGAGGGCTTCCGGACGTTGAAATTGCCGTCAACGTGGGCCCTGAGGTAATTGCCGGTTCAACCCGGATGAAAGCCGGAACAGCCCAGAAGCTCGTGCTGAATATGCTTTCAACGGCCACCATGGTGAAGCTCGGACGCGTTTTCTCCGGGTTCATGGTCCACGTGGAGATGAAGAATGAGAAGCTCCGGAAACGCGGGCGGTCCATCGTGGTCAAGGCCACGGGAGTCGATCCAGCCAGGGCCGCACGTGTGATGAAGGCCTCAGGATCAAATCTTCCCGCCGCTCTATTGATGATCTGGAAAAACATCCCCAGGAAGGAGGCTCTTCGCATCCTGAAACAACAACCCAACACGGCGCTCGCACTTCGAAAGGCGCGCGCAGAATATCTTAATGAACAGGCCTCTGCACACCGCAGTCAACCCTCCAGGGAGAAATCATGAAAGCCGTCAAAGCCATTATTGCCGGGACCATTTATACTCCGGCGGAAGAGATCCGAAACGGAGTGATTCTGGTTGAAGGCCACCGGATCGCCAAAGTCGGCCCCCGCGAGCAGGTGAAAATCCCGCAGGGAGCGGCAGTCATCGATTACCAGGACCGTACCGTGGTTCCGGGATTCATCGACATCCACATCCACGGCGCAGTGGGTTACGACCTAATGGAGGCTACTCCTGAAGCGGTGGCCGCCGTGGGGAAGTACCTGGCGCGACACGGAACAACCTCCTATGCGGCAACCACCGTTGCGGCCAGCCTGGAAAGAACGCTGAATGCGGCCAAAGGGCTGGGTAAAATCATACGGGCCTCCAACAGTTCCCATGTGGTTTCCGACAAGATTTCCGGCGCCCAGCCGGTGTGCATCCATCTTGAAGGCCCATTCCTGAATGTGAAGCGGCGGGGCGCGCATCCGGCATCACAAATTCAGAAGCCTTCCACTGAGTTGCTGGCTCAGTTCCTGGAGGCGGCAGACGGCACGGCGCGTATTCTGACGCTTGCGCCGGAACTCGAAGGCGCGCTCAAGGTGCTGGAGTACGCGCGAAGCAAAGGACTGAAAGTCGGCATTGGGCACTCCAATGCCACCTACGAGGAGGCCAAGGGCGCCATCGAAGCGGGAGCAACGCATGCGGTGCATTGCTTTAACGCCATGCGTCCTTTTCTTCATCGCGACGCCGGGATCATCGGGGCTGTGCTGACGGACGATCGCGTCAGCGCGGAGCTGATCTGCGACGGCATTCACGTGGAACCCACAGCCATCCGCCTGCTGGTGCGGTCAAAAGGAGTGGACCGTTTGATCCTGGTGAGTGACAGCCTGAGCGGAGCAGGCATGCCCGACGGCAACTACCGCCTGGGCAATTTCACCGTGCATGTGGCCGGCGGCGTGTGCCGGACGGTTGAGGGCAGCCTGGCAGGAAGCACCATCATGCTCGATGCTGCATTGCGCAACCTTTCAGCTTACACAGGTCTCAGTTACAGAGAATGCCTGCCGTGCGTTACCTGCAATCCCGCCAGGATCCTGGGCCTCGAAACCCAGAAAGGTGTTATTGCTCCCCGCGCAGACGCGGACCTGGCGGTCCTTGACCAGGAGTTTTATGTCACCCAGACCTACGTTCGAGGCCGGCCCGTTCTTTAGGACCTCGCCGCCCCGGACACCTGGAAACGAATATGGATAAATTTCTGATCACCGGTGGCCGCCCGCTTGAAGGGCAGGTGACCATCAGCGGAGCGAAGAATGCCGCCCTCCCGGCCATGGCAGCGGCACTGCTGACGCCGGAGCGGGTTGTCCTGCGCAATGTGCCAAGGGTTCGTGATATCGGAACCATGCGCAGCCTGATGGACGAACTGGGCGTGGATTCATCCGTGACCCACGAGGAACACGGCAACCGGGTGGAAATTGAAGCGCGCCGTCTGCTGAACCCGATGGCTCCCTATGAGCTGGTGAAACAGATGCGCGCTTCCATCCTGGTTCTGGGGCCGCTGGTGGCCCGGTTTGGGCACGCACGCGTCTCCTTGCCGGGTGGATGCGCCATCGGAGCGCGACCCGTTAACCTCCACATCAAGGGATTGGAAAAGCTGGGCGCAAGGACTCAGATTGAGCACGGTTACATTGAGGCGCGGGCTGACCGGCTTCGAGGCTCTGTTTTTGCTTTTGACGTGGTTTCCGTGACCGGTACGGAAAACCTGATGATGGCCGCCGCACTGGGAGACGGTGAAACCGTTTTGGAAAATGCGGCAAGGGAACCGGAGATCGTTAACCTCGCCGAGTTATTGATCAAGATGGGCGCCCGGATCGAAGGGGCGGGGAGTGGCGAGATTCGCATCCACGGAGTGAGCCAGTTGCATGGGACCGAGCATGAAATTATCCCTGACCGGATTGAGGCAGGAACCTTCCTGGTAGGAGCCGCAATTACGGGCGGGCATCTCGTACTGGACCGCGTCAATCGAATCCATCTGAACACCGTGATTGATAAACTCACGGAGGCCGGCGCGCAAATTCGCGAAACCGGGCCGGGAAAGCTGGAAGTTTCAGCTGGACAGGCAATCCAGGGCATTGACATGACCACGAAAGAATATCCGGGCTTTGCCACGGACATGCAGGCCCAATATATGGCGCTGATGACCCAAGCTCAGGGTCCTTCCGTAATTACCGAAACGATTTTCGAGAATCGCTTCCTTCACGCCCTGGAATTGATGCGAATGGGAGCCGACATTGTGGTGAACGGTCGCCGTGCAGTTGTTCGGGGCAAGACACCCCTGAGCGGGGCCAAGGTCCAGGCTTCTGACCTGCGCGCAAGCGCGTCCCTCGTCCTCGCCGGTCTTGCGGCCCAAGGCGAAACTCTAATTGACCGCGTCTACCACATCGATCGAGGCTACGAACGAATCGAGGAAAAGTTAAATCGCCTGGGTGCAAAAATCCAGCGCGTCTTTGAATAGTCTCCGGTTTCAACATCCACCCAGAACAACCCTTCCGAGTAGAGAAAGCGATCAGGACGCTCCTTGCCGGCTAACCCTTACCAATAACACGCATGGTCGGACTGAGACTGTATTCAGAGAGCCCGCATGAGGATGAGCGAATAAGGGGTCCCCAAATGCAAAGTGGGCGGCAGCCCTTTCCGGCCATCGCCCACTTTCCCTTCCGTTATCTGTTTCCTCACTGCCTCTTGTTTACGGGCAGCTGTAGCCTGCCGGCGGTGTGTACGGACTCGGCGTCCCAGGATTCGTGGTTTCGTTCTCCACGTTCTCCGCGCATCCCGCCGCGTTCGCCGCCGCTGCCGC
>JBAUWE010000532.1:0-4521 GCA_049583595.1 Terriglobia bacterium
GCCGGTTGTGAGCGCGCTCTCAGTGTGTTGCGGGAGGTTCTCGCCCTCGCGAAAGGTTCGGCAACGGCGTGAACAGAACACGCCCTGGTGGAGTCGGGCACTCACTTTCTTCGCGGTCAGGAGAACCTGAGATATGTCAGTGCTTCTTTTGGTCTTTCTGGGAATAAAGCTGGCCCAGGACCTGGACGTAGTGGTCGCGGTATGAGGTGTCGTGGGGATCCATCTTTGTGCAAATCTGGTACTGCTTGAGCGCCCCGTCCAAATCTCCCAGTTTTTCGAGGGCATACGCCAGCCCGCTGTGTGCGTCGACATTTTCAGGTTCGCGGCGTACGGCCTCCAGCATCTCTATCCGCGCTCCTTCCCAATCGTGGAACATCAGAAAGGTAATTCCGAGTTCGCGGTGTAAGTCGCCGTTCCTTGGGTCAAGCATGGTGGCTTTGCGAAGGAGTTCGACCGCCTCTTTGAATTTTCCGCCTGAGCGAAGTTGATCCGCTTCCGATACCATGTTCCGCAATTGCATTTCTGACGCAGCGGGGTTGATGGGAGCGGAATCTGTCAGGTGCGAATTGGTGCCGGCCCCGCGTGCGTCCACCTCCACTTGATGTCCTGCGGTCGGGGAAATAAAGTAGGACGTTTCCCGCTGGTCCGGGCATTGCACGTGGACGTAATGGTCTCCCGGTTCCACGTCCTTGACCATGAGGACTCCGTCGCTGCCGGTAATTCCCGCCTCCGTGCCATCAACATCCACTTTGCACCTGTCGGTTCCGGATACGACGGAAACAGTTGCCGACGTATCCTGGTTTCCGTGTTTCTTTCCGTGGAACCATTTGGCCAAACCATAGGCATTGCCAGCCAGGGCGAGCGCAAGGAAAAGGGCGAAATGGGAGCGCGTATGCATGGCCTTTGAGTCAATGGTAGCACGGAAAATGATGCCTGCGGCCCTCGTGCCGGAAGGGAATTGGGCCCGAGAGCTGCAGCCTCTCGGAGACTTAAGCATGTTAGAATATGCGTGATGCGGATGTTCAGAAGGATGGCGATGGAGGTGAACGCTGGATTTCGAACTGACCGACGCGGAACGCGGGATTCGGGACACTGTGCGGGCGTTTGCAGAACGGGAAATTCGTCCACACGTTCGCGAGTGGGACGCGTCTGAGCATTTTCCAATTGAGCTCCTGCCCACGCTTGCCCGACTGGGTTTGATGGGCGTAACGGTGCCTGCAGAATACGGCGGGTCGGGATTGGGTTACATTCCCTATGTTATTGCAATTGAGGAGCTTGCAAGGGTTGATGGCTCCGTAGCCCTGGTGGTGGCTGCACATAATTCACTTTGTACCAATCACATCCTGCTGGCAGGGAGCGAGCAACAGAAAAAGAAATACCTGGCCCCTCTGGCACAGGGTGAAAAGCTGGGATGTTGGAGCCTGACCGAGCCCGGGGCAGGATCCGATGCGGGCGGGACGCGAACAACCGCCCGATTTGAAGGTAATGCCTGGGTACTAAACGGTTCGAAAACATTTACGACTAACAGCCATTACGCCGATATCTGCGTGGCCATGGCTGTTACTGACAAAACGAAGGGCAAGCACGGCATATCGGCGTTTATCGTTGAAAAGGGAACTCCGGGCTTTCGGCCCGGCAAAACGGAAGACAAGCTAGGCATGCGGGCAAGCAACACCGGAGAGATTGTCTTCGAAGATTGTCGAATTCCCAGAGACAATTGCCTGGGAGATGAAGGCCAGGGATTTATTGACAGCCTGAGAGTTCTGGACGGGGGGCGGATTTCCATTGCGGCGCTTTCGGTGGGCGTGGCGCAGGGGGCGTTTGAAGCGTCGCTGAAGCATTCGCGTGAACGTGAGCAATTTGGACGGCCCATTGCCAGCTTTCAGGCCATCCGGTTCAAGCTGGCGGATATGGCGACTGAAATTGACGCTGCCAGGCTGCTGACGTGGCGTGCCGCTGCCTTGGCGACACAGGGGAAAAGGGTGACGCGCGAGAGTTCCATCGCTAAATTGTTTGCCAGCGAGGTTGCGGTCCGGGCTGCAGGTGAAGCGGTGCAGATTCACGGTGGTTACGGTTTCATCAAGGACTACCCCGTGGAAAAGTTTTACCGGGACGTCAAGCTGTGTACCATCGGGGAGGGTACCAGCGAAATTCAGCGACTGGTGATCGCCCGTGAATCGCTGGGCAGGTAGAGGTGGCGGTTCTGCTTTCGAGGGCGATCTGTGATGACTTGATGGGCGATTCTCTTGAACAGTGGATCGAGAAGGTCTGTGCAGGCGACCGTCGTGCCATGGCTAAGGCCATTTCTTCCGTTGAAAGCAGAGACCCTTCGAGTGGCGCTCTGCTCAGGGCGCTGTTCCACAAAGCCGGTAAGGCGTACACGATTGGCATAACCGGGGCGCCGGGGGCAGGGAAGAGTACGCTGCTCGAAAAGGTGGCCACGGAATACCGTCGCCTGGGAAAGCGAGTAGGGATCATTGCGGTTGACCCCACCAGTCCATTCTCCGGCGGAGCTGTACTGGGTGACCGCATTCGCATGCAGGCGCTGTCAACGGATGAAGGGACCTATATTCGCAGCATGGCCACACGGGGGCAGTTGGGCGGCCTTGCGCCCGCAGCGCGCGACGTGGCGCTCATCCTGGATGCGGCGGGGTGCGATGTAGTGTTTGTGGAAACGGTGGGCGTGGGCCAGGACGAGGTGGAGGTTGCTCGGCTGGCGGATGCTACGGTGGTTCTTCTGGTGCCGGGCATGGGTGATGATGTTCAGGCCTTCAAGGCCGGGGTGATGGAAATCGCAGACCTTTTCGTGATTAACAAGGCTGACCGGCCCGGTGCCGAACTCCTGGAGCGCCAGTTGGACGTCCTGCTTTCCGTGGGCGAGGGGCGGAATGAATGGCGGCCTCCTGTTCTTAAAACGATAGCGACGACGGGGGAAGGAGTTTCAGAACTGTGTGAAGAGTTGGAAAAGTTTCGAGCCGCGACTGAACAGAGTTCTGCCGGACAGAATCGCCGGCGTGAGAACACCCGCCTGCAACTTCTGGAGCTGCTGCGGCAGAGCCTATTTGAAAGAGTTGCTCAGGAGCAGATGGACCCGAAGCGGATCGGTGACTACGTTGAGGATATTCTGGCGCGCCGGCGTGACCCGCATTCGATCGTGGAAGAAATGATGGAAGTGTCGGGTGTGGGCTCCGTACACACCTGAGCGGCCCGTTCAGAGTGTAGAGGATTGAAGGGCGATTGAAATTCCGGTGCGAAAAACCGGCAAGCTTCAGTCACAGGGTTAGAGAATGCGAATTCACCATCTGGGTATTGCCGTGGAGTCACTCGAGAAAGCGGTGCCGGTGTTTGAATTGTTGCTGGGCCGCCCGCCTGATAAGACGGAAGAAGTTCAAGATCAGAAAGTCCGCGTCGCAGTCTTTCAGGTGGGGGAAAGCCGCATTGAGCTGCTGGAAGCGAGTTCGGCCGATTCGCCGATCTCACGCTTTATCGGCAAGCGGGGGCCGGGCATTCATCATCTCACTTTGACGGTTGACAATTTGAAGGAGACGCTGGGTGGTCTTGAGCAGCGTGGTATCAAGCTGATCGACAGCACTCCGCGCGTGGGAGCGGGAGGAGAATCGATTGCATTTCTGCACCCGTCAAGCACGGCCAGCGTTCTGATTGAGCTACTGGAGGAGACTGATTCCAGGCAAGCATCCCCACATCAGGAGCAGGAAAGCAAATGAAGCTGGGAGCATTTGAGATTTACCCTTTGTCTGACGGAACCTTTGGTTTGGACGGCGGCCAAATGTTCGGGGTGGTGCCCAAGCCCTTATGGGAAAAAAAGATCCCCGCGGACGAACGCAACCGTGTGCGTCTAGGCCTGACGTGCCTTCTGGTCCGCACAGGCAAATACAACATTCTGATCGAGACGGGCATTGGCGAAAAGTTTGACGCAAAGCACGCCGAGATTTACAACATCGATCATTCCTCGCGCCTACCGGACGAGCTTTCGCGCCACGGCCTGGGCCTGGACGACATCGATATTGTCATCAACACCCATCTTCACTTTGACCATTGCGGCTGGAACACCCGGCGCGAGGGATCGCAATTTGTTCCGACGTTTCCGAAGGCGCGTTATTTCATGCAACGGGCGGAATGGGAACATGCCCTGCACCCCAGTGAACGGGACCGGGCAAGTTATCTGGAGGAGTGGTTTACTCCGGCGGAACCGCAGACAGTGTTTGTTGAAGGCGCACGCGAAATCGTTCCTGGAATCCGGGTGGAGCTTGCGCCCGGACACGTCCGCGACATGCAGTGCGTGTGGATTGAATCGGAAGGTCAGCGCGCGTGCTTTATTTCAGACCTGGTGCCAACGCGAGCGCACCTTCCGTTTCCGTGGATCATGGCGTTTGATCTTTATCCGATGGATACGCTGGCTTCAAAAAAGCGCTTGCTTCCCCAACTGGCCGAGGATCGCGTGCTTATTATTTTTCCGCATGATGCGGAAGTTCCCTGGGGAGTACTGACGGAGGTAGAGGG
>JBAUWE010000533.1:0-3703 GCA_049583595.1 Terriglobia bacterium
CGTAGGATCTACAGGAACGGCCGGCTCCTCAAGCTTCGCCTGGTAGCGGCTCGGCGCAACCATTTCAACCAGCCTCGTCAAGGGAGAGGGCAGAAGGACATCAAAGGTCTCGATGTGGGCATCCCAGCCGTATTGCTTGAACTTCGAGAGAATCCATTCCGCGTTCTTATGGTCCTGCGGGCTTCCGGCAAAGTGCGGGTAGGCTGATAAATATTGATCGTTTCGCCGGACTTTTTCAGCCTCGATCGCCGACCGGAATTTCCCTTCCCAGTTCCGCTCCGCCTGTCCAGACACCGCGGAATATCCCGGCAAAGCACTCGGCGCCTGCGCGATGCCGGCCGCCAGCCCGCCCAGCAGAATGATGCAGACAACATAAGTCGCAAGTCGCATACTCCCTCCCATAGAGAACCCCTTCCCCAGACGGATTGTTGTATTGTGTCCCCGCCTCTGTCCGTGTTGCTCCGTGGGCGGCGCATCCGTCGCCTGTTTGCAGTGTGTGAATCCACCGATGAGCACGGAACCATAATCACGCCTGTATACACCACACGCAAGGCAAATGCAAGAACGGCGGCCCGTGGATGGCCCGTGCTGCACGTCGCATTTGCCGTTGCAACCAATCACGCGAACTGTCAACATGATCTGCACACGATGCGGTGGGAACTAAACACAGCCGACAACGAAAAGGCGGCGCTGCTGGCGCTGGAGATGGAAACCACTCCTTTGCTCGCCCGCCTGCTGGTGCTGCGCGGCATTACTGATCCCGAAGCGGCGCACAACTTTCTGAACCCTCGACTCGATCAACTTCACAATCCTTCCCTGATGGCGGACATGGATGTAGCCGTCGCCCGCCTCAAGCGCGCCATTGCCAACAAAGAAAAAATTTTGATCTACGGCGACTATGACGTGGACGGCACGACGGCCGTGGTGGTGCTGCTGGCGGGGCTGGAAAGCCTGGGCGGGCGCGTGGAAATCCACATTCCCGACCGGCTGAAGGACGGCTACGGCATGCGCGTGCCGGTGGTGGAGCGGGCGGCGGCCGAGGGCGTCACCGTGCTGCTCAGCGTGGACACCGGCATCCGCGAGCATGAAGTCGTTGCCCGTGCGCAGGAGCTGGGCATCGACTGCATCATCACCGACCATCACCTGCCCAAAGAATCCCTGCCCTCAGCGCACGCCCTGTTGAATCCGCGACGCCCCGACTGCAACTATCCCGACAAGAACCTCTCGGGCGTGGGCGTGGCTTTCAAGCTGGTGCAGGGCCTGCTGGGCGACCGGATGAACGGCGCGCTGCTGCAATCCTATTTGAAGATTGTGGCCATCGGCACCATTGCCGACGTGGTTCCGCTGCAGGGAGAGAATCGGGTGATTGCGAAGTTTGGCCTGGAGGGATTGCGCCGCCCGGCGGCGCCCGGCCTGACCGCGCTGATGGAAGTGGCGCGCCTGGAGGGCAAGACGCCCACCGCAGGCGACATCGCCTTCCGTGTGGCCCCGCGCATGAACGCCGCGGGGCGCATGGAAGACGCCGGCGCCGTCATCGAACTGCTGCGCACTTCGGATGCCGTGAAGGCTCGGAAGATTGCCGGCCACCTGGACCAGTTGAACAGCGAGCGGCAGCGCGCCGAAGAATCCATCCTGAACGAGATCGACGAAAGGGTAAAGGCGCAGCCGGAGTTGGGCGGGCGATACAGCCTGGTGTTTGCGGGCGAGGGCTGGCACCGCGGCGTCATCGGCATTGTGGCGCAGCGCGTGGTGGAGCGGCACTACCGGCCCACGCTGGTGATTGGCGTGGAGAACGGCACGGGACAGGGCTCGGGCCGCTCGATTGCCAACTTCCATCTGCTGGATGCCCTGACCGATTGCGAAAGCGTCTTTGAGCGCTTCGGCGGGCACGCGGCCGCTGCGGGATTCACGCTGGAGTCGTCGCGGATTGAAGAATTGGCCGAACGTTTTGAAGCTTACGCGCGAAACACGTTGCAGCCGCAGGACCTGGTGCCGCTGCTGCGCGTGGATGCGGAAGTTGATCTCGACCAGATGGACTGGCCGGTGTACGAACAGTTGAAACGCATGGAACCGTTTGGCATGGGAAATCCCACTCCGGTATTTGTGGCGCGCGGGCTGCGGCTGGCGCTGCCGCCCCGGGTGGTGGGCGAAAAACATCTGAAGCTGAAGGTCGCAAGCGGCGCGCGCGACTGGGACGCCATCGGCTGGCGGAAGGGCGAGCAGGCCAAATTGCTCGGCCCCGGCGACACCATCGACGTGGCCTTCACGCTGGATGAAAATACCTGGCAGGGAATGTCGTCGCTGCAGATGGTGATTAAGGATCTGCAGGCGGGAGGCGCCCGGTAGCGCGCACCTCTGGGGTTGAGGTCCGCGGTTCTTCTTCACCGAAACAAGAGCGGCAAACCGCAGGAACGGAGGTCTGCGCTGCTTGCCCCGCCCGCCTCAAAGGGGCGATGACAGGAGAGAGGATGAAGGCCCGATCATTCGCCGTTGTTGGGCTCCTTGCGGCGCTGGCTGCACCCCTCATCGTGCGGCCCCAGCAAACGATCAAGGTTCGGTCGCAATTGGTGGTTGTGGATGTTTCCGTGACGGCCGCTCACGGGCGCCCTGTGACTGACTTGAAGCGATCCGATTTTCAGGTGTTCGAGAACGGCAAGTCTCAAAGGATTGTTGTATTCCAGCCTCACTCCTTCAAACCCCACCCCCCCGAACCCAAGGCCGCACAAAAGGTCGCCGCTCAGTTGCCCAAGGGAGTGTTCAGCAACATCGACGTAGGCGCCTCCTCTCCTTCGGCGCCGGCGCTGAACATCATTTTGTTCGACGAACTGAACTCATCGTTCGAATCCCAAAAATCTGGCCGCCAGCAGCTGATCAAATTCCTGAAATCTCTGCCCCCCGGCCAGCCCACGGCGCTTTTCGAACTGAGAGAAAGTCTCAGGGTGATGACCAGCTTCTCGACGGACTCCAGCCGGCTTGTCGCGGCGGCTGAGAAGCTGGTTCCCTATCGGTCCGGATGGTTTGTTTCTGAAGATGAAGCCGAGCGTGAGGTTGCCAGAGGCGCTTTGCTATCCGATATGGGACCGGGCTCGCCTCCGCCGCCGGACACCGGAGCTCTTCTCAATAGAGTGCGGTCTCGCGGACTGGGCGAGCGGCTGCGGATCACTTTAAGGGCGTTCCGGTCGTTGGCCAACGCTGTGGCAGGGTATCCTGGCCGCAAGAACCTTTTGTGGCTTTCAGAGGGGTTTCCTGTGCGGTTTTCTCCCGAGGGCACGGTTGGCCGGCCAAACGTTATGGCAAGCTCCACCGCTGCCCGGCTGGCGTCCTCGCAGCTGGCCGTCTACCCGATTGACACGCAGGGCCTGGCGGGGATGGAGAATCAAGGCTCTGCAGCAGGCAGTGTAGCTTTGGGCAAAGGCCCCGCGCCTGTCGTCAGCCTGCTCGCCGGAAGGCGCCAGCGGCTGTGGGAATCGCAGACGGCGATGGACAGTGTTGCTGAAGACACGGGTGGCCAGGCGTTCAGCAACACAAGCGATTTGCAGGGCGCCTTCAACCGGGTCTTCGAAGCCGGGGCAAACTATTACACCCTGGCCTACGCGCCAACAGACCTGAACTGGAACGGCGAGTTCCGGCACATCAAGGTCACCATCCGCCGAAAAGGTCTCCAGCTTGCTTATCGAAAGGGCTATTACGCAACGCAATGGAG
>JBAUWE010000534.1:0-5112 GCA_049583595.1 Terriglobia bacterium
GTTTGGGCTTTACTCAGCCATGAAAGCGGGTGTGGCCGGGTTGAGCCGCGGGATTGCCGTGCAGTACGGGCCGGACGGCATTCGGGCCAATACCGTTTCGCCCGGCCTGGTTGACGGCAAACAGACACGCCACATCGTGGCCCAGCTTTCCAAAGACGTCGAAGGCTATCTGGAAGATTTTGTCCGCTCGGAGCAGGCCCTGCCACAACTGATCCAACCGGAAGACATCGGGAGCTTGGTGGCCTTTCTGGCGAGTGACGATGCCAGGATGATCACCGGTGCGGAAATTCCCGTCGACGCCGGGATGTGGGTCCAACTGAGCAGTCGGCGCTGAGACATTGTGCGAATTACAAGCATCGAAAAAATCAAGGTCAGGGTCCCGGCAAAACCCGACACCCTGAACAGCCCCGAAGTCCAGGACCCCATGCACATGCTGGTCCTTGACGGTAAGCCCTCCTGGCAGGTCCAGTTTGACCAGATCTGGAAATATATCTACCGCGTCCAAACCGACGAAGGGCTGGTGGGACTGGGGGAAAGCTACCGCGGCGTCAACCCGCAGACCGTTGATGGCATCATCGCAAGCCTGATCGGCAGTGACCCGATGCAGATGAACCTGCGCAGCCTGCCGATTGCGTGGTCGCGGGAATACGATGGATTTGAGGCCGCACTTTTCGATTTGGTTGGCAAAAAGCTCGGCGTGCCGGCGTATCGGCTGCTGGGCGGGGCGTTCCGTGAATGGGTCGATGTTGATTATTGGACCGGCCGGCGGACCACGGCGGACGCCATCAGGAAAGCCAAAGAAGGACACGCGGCCGGCTTTGGCGGGATCAAGTTCAAGTGCAACCTTGAAGACGACGTTGTGGCGTGGGCGGAAGGCATCCGTGAAGCCTGCGGGCCGGCCTTCAGCATTGTGCTGGACCCCAACTGCCGGTTCGACCGTCCGGCCGAGGTGATGCGTTTCAGCCGCGGTCTGGAACAGGCCGGCAACATCCGGTGCCTCGAAGACCCGGTGCCGCGCTGGAACCTGGCCTGGTACCGCCTGCTGCGTGAGAAGACGTCGATCCCGATTGCCCTGCACGTGGCGCTTCCGTACATGGAACTGGGCCAGATGGTTCAGGACGTGATTCGAGCTATCCAACTGGAGGCGGTTGATTATTTCAATTTCAACTGCGGGATCGCCAACTTCGTCAGAATGTCGGACATCGCCGAGGCTGCCGGCATCCCCTGCTGGCACGGCAGCGAAGTTGACCTGGGCATTCTGGAGGCGAGTTACCTGCACGCATGCGCCGCCGCGCGGAACTGCACTTTGCGCAGCGATGTCTTCGGCCAGCTTGTGCGCGAGGATGACCTGATTGCCGAGCCGATTGAAATTGCCGGTGGGCGCGCCCGGGTGCCGCAAACGCCGGGCCTGGGCGTCGACCTGGACCTGGACGCGCTGCAGGAATATCGTTTGCCGGACTGAGGGCAGCGGCGATCATCGGAAAAAGGAGTCATTGTTATTCTTACCCGCAACGCCGGTTTTCAAGCGGCCTTGCCGGGCTTCAGCCGTGTTAATCTAATCCCATGATTCTCTACGATCTGACTTCACCGCAAGTTTCGGAACTCGACCGCAGCATAGTTGTCGTTATCCCCTTTGGCTCGGTTGAGCAACACAGCCTTCACCTGCCGCTGGGGACGGACTCGATCATCGGTGAGGCCATTGCCCGTCGCCTGGAACAGGCACTCTCTGAGCGGGTTCTTTTGCTTCCCATGATGTGGCTGGGCTGCTCGCGTCACCACATGGACTTTGCAGGTTCACTGACGGCCGAGATCGACACTTTCATCGACGTCGGCGAACAGCTTGTTTCCAGCATGGCCGAGCACGGGTTCAGGAATTTTATCCTTCTCAACAGTCACGGGGGCAACACCAATAAAGTTTCTCTCATGGCTGAAAAGCTGCGCTATAAACTCGGGTCCACCGTGAAAGTGGCAGCCGTGACCTACTGGCACCTGATTGGCGAAGAGATTCAGGCCATCCGCGAGACGCCTATCGGCGGAATGGGCCACTCGGGTGAGCTTGAAACGTCCGTGATGCTGGTGGTCAGGCCGGAGTTGGTGCGGAAAGATCTCATAGAGCCCGACGGCCCGGAGAACCCTTCAAAGTTTGAAGGCAGGGACCTGTTTGCGGCGGGGAAGGTTTCGGTTGCCAAGCCCTTCAAGGAAATGACCCGCCACGGCGGCATTGGGGACCCGCGGACGGCTTCCAGAGAAAAAGGCGAAAGAATTCTTTCCGTTATTGTCGAGAAGCTCGCCGAAGTTGTAAAAGAGATTCGAGCCGGAAATATCTAGCAGAAGTTGGAGAGAGTCTTCCCATCGCCCCGGGCTGCTGTCCGTCTCAGGCGCAGCCGCGAGGAGCCGTTAGCCATCCGATCGCCGGACCCTCGACCTGTCAAAGCTCACAAGCTCAGTTTCCGGACTGTGGGCGCCTTGTTCACGAAGCTCTGAATCTTTTCCACGATGCCGTCGGCGTCCAGCCCATACTTGGCATGGAGCAGGTTCGGCGCTCCATGAGGGATGATGCGGTCAGGAACAGCGATGCGCACGACGCTGGTGGGAATTCGCCGGTCCTGCAGCAAGGCGGCCACCGCGGAACCGAATCCACCGCACTCTGTGCCCTCTTCCACCGTCACCAGAAATTGCTTTTCCGACGCCAGGCAGCAGATCAGTTCCTGATCAAGTGGCTTCATAAATCGGGCGTTGATGACCGTGGCATGGAGTCCTGAGGCTTCCAGCCGCTGGGCCGATTCAAGCGCCGGATAGACCATGCTGCCAAGCGCCAGAATAGCGATGTCGCTTCCTTCCCGAAGAATTTCACCCTTGCCGATTTCCAGGCGTTTGAACTCCGGATCGAGCGGCACTCCGAACCCGTTGCCGCGGGGATAGCGGACAGCCGCCGGCCCATTCACGCTGAGTGAGGTGGCCAGCATGTGGCGCAACTCGTTCTCGTCCTTCGGCGCCATGACCACCATCCCTGGAAGCGCAGAAAGGTAAGCCAGATCGTAGAGTCCGTTGTGCGTGGGACCGTCGGCGCCGACGATTCCCGAGCGGTCAAGCGCGAAAGCGACCGGCAACCGCATCAGGCAGGCGTCGTGGATCACCTGGTCGTAAGCCCGCTGGAGGAAGGTGGAATAGATGGCCACCATCGGACGCAGACCCTCGCAGGCCAGACCGCAGGCAAAGGTCACGGCGTGCTGCTCGGCAATGCCGACATCGAAAAATCGTTCAGGGAAGCGTTTTGCAAATTCCACCAGCCCCGTGCCTTCGGCCATGGCGGCTGTGATGGCCACGACTTTCTTGTCCCTCTCGGCCAGCTCGCACATCGACTTGCCAAACACAGAGGTGTAGCTGGGCGCTTTGGCAGGAGCTTTGCGAAAAGCCCCCGTGGCCACGTCAAACTGCGTCACCCCATGGAATTTGACAGGCAGCTTTTCAGCGTGCGGATAGCCCTTACCCTTCTGGGTCACAACGTGCAGCAGGGTCGGTTTGGGGTTCTCCTTCACCCTCGTCAAGGCGGTCAGGAGTTCCTCCATATTGTGGCCGCTGATCGGCCCCACATAGTCAAAACCGAGTTCCTCGAAAACCAGTCCCGGAATCAGCGCCGTCTTCGCGGTTTCCACCATGTCCTTGGAGAGTTTCAGCAGCCGCGGTCCCAGGCGAGGGACCGTCAGAATCATTTTTTCGACTTCCTGGGTAATCCGGTGGTAGGCCTGGCCGTGCACCACTCGGTTCAGGTAACCGGCGATTGCGCCCACATTCGGCGAGATCGACATTTCGTTGTCGTTCAAAACCACCAGGACTTTCTTCTGGAGGGTCCCAAGATTATTGATGCCTTCGAGTTCGAGCCCGGATGTCAGGCCCGCATCGCCCACCACAGCGACCACGTGGAAATGCTCACCCTTCAGGTCACGCGCCACGGCCATTCCCAGCGCCCCGGAGATGGCGGTGCCGGCGTGGGCCACGTTAAATGTGTCGTAAGGACTTTCGTCCCGCACCGGGAAACCGGAAAGGCCGCCGTACTGCCGGATGGTGGCCAGACGGTCGCGCCGGCCCGTCAGGACCTTGTGGCCGTAGGCCTGGTGTCCCACGTCCCAGACGATCTTGTCGTTGGGTGTGTCAAACAGGTAGTGGAGCGCCAGCGTCAATTCGACGGTCCCCAGGCTCGAAGCCAGGTGGCCGCCCACTTTGGACACCACGGAGATGAGATAATCGCGAAGCTCCTCCGCAACCCGTGGCAGCTCTTCGCGAGGGACCTTCCTCAGGTCCGCGGGGGAATCGATTCGTGAGAGATACCGGTATTCCATCAGGCAGTCCTCTCGATCAGAAAATAGGCCAGCTCCTGCAGTCTGCTTGCCGCATTGCCGTAAGGTTCCAGGCTTTCGCATGCTTGTTCGATCAGTTGCCTGGCCTTGCGGCGTGATTCTTCGATACCGTATAGCGCCGGATAGGTTGCCTTGCGCTGTTCGTCGTCTTTGCCGGCGGTCTTGCCCAGCGTGGCGCTTGAGCCCAGGACGTCGAGTAAATCATCTGCAATCTGGAAAGCGAGCCCGATCTTTCGGCCATAGGTTGTGATCCGCTCCAGGTCGGTTTCCGTGGCGCCGGCAAAGATGGCGCCGCAGCGCGCCGCCGCGCAGAGAAAGGCTCCCGTCTTTGCGGAGTGGATCAATTCAAGCGTTCCGGCGTCGACGTCCTGGTTGGTGGCTTCCAGGTCCAGCACCTGCCCGGCAACCATGCCTTCACGGGTTCCGGTGGCCCGCGCCAGCTCATAAATGATGCGAAGCTGGCATTCCGTCGAGGTCAATCCCGGTTCAGCCAGCACCTCATACGCAAGCGTCAGCAGCGCATCCCCTGTCAGGATCGCCGTAGACTCTCCAAAAGCGCGATGGCAGGTGGGTTTGCCGCGTCGCAAGTCATCGTTATCCAGCGCCGGCAGGTCATCGTGGATCAGGGAGTAGGTGTGGACCAGTTCCAGCGCGGAAGCTATGCGCAGCAGGGAAGGCGCATGGGCGCCGAGCAAACGTCCAGCCTCCGCGCAGAGAATCGGGCGCAGCCGCTTACCTCCCGCAAACACCGAGT
>JBAUWE010000535.1:0-13857 GCA_049583595.1 Terriglobia bacterium
GCCTCTATTGCACGGTCCAGACGACGGTAGAGTTCGTTCAAGTTACCAGGAAGACGCTCATGGCCTTTCGGCGGTGCATAATATGAAATGTGGGTCGTTGTGGGGCCCGGCAGGCCGATGAACAACGTAGAGTTTCCCCGCGCGTCGCAACAGATAAGCGCCACGCTTGCTGGCTCCTGGCCGGTATCAAGCCGTATCGCCTGTCTTACCTTAGCCTTCATCTGATCTGTTAGTTTGTCCCCAGCGTGGACAGGCAGCTTTTTACGGAGTTGGTTGGGATTGGCGAAGTTTGTGTAGCCGAAAAATTCGATGTCCCCAATTTGGTTCTGTCCGAAAGCTGCTGCGCCCATGAGGAGAACGAGGGAGGCTGCCGATAGGATCAGTCGACGATTCACTTCAGGTATCATTCCCGATGGTAAGGCGGATTCGAATAGGTTGCGCCACGGCCTTGGCTAGTGAATATGCTTGACCTTCTTCTTCATGTAATCCATTAACAAATACTGGCCAAGTGTGTAAGGGGTAGTGAAATAAGCCTTGCCGCGGCAGATCTCCGTAACCTTCTGAACAAAGCTGACCAAACTGTAATCCGAAGCCAGCATGAAGGTATTGATGAGGATGCCGTTGCGGCGGCAGCGAACCACTTCATGCATGGTTTCGGAAATGACCAGCGGATCGAGCCCGAAGGCGTTCTTGTAAATCCGGCCGTCTTCGAGCGTGAGGGCTGATGGTTTACCGTCGGTGATCATCACAATCTGCCGCATGTCTTTCCGCTGGCGGGAAAGGATGCGCTGCGCCAGTCGCAAGCCTTCGCGGGTGTTGGTGTAGTACGGACCGACCCTCACCCGCGCCAGTTGCTGCAACGGAATCTCTTCCGCCGAATCATGGAATAGCACCAAGTGCAAAGTGTCACCGGGAAATTGCGTCCGGATCAGGTGGGTGAGGGCCATGGCCACTTTTTTGGCGGGCGTAAAGCGGTCCTCGCCATAGAGGATCATGCTGTGGCTGCAATCGAGCATTAGGACCGTTGCGCAGGAACTCTGGTACTCGCACTGCCGAACCTGCAGGTCCTGGTAATCCAGCTCAAGCGGCATGGTGAGGCCGTTGCGGTTGATGGCGGAAAGCAACGTGGCATTGACGTCCAGGTTGAGAGTGTCGCCAAATTCATAGCGGCGGCTCGATCCATCGGACTCAACTCCGGTGGCCAGTTCGCGGGTAGCGTGGCGGCCGACGCTGGATTTCCCAAGCGACCCCAGCAGGTCCTTCAGCGTCTTGAAGCCGAGGAAGTCCAGCGCCTTGTCGGTGATTTCAAACGTTGTCCGTCCTTCGCCCCGTCCCATCTGGCCCGGCCGTGGCTCTTTGACAGTGCCCTGCGGGGGTTGTTCAATGGAGACATAGCCCTCGTCCGCCAGTTGCTGCAGCATGCGGTCGAGGGCTTCCGAGAGCGTTGAATTCTCGGGATTCTCCAGCATTTCATCGAGGAGTTCATCCGAGATCATCCCTTTTTGTTCCAGGGCCTCCATCAATGCTTCCCGCAACTTCTCCATTGTTTTTTCGGAGTCCATTTCGTAGTCGCCGTAATACTGATTGAAGTAGCCGCTGTCGAGCAAATAGTCTTGGAGCATCTGCATCAGGTCTTCGGCGCTCAAGTCTTCAAACGGGTTCGGGATGTGCTTGCCGTATTTGATGTATTTCATTGGGGGTGACCCTCTTGATCCGTCTGGCGGGGCAGGCGGCCCAAATCCCTGGTTAGTTCAACGGACGATGGCGGCGGCCGACCCCTTCTGCAGGCTCGCTGATGGGCTCGGCGGTCCGGCGTTCCACGTAGAACCCCAGTTCCTCGTTGCGGCTGATCTTTTTGAGAGCGTAGAGCCCTTCCAGAATGAATTCTGCGCCTGAGACCAGCAGCGCGGGATCGTCCTTGGGTTTCATGCCGAGCGCATGTGTTGTTTCCAGTAGGCCCTGGATCTTCTTGAATTGCCCGTAGAGGTCCGCCGTGGCGGCGTTTTCCTCATATTTCAGGGCCCCGCCAAGCTCAAACCACTGGACCAGGGATTGCAGCGGCACGTCATCAAAGTATTTCTTGAAAACGCGAGCGTTGGCCTGCCGGATGACGTCGCGCGCTATGTTTTCTGCGCCTCGCAGCTCGCCTTCGTATTCAAGCTCAAACTTTCCGGTTAATGAGGTCAAGCCGGCATAGATATCAGAAGGGCGAGGGACTGCCGTCTTCTCGCCTCGGGTCAGGGCGCGGCGCTCAGCGTTGGAGATGACATTTTCGAGACACGTGATGGGCATCCGCTGGCTGACACCGCTTCGTTTGTCTATCTTTTTCTCTTCCCGGGCCTCAAACGCGATGGTTTCGATCAGTTCGCGGACAAAATCGGGGACCGTAAGTCGGAGCGCTCCGTCCCGCTCGCTCCAGGCTTCCTGAGAGGTAATGGCGATGCCGTGTTCGAGAGTCGTGGGATAGTGCGTGCGGATTTCTGAGCCGATGCGGTCCTTCAGCGGAGTAATGATCTTGCCTCGCGCCGTATAATCTTCCGGATTGGCGGTGAAGACCAGCACCACGTCCAGCGGCAGACGAACCGGATAACCCTTAATCTGCACGTCTCCTTCCTGCATGATGTTGAACAACCCTACCTGGATCTTGCCTGCAAGATCGGGAAGTTCGTTGATGGCAAAGATGCCGCGGTTGGCTCGCGGCAAGAGTCCGTAATGAATGGTCAGCTCGCTGGAGAGCGCGTGTCCGCCCCGGGCCGCCTTGATAGGATCGAGGTCGCCGATAATGTCCGCGATGGTTACGTCGGGAGTGGCCAGCTTTTCAACATAACGCTGGTCGCGCGGCAGATAATCGATGGGCGTCGCATCGCCTTCGCTTGCGACCAACTCATGGCAGGCTCGGCATATGGGATTGAGCGGGTCGTCGTTGATTTCGCAACCCGCGATGAACGGGACTTCCTTATCCAGCAGCGAAACAAGCGATCGCAGAATTCTACTCTTGGCCTGGCCACGCAGTCCTAAGAGGATGAAATTGTGCCGCGAAAGAATGGCATTTGCAATCTGCGGGATGACGGTGTCTTCAAATCCCACAATGCCGGGGAACATCGGTTCCCCATCGCGCAGTTTGCGGACCAGATTAGCGCGCATCTCATCCCTTACACCCTGTCTGCGATAGCCGGACTTCTTCAATTCACCTAAGGTTTTTGCTTTTGCCATAGCCCCTCTCTAACTTTGATTATACGCATGCCGCTCGACTCAACTCAACGAAGTATTCCCGATTCCGGTGTGCTGAGCACAAAAAATGCGTGGAATGCCACGTTTTACAGTTAGGTGGATGTCCTCAACGGTCTTTCCGTTGCCATATAAACACAACTTGCTGTGGGGCGCACGGCAGATTTGCTTCAGGCGTCATGTATAATATCGAATTGCAACGAATTAAGGCGCTTAGCAGGGAAGCCATCGGGCGCCCCGCACACATCGAAAACAATCGGAGCTTTGATGTCTACGCTGACAACGCTACCCCCTGAAACCCTGGCCCAGTACGAACCTGTCATAGGCTTGGAGGTCCACGTCCAGCTCCTCACCAGGTCAAAAATCTTCTGTTCGTGTTCGACGCACTTTGGAGATCCCCCGAACCAGAATACTTGCCCGGTGTGCCTGGGCCTGCCGGGTGCTCTGCCGGTCCTGAACCGTGAGGCGGTGACGATGGCCGTGAAAGCGGCGGTGGCGCTCAACTGCCGCATTAATTCGCGCTCCCGTTTTGCGCGCAAGAATTACTTCTATCCTGACCTGCCCAAGGGTTACCAGATTTCGCAATACGATGAGCCGCTTTCCGAAGATGGCTGGATTGACATCGAAGTAGCAGACGTCAAGAAGAGGGTCGGGATCACACGCGTCCATATGGAGGAAGACGCAGGCAAGTCTCTTCACGAAGGATTTTCAGATTCCGGGGAGAAGACCTATATCGACCTGAACCGCTCGGGCGTGCCGCTGATTGAAATTGTCAGTGAGCCGGACCTGCGCTCCCCGGAAGAGGCTTACGACTACCTGACCCGGCTGAAAACGCTGATGCTTTACCTTGAGGTTTCTGACTGCAACATGGAAGAGGGTAGCCTTCGGGTTGATGCCAATGTCAGTGTGCGTAAAAAAGGCGCTACAGCCTTCGGAACCAAGACCGAGGTGAAGAACCTCAACTCTTTCCGGTTTCTTCAAAGGGCGCTGGCCTATGAGGTGGAGCGCCAGATCGAGGTGCTTGAAGGCGGCGGCAAGATTTCTCAAGAAACCCGCCTGTTTGACAGCCGCGAGCAGCGTACCTACGGGATGCGGTCAAAAGAATTTGCACACGACTATCGGTATTTTCCCGAGCCTGACCTTCTGCCGCTGGCTGTGACAGAGGAGTGGAAGGAAGAGGTTCGGCAGTCTCTGCCGGAGCTTCCCCATGCCCGGGAGCAAAGGTTCCAGACCGAATACGCCCTACCCCGGCAGGACGCCAGCGTGCTGACAGCTTCGCGGGACTCCGCGGACTACTTTGAACAGACTGCGAAGGCTTGCGGGGAATCCAAGCTGGCGGCCAACTGGGTCCTGAATGATTTGAGCTATTTGCTGCAGGAGAACGGCAAGGAGATCCATGAAAGTCCGGTAAGGCCGGAAAATCTGGCAGGACTGATCAAGCTGATTGCCGGGAATACGATCTCCGGAAAGATGGCCAAGGACGTCCTGGCAGAAATGTTCAAGACGGGAAAATCGGCGAGCCAGATTGTCAGTGACAAGGGGCTTGAGCAGATTACTGATCCTGACAAAATTGCAGTGGTCGCCCGGGAAATTATCGCCGCTAACCCAAGGCAGGCTGAGCAATACCGGCAGGGTAAGACGGCCACAATCGGATGGTTTGTGGGCCAGGTGATGAAGGCCACGCGGGGGCAGGCGCAGCCGAAGCTGGTGCAGGAAGTGCTGCGGAAAGAGCTTTCGTGATTGTGTAGCGCAGCGACCCTGTGTGTGAAGGTAAAGTTCCTGGAGTTGCCAGTTCTGCGGGGCTGGTGTCCTATGATCTTGAAATCGTTTTCCTCACGGGCTTTTTTGCTGGCGACTATCGCCCTTTTCGGTCCCGGCCTGTGCCGCGCCGAGTCGCCGCAGGCAACGAAAGGGAGACGCGCAACCGCGCAACGTACCAGCGTGAAATGGAGCGCAGCGGCACGGGAGCAGTTCGCGGCCGGCCAGAAACTGGAGGCCAAGGGGTCACTGAAAGAGGCCGTTGTTCACTACCAGAAGGCAGTGAAGCTTGAGGCCAACTGGCCGGAGGCTCACGTTGCCCTGGGCAACGCATACAGTCAGCAACACAAGCAAAGCTATGCCATGCTGGAATATCTTCGGGCTACCCGTCTGGATCCCGGAAACGCCGATGCGCACTACAATCTGGGTACGCTGCTTCGCTCGGAAGGGAATCTCAATGGAGCGGTGAAGCAATTTGAAAAGGCGCTTCGAATTGATCCTGACAATCCCGGCGCCCATAATGACCTGGGACTGACCTTTGCCCAGCAAGGGAGGTTGGCCCCGGCGATAAAAGAATTCCGCTTGACCGTGAGGCTGAAACCGGGCTGGGCCATCGCCCATGACAACCTGGGCAACGCACTGGCGATGGCGGGTGATCTGAATGCAGCAATGACCTCGTACCGCAATACCATCGCTTTGCAGCCGGATTGGGCCCAGCCCTACAACAATTTAGGCAACGCCCTGCGGCAGGCCGGGAACCTGAAGGCCGCAGTCGAACAATATCAAAAGGCATTGCAGTTGAATCCCAAGTACGCTGCCGCCTGCAACAATCTGGGTCTTGCCCTGCAGCAGGAGGGAAGCCTGAATGACGCCATCAAGCAATATCAGCGGGCCATCCAATTGAATCCTGACTACTCGACTGCCCACAATAATCTTGCCACGGCGTACTACAAGAAGAAAAACTGGAATGGCGCAATCGCTGAGTACGGACAGGTATTGCGCATCAAGCAGAACAATCCCGCCGGGCACTTCAATCTGGGACTGGCGCTCAAAGCCGCTGGCAACCGGAAGGGAGCTCTGGAACAATTTCAGCGGGCTCAGAAACTTGATTCTGGCAATCAGCAATACCGCGAGGCTTATGAATCGCTGATGAAGGCCTCGAGTACATCGGGAACAAGCGCGCCCGAATCCGGCGGTAAGACGCTTTCAAAGCCCACCGCAAAGGAGTCTCAGTAATTCAGGAGAAGTAATTGTTCGCGAGAGGAGCCGACCATGCTGAAAGTTGGAGACAAAGCGCCGGGTTTTTCACTTCCATCGGATTCCGGGAAGCCAATCAAGCTGAGTGATTTCAAGGGCAGCACATTGGTTCTTTATTTTTTTCCAAAAGCCGACACCCCTGGTTGAACACGGGAAGCTCACGAGTTTCGTGATGCCAGAAAACAACTGGACAAGCTTGGAGCCAAAGTGGTGGGGATGAGTGCCGACTCTCCGGAAAAACTCGCAAAGTTCCGCGACAAATACGAGTTGAACTTTCCACTCGCCAGTGACATGGACCACAAGACCCTTGAAGCCTATGGCGCCTGGCAGGAGAAGACGCTTTACGGCAAGAAAAGCATGGGAATTGTCAGGTCGACCTACATCATCGATGCAAAGGGGAGGGTGAAAGCCGTATTCCCCCGCGTGAAAGTGGACGGGCACATCCAGCTGGTTTTGGCCGCATTGAAACTGTAAGCGGGGAGCGTCTTTTACTATTTTGCAAGCGCTGAGGCCAGGGACGGGCTTCGTTGATAGCCCAGCGAGGGGTGGTGGCAATAGAAAATTCTGACGGAGCGGTTGTCGAGGCAGGAGATGTCAGCTCGCTCCTCAACCCAGCCCTCTGATCCCATGAAATTGGAAAAGGACTGGAGCTTATCCGGGCCGCGCTCCAGCAGAAACCGTTGGACCCCAAGATACGCGTCCTCGCCCAGCACTACCAGGGATTCCAGGTTCGGAAACAGAGAGAGTTCATTTCGCAAATGCCGGGAGCAGTAGTGCATGGCTTTATCCGGCACCCTCGGGGCGGACGTATGGCACTGGATGACGTCCGTGAGGATAAATCTCTTCTTGAATTCCGCAAAGGTGGTTATTCCCAGCAGATCGTAGAGAGCTGTCACAAAACGGTTGGGTCGCCCATTGTTGCGATAGAACGAATTATCAACACGCGCCGTGGCATGGCGTCCAATCACAGCCGTCCGGACTGAACTGAGATCGGGATAGTCGCGCTTGATGTAGCTGGCCATGAACTCACGCGGTGGAAGAAGAATTGTTGATATTGCGGCGCAGTCACGACAGCCTTCTATCTTGTGCATAACTGCTTCTGCGTCGATACCGGGGGCTCGGGCTTCCGTAGTGCTTACGGCCGGGGCGGAGAGAGCCATTTGCAAAAGGTCTTCCGGAGAAGTTCCGACAGGGCCAAGGATAGCGTTGTCAATCAGCCTGACACGATCTATGCGCGCCGCCACCAGGGCAAGGGTGCCTGTCGTGATGCGGGAAACGGGTTCAAACGACAAGGGATTGACTATCGCGAGGTAGTCGACCCTTATCCGGGAACTTTCCTCGAACATACCTCGCATTTCCTCCAGGATTTTCCTTGCGTCGGATTCACCGGAATGCACCAGCTCTTCGGCTCTGCGGAGGCTTCGAGAAAGCGCAAGGGCCGACTCTCGCTGTGCTGGTTTGAGATAGCCATTGCGTGAACTGATCGCCAGGCCATCCTCGTCCCTCACGATGGGGCATAGTACCAGGCGAACATTGAGGTTGAGGTCCTCCACCAGACGGCGGATCATAATTGCCTGCTGAAAATCTTTCTGTCCGAAATACACCATGTCCGGCTGCACGATATTCAAAAGCTTGACAACCACAGTAGAGACACCGCGAAAATGTCCCGGGCGTGCGGCCCCCTCGTAAATCTCCCCCCGCGGTCCCGGTTCTACAAACGTCTGGAATCCCTCCGGGTACATTTCCTCCGTGGACGGAGCAAAGACGGTATCAATGTTGTAAGAACTGAGCAGGTTGAAGTCTTTATCAAGATTACGTGGATAGCGCTCGAAGTCCTCTTCGGGTCCGAACTGAGTGGGATTCACAAACACCGAGGTCACTACCACATCACACTGTTGTTTGGCCTGGCGGATCAGGGTGATGTGCCCTTTGTGCAAAGCACCCATCGTGGGAACCAATCCCACGGATTTACCGCGGGAACGGGTTCCCCGCGTCAGGGCCTTCATTTCGCTAACAGAAGTGATCAGGCGCATAAGTTGTTTCAGAGCGGTGTCCCTGGCGGGCAAGTCACTCGGTCAAGGTATGAACCGTTTGCACTTTTGCAAAACCGACAGGACTCCCGGAAGAGACACTTGAAACTTCTTGTTCAGGAACGTGGCTGGCCGGAAACCACCTTCTCAAATTGCTCCAGGACGGCCTGAGGGCAGTGATAAGATTCGCTGTCGTCAGGATACCGACCTTCCACGACGTCTTCCTTGAAACACGAGAGTGCATCGTGCAGCGTGCTGCGAATATCTGCATAAGGCCGCACAAATTTTGCCGGGTGCTGAAATGTAAGTCCGGCGAGATCGTGGAACACCAGCACCTGGCCGTCGCAATCGGGGCCGGCGCCAATGCCAATGGTTGGAATGCGCAACCTGCGGGTGATCATGGCCGCAAGTTCACGTGGAATGGCCTCCAGTACCAGCGCGAAAACGCCGGCATCTTCCAACGCCTGGGCGTCGGACATGAGTTCGTTTGCTGAATCCAGAGTTCTGCCCTGGACGCCATACCCGCCCAACCGATGGACCGATTGTGGCGTCAGGCCGATGTGGCCCATGATGGGAATTTCAGCATTCACCATCCGCCGGATCAGGCGGGAGCGCTTCCGGCCGCCTTCAATCTTGATGGCCTCGGCTCCGCCCTGTTTGATGAAGCGCAGGCTCGTCCGCAGAGTGTCCCGCTCTCCCAGGTGGTAGGAACCGTAAGGCAGGTCTGCCACCAGCAGTGCGCGGCGGACACCGCGGCGCGCCGCTCGGAGATGATGAAGCATTTCGTCTGATGTTACCGGAACGGTGGAGTCATAACCCAGAACAACTTGGGCCAGGGAGTCGCCCACCAGAAGGATGTCAATTCCCGCCTCGTCTACCAGGCGAGCGGTCGGATAATCGTAAGCGGTGAGGGCGGTGATCTTTTCGCCGCGGAGCTTCCGTTCAAGAATTAAAGGGACGGTAATTTTGCTCACGGCCTGTGTTGTGGGGTCCATGGCACTACCTCCTCATCAGAAAATCAGGGCGCGCTGACCATTTGCCCGACACGCCCCGGGCAGAAATAAAAAACCTCTCGGTCGCAGTACAATTTGTTCTGGAGTCGTTGCAACGCGACGCCAGAAAGCCCTTACCGGGGCTCAACTTGCCTGGACTGAGAGGGTCGAAACGATCTTGGTCCCCAACCCCGGGTATCAGCCTGGAGAGGGGAAATGCGGCTTTCACCTTTGTTTTCGACCGTCTCAGTCCGTAGAAGCGGATCCAAGCGGCAAAAAGTACTGGGTACCTCGTACCGGCTGCGTCAGCCGTTGGAGCAACTGCTTCAAATCTTCGTTCCGGTCGACAAAGTCGATCTCGGACGTTTCAATCACCAGCAGATTGCTGGAACGGTAGCGGAAGAAGAAGTGTTCGTAAGCGTTGACAACTGCCTCAAGATAATCTTCCGAGATGCGGCTCTCAAAAGCGACGTTCTTCTTCTCAATCCGCTTCTTCAGCATCTCCGGTTTCGCCTGTAAGTATATCACCAGATCGGGGATAGGGACCTGCTCGGCAAAAACCTGATAATACTGCTCGTAAAGCTGCAATTCCGCGTCGCTGAGATTGAGATAGGCAAATATCTTGTCCTTCTCAAAAATGTAGTCGCTGACGATGGTCCGATTTGCTGAGCCTGAGACGTCGAGGGCGCGGTACTGCCTGAAGCGTTCCACCAGAAAATACATCTGGCTCGTGAAGGCCGCGCCGGACTTTTCATGGTAAAACCCCTTGAGAAAGGGGTTGTCGTCCACGTCGCGCATGCGGTCGGCGTTCAGGCGATCGGCAAGGATGTCGGCCAGGGTGGTTTTCCCCACTCGAATCGGGCCCTCAACGGCGATAAATCGCGGAGGTTCGTAGGCTGGCATTTTAGCCACGGCTGTCCCCCCGGCCAGGAGCGCCGGGCCCCTGTGATAGTTTCAACATGTTCTTATCCAGATACCTTCTCTGTGAAAAATGATGGCGCTTATTTTACACCCCAAAAATCTCTGCGGTTGAAGCCCTGCTAATGTTCGCCTGTGTCGGCCGGCGATTGGATGCGGACCACCTGGCTGGCGTCCGCCGTGTCGCTCAGCATTTCCGTCACGGTCCGCTCGGTCACCGGATGCCGAAGCCCGGGCGCGACTTCGCCCAGGGGTATCAGGACAAACCTGCGCTGGGCCATGCTCTCATGCGGGATGTTCAATGCCGCGGAACGAACCACAACATTCTCGTAGAGCAGGATGTCGATGTCAATCGTGCGCGGCCCCTTGTTGACCACACGCCGCCGGCCCAGGCTGTGCTCCACCCTTTGAACGGCCTTCAGCAGTTGCAGCGGAAGAAGCTCAGTCAAAACCTCCGCCACACAGTTGATGAACCATGGTTGCTGGCGGAACTCCACAGGCTCGGTGCGATAGAACGAAGAAACGCGCCGGACTTCCAGGCCTGCGGCAGTAAGCGCATCAAGCGCCTCTTGGATGTTTCCAGACCGGTTGCCGAGATTGGATCCCAAAGAAAGAAAAACTCGTTTCATCGATTGGAATTCAGGCGTTGAACCTGCCTTGCCCTAACTTTCAAATAGCCCCGGTGATTTCCCCGGCATGGACATCCTCAGGTGCCGGTACGCCGGCTCATTGGCCATGCGCCCGCTCCGGGTGCGGCTGACAAAGCCCCGCTGGAGCAGGTAAGGCTCAACCATATCCACCAGCGTATCGACTTCTTCGTTCAAAGTGGCGGCCATGGCCTCCACACCCACAGGTCCTCCCTTGTAAAGGCGGATGATCGTGGTAAGAAAGTTCCGGTCCAGATCGTCCAGCCCCTGCTCATCCACGCCTTCCAGCTGCAAAGCCTGGTGGGCAACCTCCGTTGTAATTTTGCCGTCCGCTTTCACGTCGGCAAAGTCTCGAACCCGCCTGAGCAGCCGGTTGGCGATGCGCGGGGTGCCTCTCGACCGCCGGGCTATTTCTGCGGCTCCGGCGTCATCGATGGGAACTTCCAGGATCTGGGCTGAGCGCAGAATGATCTTTTCCAGGTCTTCGACGGGGTAGAACTCGAGATGGAAGAACAGGCCAAACCGGTTCCGCAAAGGGGCTGAAAGGTTTCCGGCCCTTGTCGTCGCGCCCACCAGAGTGAACCTCTTCAGCGGAACGTTGATCGTCTTGGCGAACATTCCCTTGTCCACCACAAAGTCAACCTTGAAGTCTTCCATGGCGGGGTAGAGAAACTCTTCGATGTTTGCAGGCAGCCGGTGGATTTCATCAATAAAGAGGATGTCACCTTCTCCCAGGTTGGTCAGGATGCCCATCAGGTCGCCGGTCCGTTCTAGAGCGGGACCGGAACTGGAGACGATTTTGGCGCCCATGGCGTTGGCGATGATGTGCGCCAGTGTGGTTTTGCCCAGACCCGGCGGTCCGTAGAGCAGCGTGTGCTCGGCCGGTTCCGAGCGCTGCCGCGCCGCCTGCAGAGCGATGGAGAGCTTCTCAACCGTTTTGCGCTGCCCCACGTACTGCTCAAGCGAGGGCGGCCGCAGGGTCTGGTTAAAAGCCTCTTCATCCTGCGAAATTAGATCCGGCGATACTAATCGAACTCTGGACATATCTCTTGAGTTTTACTGATCCCGCGGCAGCTTTCAACTGTTTGTTGTTTCCTGCCGCTGTTCAAACACCTTGCGCAGGAATTCATCAATCGACTTCAGGTTCTTATGCCGCGAAAGTATTTCACCGGCCATTCGCTGCGCCTCGGAGCGCGAATACTCCAGCTGCTCGAGCACCTGGATGGCCTCCATCTTCAGGTCGGAGACGGTTTCGGTTTCGACGGAAAGCGGCTGGTCGCTGTGGGCCAGGGCAAATTTTGCCATCTTGCCCCGCAGGTCGGTGACAATGCGCTCGGCGGTCTTGGCGCCGATGTAGGGCAGCTTTTTCAGCAGTTCCGTGTCGCCGTGCTCGATGGCCAGGGCGATTTCATTGAGCGGCCGGATCAGGCACTTCAGCGCCCGCATAAATCCGACGCCCGGCACCTTGGTGAAGGTCTCGAAAAACTCGCGGTCCAGCGGATCAAGAAAACCGACCAGCTTGGGCGTCAGATGGCCGCCCGCCATCCCTCCGTCGATGTAATAAATGGTGTAAAGGGTCAGGGGATTTTTCCGCTCCTGCTCCGCCGCCTGGCGCAGCCGGGCCGCGATTCCGGACGGCACAAAAACTTCATAACAGATCGAGTTGACCCGCACCAGCAGGGAATTGTGCGCAATGCGGTCATAGAGAACTTCGCCGGTGACTTCTGAGATCAGAGAATGACTCCTTCGATGAATGTTGCCGCATCCCGGGGCCTTACCCGGGCTGAGTACCCATCCTACCGCGTTCGCCCGCCCTTGAGCCGAATGCCGTTGGTGGGAACCCGAAGCGTATTCATATAGCATAACGCCACGGCCAGCGCATCGGCCACGTCCGGCGGCCGCGGCGGCGCGGGCAGTGAAAAATGCTGCTGCACGGCCCGCTGCACCTGGAGCTTTGAGGCGTTCCCGTTGCCCGTGACCGATTGCTTGATTCGCCTGGCTGCCATGGGAAAAACCGGAACCAGCGCCAGCCGGGCGGCCAGGCAGATCACCCCGCGCGCGTGGCCCATCAGCACGGCGGTTTGGGGATAGTCGGCGTGGCTGTAAACTTCTTCCAGGCAGACGACCTCCGGCCGGAATTCCTCCACCACATCCTGAATGCCCTTGAAGAGTATTTCCAGGCGCAGGGGCAGGTTGTTTCCCTCGGCCCGCGGCAGTCGAATCACGCCGGCTTCCACCAGAGCCGTCCCCTGGCGGCGGCGTTCGATGATGCCGTAGCCGGTGATGTTGAGGCCCGGGTCAATGCCCATGATACGGATCGAATTGGCGCCGTTGCCTGCCATGCGCTGAAATTGTAGCACGTCGATGAAGCTCAGAAAGCTGAATGTCTGCCCACAGCGGCAGTGGCCGCTGGTTTCAAGAAGTCGCAAGGTCCGATCCTCAAAAATTTCATACAGAAGGGCACCGCGGGGGCGGAGAAGAGACTATTACGGGCAGGTGGTGGACCGGGGGAGTGCTCTCTCCGGTTCGTTTTTCAGCCCTTATTTGTTTTCAACAACATGGCCGGGTTTGTTTTTGGGTTTGTTTTGGGTTTGTTTTTTCCACAGGAACGTGTTTTCAACAACTTCTCCGCTTTGTTTTTGGGTTTGTTCCGCTTTGTTTTTGGTGGCCAAACCTTTGTTTTCAGTAACTTCTCCGCTTTGTTTTTTAAAAAACGTGTTTTTTTGTCCCACGCATTTTGGTGGCCAAAAGCGCATCCTAATGATTTCAGTTACTTACGGCCATTAAACAGTTGAGCAAGACTGCTTAATTTTCTAATGAGCACCGGCCCCCTGAAACCGGCATCATATAGACTAGCACACTAGCCCACTGAGTGTCAAGCAAAATCCCCGGTTTCTATTCCGGCGGAAAAGATTGTTCTTGACAGGAGAACCGACCGAACGTAATCTTGACATTTTTGTACAGTATCTGTGTCCTTCCATATGCGAATGGTTCGCAAGAAGAAGGCGCTGTGCAATAGTCGAGGAC
>JBAUWE010000536.1:0-3908 GCA_049583595.1 Terriglobia bacterium
CGGACAACAGCCCCAGCCGCAGCAGCTTCGCCAGCCAGCAGGCGTCGGTGTCGTCGTCGCTGTATTTCAGCCCCTCGTACTGCTTGATCGCTGTCAGCGCCGTTCCAAAAGTACCGTGAAACAGCCGGTCCAAAACTGTAGAAAACATTCCTCGCGTTCTTCTTCGCTGTTCTCTATTTAAATTGTTTCTTCCTCTTCTTCCGTCGGCATCGCTCGGCGGCTGGCGGCTCAGCTGGTGCTGTCTGTTCACCCGTTCATCCGGCGGTTCTCCCATCCTTGGGGTACAGTGGAGAACCGACCGATGAAACGCTTACGACAACGTAAGTGCCGGTATTGCGGAGAATTGTTCCAACCCGATCCGCGCAACCGGTACCACCAACACTACTGCTCCCGACCCGAGTGCCGACGCGCCAGCAAGGCGGCCAGTCAACGACGCTGGCTGGGCAAGGCGGCCAACCGGGGGTACTTCCGGGGGGGCGCCAACGTGCAGCGCGTACGCGCCTGGCGGGCGGTGCACCCCGGCTACTGGCGGCGCACCGGCTCACAAGGGGCGGTTGCGCTACAAGAAGACTCGATGGCGCAAGTCGTTGAATCGACATGGGAATCGCCGAGTTTGGCGGCCGTTGCGCTACAAGATCTCTTCAGCGCCCAACCCTTTGTTCTGATTGGACTTATCGCCAACTTAACCGGCTCTGCGCTACAAGAGGACATCGCCGTCACCGGCCAGCGCCTCCAACAATTGGGGCAGGACATCCTCAGCGGCGGCCAGGCCGCCCCAGGAGGCGGCCATGGAAAAACACCTGTTGATCCCCTCGCGCGTGCGGCGGGTCCCCCGGCAGTTCAGCTGGGTCGATCAGCGCCTGGTGCGTGAGCACTACCTGGAGCGCTGCGACCGCGCGGCGCTGGCGCTGTATCTGCTGTTGGTCACCGTGGCCGACGCCCGGGGCTTAAGCTTCTACGCCGACCGTTCGATCGAGCGCTTGCTCGGCTTCGCCCCGGGGGAGCTGGCCGAGGCCCGGGCGGTCTTGATCCGTGTCGGGCTGCTCGCCTTCGAGGCACCGCTGTATCAGGTGCTCTCGCTGGAGGTGGCGCCACCGGTACCGGCCGGCGCGTGTGCGGCGCCCAAGGCGCCGCCGCGCTCCCCCGAGCACGCCGCGGCTGCCCTGCGCCGGATGCGCGCGGCCTTGGGCCGGCACGCAGAGGACGGGCCGCCATGATCGACTATGCCACCTATTGCCGTATTCACGATGCCCATCGACGCCAAGGGCTGACCCGCGGCCAGATCGCCCGCGCCTTGGGCCTGGAGGCGAAGACCGTCACCAAGTGGCTGGCCGAGCCGCACTACCGCCCACCCCGACGGCCGCCGCGCGCGAGCAAGCTCGACCCCTACAAGGCGCAGATCCGCCAGTGGCTGGAGGCCCATCCCTACACCGCCCAGCAGATCTTCCAGCGCTTGCAGGAGGTGGGTTTCGAGGGGGGCGTGACCATCGTGAAGGACTATGTCCACACCGTGCGCCCGCGCCACAGTCCGGCCTATCTCACCCTCGCCTTCGCCCCCGGCGAGTGTGCCCAAGTCGATTGGGGGGCATACGGCACGGTGGCGGTGGGCAGCACCCGCCGTAAACTCTCGTTCTTCGTGATGGTGCTCTGCTACAGCCGCCTGATGTATCTGGCGTTCACCCTCTCCCAGCGGATGGAGCAGTTTCTCGCCTGCCACCTCCAGGCCTTCGAGGCCTTCGGTGGCCGGGTCCCGGCGCGCATCATGGTCGACAACCTCAAGTCGGCCGTGCTGCGCCGTCTCACCGGCGAGGCCCCGGTGTTCAATCCCCGCTACCGCGACTTTGCCGACTACGCCGGCTTCACCATCACCCCCTGCAACGTCGGCAAGGGAAACGAGAAGGGGCGGGTGGAGTCGGCTGTGGGCTATGTGAAGAAGAACTTCTTGGGTGGGCTCGCGATCCCCAACTTCAGTGCCTTGAATCCGGCCGCGCGGGTGTGGCTCGATACCATCGCCAATGTGCGCGTGCACGGGGAGACCCATCAACGCCCGCTGGATCGCTTCGCCGAGGAGCAGGCGCTGCTGCATCCGTTGCCCGCCGCTCCCTTCGACTGCGCCAGCGTCCAGTCGGTGCGTGCCTCCAGCCGCTTTCGCGTCACCTACGAGACCAACCATTACTCGGTGCCGGCGCAGTACGCCGGCCGCCCCCTGACGCTGAAGGTCTATGCCGATCGGCTGTGCCTGTACCACCAGGACCGGCTTGTTGCGCGCCATCCGCGCTGCTACGACCGCTTCCAGGACATCGAGGATCCCGATCACCCCAAGGCCTTGCTCGCCCAACGGCGCGGGGCACGCGAGCAAAAGCTCTTCGGGCGCTTCCTCGCCCTCTCCCCGCGCGCCGAGGCCTACTACCAGGCCCTGGCCCAGCGGCGCCTCAACCCCCGCCACCACGTGCAGAAGATCGTGGCCTTGAGCGAGATCTACGGCCTCGATCCGGTGGCCAGAGCCCTGGAGGATGCCTTCGCCTTCCAGGCGTTCAGCTGCGAGTACGTCGCCAACCTGCTCGAAAGCCGCGCCCGGCTGCGCCCCGAGCCGCCCGCCCTGCATCTGACCCGGCGCGCCGATCTGCTTGAGCTGGACCTGCCGCAGCCGGACCTCTCGGTCTATGCGGCGGGCCTCCCGGAGGCCGCCGCACCGCCTGAGGCCGATCCCCAGGCCGACGCCCAAGGCGTTGGCAAAGCCGATACGGAGGACTCGACATGAGCGCCGCCGCTCCCCCCAAGACCCCCAGCGCCGAGACCTTGCCCAAGGATCTCGCTTACCTGAAGCTGCCCTTCGTGGCCGCGCACTACCAGTCCCTCGCCCAGCAGGCCGCCCAGGACCACTGGGGCCCTATCCCCTACCTGGCCAGCCTCCTGCACGGGGAGGCCCTTGAGCGCGAGCAGCGCAGCATCGCCCGGCGTATCCGCCTGGCCCGCTTCCCGGTGCTCAAGACCCTCGATGCCTTCCAGTGGGACTGGCCGCGCCGGATCAACCGCCTTCAGGTCCAGGAGCTCTTCCGCCTGCGCTTCCTTGAGGACAAGGCGAACGTGATCTTCCTCGGCGGCGTGGGCCTGGGCAAGACTCACCTGGCCATCGCCCTGGGCTATCACGCCTGCCAGTGCGGCCACTCGGTGCTGTTCGCCGGTGCCGTGGAGGTGATCAACACCCTCGCCGCTGCCCAGCGCGGCGGGCGGCTGAAGCCGGCCCTCGATCGGTATCTCAGACCGGCCCTGCTGATCCTTGACGAGCTTGGGTATCTCCCCATCGACAAGGCCGGTGCCGATCTGCTGTTCCAGATCGTCAGCCGCCGCTACGAGCGCGGCGCCCTGGTCATTACCTCCAACCGCGTGTTCAAGCAGTGGGCGGAGATCTTCAACAACGATGCCACCCTCACCTCCGCGCTCCTCGACCGCCTGCTCCACCATGCCGAGACCGTGCTCATCGAGGGCAAGAGCTACCGGATGAAGGACCAGATCACTTCCTGACCACCCGTCGGCGTCGTTGCCCATTCAGGCGCGGCGCCTCTTCTCGCTCCTCCAATTCTAAACCGGCCGTTTTGATCCGTTTTTGGGCCGGCGCTAACACGAGGGGACGGTGATCGCGACGCCTTGATAGCGGGCATCTCGATACGCAGCGAAAAATGCCTCCAGTGCCGAGTTGAGCAGTCGCCTGTCCATGGGATCGCTCAGAGCCACGTGTCGGTCGTTTCTTGTAACAGTGGCAGAACGGCCAGCCTCGGCCACCTCGCCGCCGCGTTGGATGGGCATGCACAGGATATAGCGCCCGCCACCACGACTGAGGCGTTCCTGGTTGGCCGCCCAGACCATCCCGGCATCGCCCACGAACAGGCAGCGATTCAGTCGCCAGC
>JBAUWE010000537.1:0-3070 GCA_049583595.1 Terriglobia bacterium
GAAAATCGGCTCCCATCAGTTTCCTCCCAGACGCGATTGTGAACAGCCCAGTGAACGCCAGCGAAGCGGCTAACCTCATTCCCCAACCTGTGTTCATCATTTCGGCCTCCGCAGAGTTTCTGGTTTAGCACCGTGATCCGCAGTCAGCAGTCTTCTGCGGATATGCTCCTGCGTTTCCGGTTCAGATTATAAAGCCAGTTCCGTGGAATTCGTAGAAATCCCTCAAGGCAGGACAACGGGCGTGTGAGGAGAAACCCGCCGCGCCGCAGCAGGTAGCGCCGGCTTCGTTTAGCGCACGATTATCCTGCGACCTGCTCATCACAGCAGAAGCTCAAAAAGTCGAAACGGAACAGCTCTTCTTCGTCTCCTGCGCCTCCGCCGTGACCATAGTTGTTTGCCACTCAGACCTTAGGCAAAATGTACGGTTTGCGATGCTCCTTGGTCAGGCAGGCATTTGCTTCCTTGTCATGCGCAAAAGTTTCTGTCTTGGGATCAAACACGATGTCCCGCTTCAGGAGAGTGCAAATATTTCCCAAGTGGCAGATCATTGTCGAGAGCCGGCCGATTTCTACGTCCGCGTTGGGTTGTTGCCGGCTCTTGATGCAATCCATAAAGTTCTTTTCATGTGCGCCCGGCGACCGTTCTCTATCTATCATTTCTCCAGGCCCTTCGCTCCCGTCCTTGGCGAAAACCTTCCAGCCTGAGCGGCCGACCATGAGCAAGGCTTCGCTGCCATGAAAGCCTACAGCGGCGGCCCCCACCAATTCCCGGGCACGTTCCCGGAAGAAGCTGCGCAGCTCCCAAGTCAGCATAAAATCGCCGAAGTCGTAGACGAGCGCCTGTGTGTCGGGAACTTCCTTGGCATCGTTCAGCCAATAGATCGCGGAATGGCCGGAGACATGGGTCGGCAGGATGTTCTGAATTCCTCCGCGCAGGGTCGCGATGCCCCACATGGCCACGTCGAGGCTGTGCACACCCTGATTACCCAGTTCCGTGTTTCCGTAATCCCAGAAGAACCGCCAGTTGTAATGGAAGCGATTCTTGTTGAAGGGCCGCTGGGGCGCCGGCCCCAGCCACTGGTCATAGTCCACCGTCGCCGGCGGCTCGCTGTCCGGCGGGTT
Source organism: Terriglobia bacterium (assembly GCA_049583595.1). Lineage (GTDB taxonomy): Bacteria > Acidobacteriota > Terriglobia > UBA7540 > UBA7540 > SCRD01. The sequence goes on from JBAUWE010000537.1 coordinate 1,122, forward strand.
GCCGATGCTCTCGCGCACTTGGTGTACCGCCACAGTAATTTCACAGAGCTTTCCGATCTTCCCCGATTTGAGATACTCGAAAGCGTTCGTGAAATGATCCATGCTGCGATTCTGAGTACCCATCTGGGCAATCCGCTTGTATTTGCGAGCCGCTTGCACAACCATCTTTCCGTCGTCGATGGTTTGCGTCAGCGGTTTTTCGATGTAAACATCTTTGCCCGCCTGGCAGGCCAGCATCGCGATGCGGGCGTGCCAATGGTCGGGTGTGGCGATCATCACGCCGTCAATGTCCTTGTCGTCCAGTACCCGCATGAAATCCCTGGTTGTCTCGGGCTTCTTGCCCTGGGCTTTTTCCAGCTCCGGATTGAGCCTGTCGAGAATGGCCTGATCAATATCGCAGAAGGTTTTGAATTCTCCTCCTCTCCGAATAGCGCGCAGAGCGTCACCGCGTCCTTGATTCCGGCCGCCGATCAACGCGAGCACCACTTTTTCATTCGCTCCCAAGGCGCGCGGGTTCCAATTGATAAATCCCCCTGCCGTCAGGGCCGAAGCAGCTCCCAGCTTCTTCATGAATATTCTGCGGTTCTCCTTATCCATGTATTCCTCCTCGAGATCTTGTTGGAGTGCCACGACTACTCGTCCTCCGAAACTTGCCGGCCGAATGAGTGCGCGAAGCGTTGCGCCCGGCCCTATTTCCGGGGTCGAGGTGTGGTTGGATTTTCACAGTTTGCGTTGGCGAGGTATTCGGGATGAGAGCGGAGGAAGAAGGTTAACCTTCCACTCCGAGGGTGCACACCGGACCACTGATTTCGATAGTCGTCCTGGAAGTCGAACTTCAAAGCGAACTGAATCTGCCGTGCTGGAACGAGCACACTGCTCACCTGGCCACCCGATCCCGAGTTAACCGGAATAAACTTTTTGCTCTTCCTACGATTGAAAATATACACCCACTTGGGTGCAACGGAGCACGTTTTTCCCCAGACAGTCCCACCGGCTGCTAAGAGTCCCTCGATGGACCCTGAAACCAGTCGCCCGGGCTCCCAGATCCGGTTTTCTCAGACAACTTTCCATCCCTGGGGATAGCGGAACGCGGGTGGCGCAGTTTGGAATGTGTGCGATCCCGCGAAGCGAGAGGCTCTGGGTGGCGCAGACACGCGCTTTCTCGTGTCTGCGGTCTCGCGAAGCGAGAGGCGCTCTCTTGTTTTCATTCCACCAGGCTCATTGCTGCCGCTGGGGCGTGTCTGGCCTGCCCCTTTTCATCCTTCATCATTCACAATTCATAAATCTCTTTGGCCTCGCCCGCGCTAATCCGGAAGCACCTGCTTCCAAATCCGCAGGTAATTGCCCCCAAGTATCAAACCGATTTGCTGCTCGGTGAATCCGCGCTCGGCAAGGATTTCTATAAATTGGCTCCAGTGCTGATACATGGTCTCGGCCTCATGGCCGGTAAACACCTTTTTGGGGTGGGTGTACCCGGGAACGTAATGGGGATCCGGGTTGCCAACGTCATGGCCGAGCCAGGCGATACCAATGTGCTCAACGCCGACGTTTTTCGCCAGAAACTCGATCTCGTCGGCTATCAACGAGTAGGGCGTTACCCCCACGTCATACCTCATGCCCACAACCCCGCCCGTGGAGACAATGGCCTTGACTTCTTCTGGAATCAGCTCCACCGGCGGGTTCGAGGTCACGTATTGAGAAAGATTCTGGTGGGTTGAAACAATCGGCTGTTTCGTAATTTCCGCCACATGCAGAACCCCGTTAACGCACAGATGGGAAACACCAACCATCATGCCCAGGCGGTTCATTTCCTTCACCACCTCAACGCCGAACGGAGAGAGCCTGCCGCCCATTCTGCCTCCACCAACGCCGTCGGCGAGTTGATTGCGCCCGTTGTGGGTGAGCTGAATTCCGCGGACGCCGAGCCGGAAGAACTGCCGAAGCAGTGC
>JBAUWE010000538.1:0-2140 GCA_049583595.1 Terriglobia bacterium
CCGGCTAAAACCCCCGAGTGCTTCATACGTCGCGCGATCTGCTGTGTACGAGGGCAGTCACCTTCAATGCCTCTCTGAAAGCGGGCTTTTTGACGATAGCAGTCCCATTGTCAATCCAGAAGCCTCCGCGTGGCGCATGCATGGCGTAATCTGCCATGTATGCGGATTCCGGGGCTGCGACCCGAGAGTTCCGCATACGTGCCGTATTCTGGCATGCATGCACCACAGAATTCGGTTCGTGGACTGCAGCGAAGCCCGCTCGGGATTTGAGATCCCCAGCCCTATTACTGTAGCGGCGGTGTCCTCATCACCAGATGTTATTCTCAGCCAGGAGCCCTGATGGGTGAAGGATTTCAGCCCGCGGCATCAGCGGGGGAAAACAAAGCCAAAACGAAGACCAGCCCCGTCAGGAGCAATAGAAGCAAATTCCTCCGATTCCCCTCGGCACACATCGCATGGCCAAAGGCGTGACTTGAAGGTGGAACCCCTGAGCTATGCCTTTGACTGGTGCAACGCCTCTGTTCGATGCACAGGCCAGCACGTCTTGTGGCGGGTCGACGCCCATCATTAGGCCCAATGCGGGCCCAAACCGCCGGGTACCGACGAAGAGCCAGCCCCAGTATGCAGGGGCTCCATTCGTGGTGCCCTAATGGCCGTGGCGCAGCTTGTACCCGATGAAGATCATGACCAAACCGACCACCATTATGGCACCGAACAGCCAAGGTAAAACACTCGCACCAAAGTTGGGCAATCCCACCCAAAGAGCGACGGCGGGTGCGAGCAACGCGGCAACGACAAATATCGCTGTGCCGAAAAGTTGTAATCCTTTGCTGGCGTCTGAATTCGTCACCGTGCCAGGCTTTTTTTGAGCGAGGCCGACGGCGCGTTCGGGTACCGAGGTTGGGGTTGCAAGAGAGAACCCGCAGTGAGGACAGAAAACATCACCGGGTTCGGCACCTTCCTTGCCGCATTTTGGACAAACCATGCTCGCCTCCTTTTCTCCCGGGTCAAGGATGACATCGTTTCCGACTCGCCATCCGTGACTGACATCACCACTTCAGGAGATGCCCGCCTGCTCATCTCGACACGCAAGGCTAGCCGAGCAGTATCTTTCACAAGCTTTCGGTGGCGGCGGCACGGAAGCCACAGAATTCCCAACGCCGCGAGCCATTCTCTTTGAATTTCGCGCTAAAGGTCTCCGAAATCGGGCAGGTTGGTAGACCGGACGTTAACTGGTTGGCAGTCAGAGACACCGCCCCAGCGCTTCCGCAACGCGTCTGTTATCTTCAGGCAAAGTAGTCGTCACGCGACTAAAGTCTCGTCCAAGCACCGGATCTTTCAGCGGCTTGATGACAATATTGAAATCCTTTAGCTTGTCTGCAACAGCAGCCGCATCGTGCGGCACGAAATCGGCGAGGGGAAAATAGGCTTCCGTCGGAAACGTGCGCACGCCACGCTTCCGCAACTCCGCAGCCAGGTCCCGGGTCCAAGCGCGTAGCTCTGACACGCGTGCGCAGATATTATCCTCATCCTCCAGCGTGGCGATGGCTACGGCCTAGCTTGGTCGCGCAAGCGGGTGCAGAGCGATGGGTCTGACGATCCAATTGGGGCCAGTACACTGAAAAGATACGGACATCATTACGGCGTCGGAACAGCTGAAGGAATTCAGCGTGCCTGCAACACGATGCAAGTGCAACAGTTATCAGCCCAGCCCGGGATAGTCTAAGGGCGGTTTGCTTTCACCACCACAAAAGCGCCCTGGCCATATCCGGCGCGAATCGCTTCAATCTCGCGGATATCTTTTAAAGGCTTTGACAGGGTCTGCACCCACTTAGGCTCCGTAAAACCCGTCCCGATCAGTAATTGTTCCACTTCGACCGCCGAGAAGAATGTCGCCTCGCGATAGAACACGTTCTCGGCCTGATGAGCCAGGTAGTGCTGGCCGAGACTACTGGTACGGTCAATGAACCCGATAACCAGCCCGCCACCCGGTTTCAGCACGCGGCAAGCTTCCGACAGCATGGCGCTGGCGTCATCCACGAAGCAGATCGTCGTGACACACAGCGCATAGTCAAAAGCGTGATTTGAAAATGGAAGCGCTTCAGCGATGCCTTTGACTACCGCAACGCCTCTTTTTGAT
>JBAUWE010000539.1:0-14989 GCA_049583595.1 Terriglobia bacterium
GGGCAACGATGGCAGACGATAAAGTGAACAAGACCGACGAGCAGTGGCGCAAAGATCTGACGCCGCAGCAATATTACGTGACGCGCCAGAAAGGCACCGAACCGCCGCACACCGGCGAATACACCGATCTGCGCGACGAGGGAGTCTACCACTGCGTCTGCTGCGGAGCGGAACTGTTCAGCTCCGACAGCAAGTTTGATTCTCACTGCGGCTGGCCCAGTTACACCGCCCCTTTGAATGAGCAGAACGTCCGGGAAGAATCCGACTCAAGCCACGGCATGCGCCGCGTGGAGGTGGTTTGCAGCCAGTGCGACGCCCATCTGGGCCACGTGTTTCCCGACGGCCCCGAGCCTACCGGCATGCGCTATTGCATCAATTCCGTTGCCCTCAAATTTGAAAAGAAGCCGTAGTTGAGATTCTGGGAAAGCGCTTTGCACCCCGTCATTCCGAGCCCGTTCGCCATGTCACTCTGAGCGAAGCGAAGAATCTGTTTTTTTCATTTTCAGAAAGAAACAGCAGATGCTTCGCTCCGCTCAGCATGACGGTTGGTTTTTCAGCAGCCTCCCTAGAGCGAAAACTCGCGCTTAACTTTTTCTGATTTCGCCAGCACTTTTTCAGCCAGTTCCTTTTTGTAAGCCGCCAGCTTTTCGGCCAGAGCGGCGTCCGCAGTCGCCATGATCTGGACGGCCAGGATGGCCGCGTTGGTGGCGCCGGACCTGCCGATAGCCACGGTGGCAACCGGGATGCCGGCGGGCATCTGCACGGTTGAAAGCAGCGAATCGATTCCCTGCAGCGAGGTTGTAGGCATGGGCACGCCGATCACCGGCAGGGTGGTTTCCGCCGCCACCACGCCCGCCAGGTGCGCTGCGCCTCCCGCTCCCACGATGATGGCCTTCAACCCGCGCTCCCGTGCCGTGCGCGCGTATTCCGCCGTCCGTGCCGGCGACCGGTGCGCCGAGGTGACATCAATCTCAAAAGGCACGCCGAACTTGTTGAGCGTTGCCGCGGCCTCTTTCATCACTGGAAGATCGGTATCGCTCCCCATGATGATGCCGATCAATGGTTTTCCCTTTTCAGCCATTCGATTCTCCTTGAGAAGTGTTTTAGCAAAACGGAGGGGTTGCGGGGTTTGACCCTGCCACTACAATGCCGGGGACGGATTGCCCGCCTGGTTGTCCGGATGCTGCGTTTCGTTTGTCGTCTTGAGCCGCCGCAAACCCTTCGCCCCAATGTCGCGCCGGTAATGCATTCCGTCAAAGTGGACCTTGCTCACAGCCGAGTAGGCCTGCTCGATGGTTTTGGGCAGGTCTTCGCCGGTCGCCGTCACGCCCAGAACGCGCCCTCCTGAGGTGAGCAGTTGCTTGTCGCGGAACACCGTTCCTGCGTGAAAAACCTTCACGCCGCCCAGCGATTCCGCCGCGTCGATTCCCGTAATCACTTTGCCGGTTTCGCTCTTCCCGGGATAGCCCTTGGAGGCCAGCACCACGCACACGGCAGGGTTGGGACTCCAGCGGGCGCCCACCACGGCCAACTGTCCGTCCAGCGACGCCAGCAGCATTTCACACAGGTCTGACCGCAGCCGCATCACGATGGGCTGCGCTTCCGGGTCGCCCATGCGCACGTTGTATTCCAGCACCTTGGGACCCTCCCCGGTCAGCATCAGCCCGACGTAGAGAAATCCCTGGTAGGGCATGCCCTCGGCCGCCATGCCGGCCAGCGTGGGCTCAATCACCCGGCCTACAATCTCCTGCCGCAGTTCTTCAGGAAGAATGGAATCGTCGCTGTAAGCGCCCATGCCTCCGGTGTTGGGACCCTGGTCGTTGTCGAACGCCGCCTTGTGGTCCTGGCTGGGAACCAGCGGCAGCCAGCCCAGGGTGCCGGCCAGAACGATGAATGACAGTTCTTCTCCCGCCAGGCATTCCTCAATCACCACCTGGCCGCCGGCATCGCCCAGCGATTTCCGCACCAGGAAGTCGTTCAGCGCCTTTTCAGCCTCGTCGAGATGGCGGGCCACCACCACGCCCTTGCCCGCCGCCAGCCCATCGGCCTTGATCACCACCGGCAAGCCAAACTCCGGCAGGAATTTCATTCCGGTCTCATAGTCGTCAACCACCGCAAATCGCGCCGTGGGGATGGCGTTGCGGTGCATGAATTCCTTGGCGAAGATTTTGCTTCCTTCAAGCTGCGCGGCCGCCTTCGTCGGTCCTACAATCCGGCGGCCCGCGCTCTGGAATTCATCCACCACGCCCGCAACCAGCGGAGCTTCAGGACCCACCACCGTCAGGTCAGCCTTCAGTTCCTCCGCCAGTTGCAGCATGGCCGCAGGGTTGGAGAGATCCACGGGAAAACACTCCGCCACCTGCGCAATGCCGGGGTTTCCCGGCGCACAAAAAATGTCGTCCGTCAGCTGGCTTTCGCGCAGTTTCCAGACCAGGGCGTGTTCGCGCCCACCCGAACCCAGAACCAGAACATTCATAAGAGCAAATAACACTATCGACAGTTGATGGTGTTTGTCAATGCCAAGACGACTGACCGTCTTTTCCTCCCCTTGACCTGCGAAAATACCGCGCCCACCGGCAATGAAAACCCCTGCATTCTCTCCCCTTGACAATCTAGGGGAACGGCGTTATGGTGTTGTTGTCGGATGTCTAGGGAAGAGTTTCGCGAGCTGAGTCAGACCTTGTGTGGGCGAATCCTTCCCCGGCTTTAGGTGAATGAACATGGATATTCCCCGCCAGCTCGATCTTCGCAAGCGCCGCCTGCGCCGCATTGGCCTGGCGCTAGCCGGCATTCTGGTGGTGCTGGCCACCACGCTGGGACTCGCGCGCCTGAAGCCCGCAGCGCCGCAAGTTGACCGCTCAACCGTCTGGATTGACACCGTTAAGCGCGGGCCCATGGACATCCAGGTTCGCGGACTGGGCAAGCTGGTGCCGGAAAACATTCTGTGGGTGCCGGCCCAGGTGGACGGACGGGTGGCTCAAAAGCTGGTGCTGCCGGGCATCGCCGTCAAGCCGGATACCGTTTTGCTGAAACTCACCAGCCCCACCATCGAGCAATCGGCCCTCGACGCCGAATGGCAGTTGAAAGCCGCCGAGGCCGATTACAACAGCCTGAAGGCGCAACTCAACAGCAAACTTCTCGACCAGCGAGGCGCAGCCGCCACCGCAAAATCAGACTATCTCCAGGCCAAGCTTCAGGCTGAGCGTGACAAGCAGCTCGCCTCCTATGGCCTGGGTCCCGACCTCACGGCCCAGCTCTCTGCAGCCAAAGCCCAGTCGGCGCAATCGCAGGACCAGATCGCAAGCCAGCAGATCGGCGTGCTTTCAACTTCCATCGAGGCGCAACTGGCCGCGCAAGAGGCTAAAATTGAGCAGCTCCGCGCACTTTACAACCTGAAGAAGAGCCAGCTCGAATCGCTCACGGTGCGCGCCGGCGCCACCGGAGTTCTGCAGGAATTGCCCGTCGAGGCAGGCCAGCAGGTGACCGCCGGCACCACCTTGGCCAAAGTGGCGCAGCCCAATCAGCTGAAAGCGCAGTTGCAGATCGCCGAAACACAGGCCAAGGACCTGCAGCTCAACCAGCAGGCGCAGATCGACACCCACAACGGCGTGATACCGGGTCATGTGATCCGCATCGATCCCTCCGTGCAGAACGGCACTCGCACGGTTGACGTGAAGCTCGACGGCGCACTGCCCCCCGGCGCTGTTCCGGACCTCAGCGTGGACGGCACCATCGAAATCGAACACCTGGACAACGTGGTCTACGTGGGGCGCCCGGCCTTTGGCCAGTCCGACAGCACCGTTGGCCTGTTCAAGCTGAACGACGGCGGCAAGGAAGCCCTCCGCCTGAAAGTGAAGCTCGGCCTGGCATCGGTGAACACAGTGCAGATTCTCAGCGGGCTCAAGGTGGGCGACCAGGTCATCCTGTCCGACATGTCGCGCTGGGACGGGTTTGACCGCATTCGGCTGGAATGAGCAAGGATATTGAAGGATTGAGTGATTGTGCGATTGAGTGATTGAAGGGATTCGAGATTGGCTGATCGGGGCGTTGTCGCGCTTCTTGGAATGGCCTCCCCTCCAATCCCTCAATCAGCCGATGAGTAAATGAATCAATGAACTAATCTTTCAATGGCCCAATGTTTTGCGGAGGCCAGCATGTTCAACCTGCATGCACTTTTTCGGAAAGAACGAGCCGAAAGTGAAATGGACGACGAACTCCGCTTCCATCTGGAAAAGCAGGTCGAGCAGAACATTGCAGGCGGCATGAGCCCGGAAGCCGCCCGCTACGCCGCGCTTCGCCAGTTCGGCAACGTCGGAGCGGTCAAGGAAGAATGCCGCGACAGTTGGGGCTTGCGCTTCATCAATGAACTTCTGCAGGACCTCCGCTACGGCCTCCGCCAGCTTCGGCGCAACCCCGGCTTCACGGCGGTGGCCGTCCTCACCCTCGCGCTGGGCATCGGAGCAAATACAGCGATTTTCAGCGTGGTGAACAGCGTTCTGCTCAACCCCCTGCCCTACCCGCAGCCCGAGCGTCTCGCCGCGCTCTTTTCGCACAAGCCGCAATTTACGTACGGGTCCATTTCCTACCCCAACTATCTCGACTGGGTGCGCGAGAACCACTCCTTTTCCGCGATGGCCGCCTTCCGGCCCGACAGCCTGAACCTGACGGGGATGGGGGAGCCGGAGCGTGTGCCGGTGGAAATGGTCTCTGCCGGATTCTTCCCGCTGCTTGGCGTCAAGCCGGTGATCGGGAGAACGTTTAGTTCCCAGGAAGACCAGGTGGGCGGCGCGCCCGTCGCGCTGGTGGGCGACGGTTTCTGGAAGCGCAGGTTTGGCCAATCGCCCGATATTCTGGGCAAGGCTATCACGCTCGCTGGCACGTCCTACACCATCATCGGCGTCATCCCTTCCACCTTTAATTACAGTGCAGGCAATTTCGATCCCAGCGACGTCTATGTCCCTATCGGCCAGTGGAACCAGCCGCTTTTCCGCGACCGGCGCGTCGGCATGGGGATGAATGCCGTCGGACGCCTCAAGCCCGGTGTAACTATCGAGCAGGCCAGGTCTGACATGGATACGCTCGGGCGGCGCCTGGCGGAGGCGTATCCCGATGCCAATAAGAACACGGGCGTCACGCTCGTCCCGCTCAAGCAGGCCGTCGTCGGTGGCATCCAGCCCTACCTCCTGGTGCTGCTGGCAGCCGTGGGTTTCGTTCTGCTGATCGCCTGCGTCAACGTAGCAAATCTGTCGCTGGCTCGCTCGACGGGCCGCGCCCGCGAATTCGCCATTCGCATTGCGCTGGGAGCGGGCCGGCGGCGCGTGGTCCGGCAGCTCCTGACGGAAAGCGTTTTGCTGGCGCTGGCGGGCGGCGGGCTGGGCTTGCTGGTCGCCACCTGGGGATTGCAGGCCGCGCTCAAGGTATTGCCAGAAGCGTTGCCGCGCGTTCAGGAGGTTCATCTTGATGCCCGCGTGCTGCTGTTCACGCTGGCCGCTTCCCTGCTGACGGGAATTCTGTTCGGCCTGGCGCCGGCGCTGAAGACCTCAGCGGCGGATATTCAGGCAACGCTCAAAGAAGGCGGGCGCGGATCGAGCGCAGGGCGGCATCGCACCCAAAGGACCTTCGTCGTCGTGGAGATGGCGCTTGCTGTCATCCTCCTGGCGAGCGCCGGCTTGATGATCCGCAGCCTGGCCAGTCTCTGGAGTGTGGATCCCGGCTTCGATCCACGGCACCTGATCGTCTTCCGCGCATCGTTTCATCCCGAAAAGTCACCCGAGGCCATTCGGACAACCTGGCGCGAAATCCACGACAAACTGTCAGCCCTTCCCGGAGTGGAAGCTGTCTCTCTTTCAATGGCAGGCAGGCCGCTACAGGGCGACTCGGAGGTGGAGTTCTGGCTGGAAGGGCAACCCAAGCCGGCCAGCCAGTCCCAAATGAAGAAGACGCTCTATTACCTGGTTCAGCCCGATTACCTGAAGGCGATGAAGGTTCCGCTCCTGCGGGGCCGGTTTCTCACGTCCGAGGACAACGAGCATGCGCCGTTTGTAACGGTCATTGACGACCAGTTTGCGCGCCTCTATCTCCCGGGCGAGAATCCCATCGGCAAACGAATCAACTTTGATGTCATCAACGCCACGGCGGAAATTGTGGGTGTTGCCGGCCATGTCAAGCAATGGGGCCTCGACGAGTCCAAGGCTCCGCCCGTCCTTGCCCAGTGTTATCTTGCGACTTCTCAGATTCCGGATCGATTTGTTCCTCTCATCGCTTCCAATCTTGCCGTCGTGATGCGCACCGCAGGTTCACCCGGCGCCCAGGCGGGCGCGATTCGCCACGCGATCGGGCAGATCGACAGCCAGGCCGCGGTCTATGCCATTGTCCCGATGCGTCGCATCATCTCCGACAGGCTTGCATCACAGCGCTTTTCAATGATCCTCATGGCCATATTTGCCGGGCTTGCTCTCATCATGGCCAGCGTGGGCATCTATGGCGTCGTCTCATACGTCACCAGCCAGCGCACGCACGAAATGGGCATTCGCATGGCGCTGGGAGCAGAGCGTAGCGATGTGCTGAAGATGGTTGTCGGCCAGGGGCTCAAGCTGGCGCTGATGGGTGTTGCCATCGGCATTGCCGGGTCACTTGCACTCACGCGGTTCCTGGCGAGCCTGCTCTACGGCGTCAAGCCCACCGATCCGCTCACATTCACAGCCGTCTCGCTCGTCCTGATCGCGGTGGCGTTGCTGGCATGCTACATCCCGGCGCGGCGAGCATCAAAGATTGATCCCATGGTGGCGCTGAGGTACGAATGAAGAATCAATTGAAGGATTGAGTCATTTAGCGATTGATTGATTGATTGAAGGAAGGAAGGAATTTCAGATTGGCGAATCGACGCATTGTCGCACACTCTGGAATGGCCTCCCTTGCAATCCCCCAATGAGTCAATGAGTAAATGATTCAATGAAACAATCTTTCGATGAATCAATATTTTGGGGAGGCAACAATGGAAAGCCGAACGCAAGCCGAGATTCAGCCTGGAGAGACAGCGGGCGCTGGCGCGGCATTGATCCAGCTTGAAAAGGTGACGAAGGTTTTTGCCACCGAGGAGGTTGAGACGCACGCGCTGGAAGGCGTCAATCTCACCATTCGCCCGGGCGAATATCTCTCGGTTTCGGGTCCGTCGGGCTGCGGCAAGTCGACGCTGCTCTCTCTGATCGGCCTGCTCGACTCGCCCAGTGACGGCCATTACTGGCTGAAGTCGCGCCCCGTCGAAACGCTCAATTTCAACGAGCGGGCGCGCATCCGCAACCGGGAAGTGGGCTTCATCTTTCAGAGCTTCAACCTGATCGGCGATCTCACCATCCAGGAAAACGTCGAGCTGCCGCTCACCTATCGCGGAATGCTGGCCAGCGAACGCAAGCGGCGCGTGAGTGAAGCGCTGGAAAAGGTGGGCATGGGGCACCGCGTCAAGCACTATCCCTCGCAGCTTTCGGGCGGCGAGCAGCAGCGCGTGGCCGTGGCGCGGGCGCTGGCCGGCGATCCGGCCATCCTGCTGGCCGATGAGCCCACCGGCAACCTCGACTCGAAAAACGGCGAAGCGGTGATGCAGTTGCTCGATGACCTGCACCGCCAGGGAGCCACCATCTGCATTGTGACGCACGATGCGCGCTTTGCCGCACACGCCGGGCGCGTGGTCAACATGCTGGACGGCCGCATCGTGGATGACAACGGCCCCGCAACTGAAGGGAACGAGACTGTCACGGAAAAAGGAGGGCCCCTCAATGGGCAAATCGATTGATCTGTTGCAGGGCACGCTGGACCTGCTGATTCTGAAAACGCTGGCTCTGGAACCCATGCACGGCTGGGGCATCGCGCAGCGCATCCAGCAAATCTCGAAGGATGTGCTGCAGGTGCAACAGGGCTCGCTCTATCCGGCGCTCTATCGCCTCCAACAGCAGGGATGGATCGCCGCGGAGTGGGGCTCCTCGGAAAACAACCGCCGCGCCAAGTACTATCGCCTGACTGCGAGCGGCCGGAAGCAGCTCGAGCGCGAAACCTCCAACTGGACGCGCCTCTCCGCCGCCGTCGCCCAGGTGCTTGAAACGGCGTGAACATTGGTGATTGGTGATTGAAAGAGCAGGAATTACGAATTACCAATGACTTCATCGTTGTGAGTTTTGGGTCCTGAGTGATAGAAGTCTGGTGCTGGGAGGCGCGATCCGAAATTTGAGATTTGAAATTGCACGGGCGCGCCGGGTCGCCCACAAGTCGCGTTTCTTGAATTTCGCAGGTGAGGGCTCTGCCCTCCCGTGGGTCTCGTAGTGGCGGGTTCGCAGCCCCAATGATTTTTTGTAGCGGCGAGTTTATCTCGCCAATGGCTTTTCGTAGCGGCGAGTTTAACTCGCCCATGGCGTCGTAAAGCCGCCTCTACAATGCGGAGGCAACGATGTTCAATCTGAGCGCAATCTTTCACAAGAATCGGGTCGAGCAGGAAATGGACGAGGAACTGCGCTTCCATATCGAGAAGCAGACGGAGCAGAACATCGCCCAGGGCATGACCGCAGAAGAAGCCCGCTACGCGGCGCTGCGCCAGTTCGGCAATCTCGGAGAAGTCGAGGAGGAATGCCGCGACAGTTGGGGCGTTCGCTTCATTTCCGAACTTGCCCAGGACATCCGATACGGTCTCCGCCAGCTTCGCCGCAATCCCGGCTTTACGCTGGTCGCGGTCCTTACTCTTGCCCTCGGCATCGGGGCCAACACGGCGATCTTCTCTGTGGTGAACGGCGTGCTGCTCAATCCGTTGCCTTACTGGCAGGCCGACCGCCTGGTGGCGGTTGCTGCGCGAACGGCAAAATATCCGAACGCCTCAATTTCCTACCTCAACTTTCTCGATTGGGCACGCGAGACCCACTCGTTTTCATCCATGGCGGCCTTTCGCGCGGACAATCTGAACCTATCCGGCACGGGCGAGTCGGAGCGGGTGTCAGTTGAACTTGTTTCCGCCAGCTTCTTTCCATTGCTCGGAGTCAAACCGGTCCTTGGCCGTTCCTTTACTCCGCAGGAAGATGAGGTGGGCGGAGCTCCTGTCCTGATGATCAGCGGCGGCTTCTGGAAACGAAAGTTTGCCTCCTCCGCGGATGCGCTGGGCAAGTCGCTGACGCTGAACGGCATCGCGTTCACGATCATTGGCGTGGTACCGTCCAATTTCGATTACAGCGGACGCGGCTTCCAACAGAACGATATGTATATTCCCATCGGCCAGTGGAACGACGCCACCTTCCGTGATCGCCGCGCCAGCATGGGGACGCGCGCCGTGGGCAGGCTGAAGCCCGGTGTCACAATTGAGCAGGCCAGGGCGGACATGGATGCACTCGCGCAGCATCTGGCCGAGCAATACCCCCAGGCCAACAAGGGCAAGGGCATTGCTCTGCTGCCGCTCAAGCAGGATGTCGTCGGCTCCATCCAGCCGTATCTCCTGGTGCTGCTGGCAGCGGTAGGTTTCGTTCTGCTCATCGCCTGCGTCAACGTCGCCAATCTCATGCTGGCCCGCTCGACGGGCCGGGCGCACGAATTCGCCATCCGGATTGCGCTGGGTGCCGGGCGCCGGCGGGTCATCCGGCAGCTCCTGACGGAAAGCATTCTGCTCGCGCTGGCCGGCGGCGGGCTGGGCATGCTGGTGGCCACATGGGGACTGAAGGCCGCGCTCAAAGTGCTGCCGGCGGCGCTGCCGCGCGCCGAATCCATCCACCTCGACGGGCACGTGCTGCTGTTTACGCTGGCGGCTTCCTTCCTCACCGGAATTCTTTTTGGCCTGGCCCCCGCGCTCAAAACTTCGACGGCGGACGTTCAATCGACGCTCAAGGAGGGCGGTCGTGGCGCCAGCGCCGCGCATCACCGCACCCAGGACGTTTTCGTTATCGCCGAAGTGGCCTTGGCGCTGGTGCTGCTGGCCGGCGCGGGACTGATGATTCGCAGCCTGTCCAATCTCTGGAGCGTCGATCCCGGTTTCGACCCGCACCACGTGCTCGCCTTCCGCTCCGCCTTTCCTCCTCTCCAATCTCCGGATGCCATTCGGGCGACATGGGACCAAATCCACGATGCCCTCAGTGCGATTCCGGGAATTCAGAGTGCATCGATTTCGCTCGGCTCCGCACCGACTCTCGGCGATTCCAACCTGCCCTTCTGGCTCGAGGGCGAGCCCAAACCGCCGACGACCTCGCAAATGAAGTTGTCACTGTTCTATCTTGTCCAGCCGGACTATTTGAAAGTGATGCGGATTCAGCTCCGGCGCGGCCGCTTCCTCACCCCCATGGACAACCAGCATTCGCCCAACGTGGTTGTCATTGACGACCGCTTTGCTGAGCTTTATTTCCCGGGCCGGAACCCCATCGGCCGGCGCGTCAATTTTGACATCGTCAATATGACGCCGGAAATCGTTGGCGTGGTCGGCCACATCAAGCAGTACGGACTGGACGAAGACGCCTCGACGCCTACTTTGGCGCAATGTTACCTCCCCGTTTCCCAGTTTCCCGACAGATTCGCGCCGCTGGTCGCCTCCAACCTTGGAATTGTGGTTCGCACCCAGGGATCGCCCTCTGCCGAGACCGGCGCCATTCGTCAAGCCCTGAGCCGAATCAACAGCCAGTCGGTGATGTACGGTACGCAAACCATGGATGCCATCCTTTCGGATTCGCTCGCGTCGCGCCGCTTCTCGATTATCCTCATGGGCCTGTTCGCTGCCCTGGCGCTGCTCATGGCCAGCGTGGGCATTTATGCCGTCATCGCCTATGTCACCAGCCAGCGCACCCACGAATTTGGCATTCGCATGGCGCTGGGAGCAGAGAAACGAGATGTGCTTGGAATGGTAGTCGGCCAGGGACTCAAGCTGGCGCTGATGGGGGTGGCCATCGGAATTGCCGGCGCGCTGGCACTAACAAGGTTCCTTTCCAGTTTGCTCTTCGGCGTCAAGCCGACGGACCCGCTCACCTTCATCGGCGTTTCGCTCATCCTCATCGCCGTGGCGCTGGCGGCCTGCTACGTCCCTGCGCGCCGCGCCGCCAAAGTCGATCCCATGGTGGCACTGAGATACGAGTGAGGCCGTGGTGAGTGATGAGTGATGAGTGGCGAGCATCCGCGATTACGAGTTAGGAATGGCTTCGTGGTTCTGAGTTATGGCTTCCTGGTTCCGGTGGCTGCAATCTGAAATTTCAGATTTGAAATGGCTCCCGTGCGCCCACCGCGCCATGGGTGAGTGAGCAAATTGCAATTGAGTGATTGAGCGATTGGCGATTGAAACGCTGACGGCTGAGCGCTGAAAGCTGACGGCTGAACGCTGATAGCTGATGAGGTTTTGATTCCATGATTGAACTTCGCAACCTTGAAAGATCCTATCCGGTGGGCGCGAGCAGGTTCTGGGTCCTCCGCCGGATTGACCTCGAGATCAAAGAGGGAGAATTCATCACCATTATGGGACCCTCGGGCGCGGGGAAATCCACGTTGCTGGCCATCCTGGGCATGTTCGATAGCGTTTTCGACGGCGAATATTTCTTCCTCGGCCATCCCGTACACAAGCTGAACACGAAGAAGCGCGCCGAACTGAACAAGGCGTACATCGGCTTTGTCTTCCAGCAATACCACCTGCTGGACGGCCTCACGGTGGCCGAAAATCTCGATATTCCCCTTTCCTATCGCAACATCAAGGGCTCGGCGCGCCAGGCCATGGTGGCCGATACGCTTGACCGCTTCCAGATTGTCGGCAAGAAGGACCTGTTTCCCAGCCAGCTTTCCGGCGGCCAGCAGCAGCTTGTGGCCATCGCCCGGGCCGTCATCGCCAGCCCCAAATTGATTCTGGCCGATGAGCCCACCGGAAATCTCCATTCCAGCCAGGGCAAGGAAATCATGGACCTCTTCAAGCGGCTGAATGAGGAGGGCACCACCATCATCCAGGTGACCCACAACGAAACCTGGGCCGCCTACGGAAACCGCATTATCAACCTGCAGGACGGCTGGCTGGTGAAATGATGAGCCGGGAATCAAGAGAGGGGCGGGCCGCAGCAGCATGCTTTTGCGAAAGGGCACGACTTCAGTCGTGCCGGAAATAGCGGCACCGTTGGCTTTGATTTTCCACCCTCGCCCTGTGGGAGAGGGTGGACGCGCAGCGGCCGGGTGAGGGGTCTTTTCGGTAGCGCACGGCTGGCGCTCACGTCGCAGGTTTTGATTTTCGTAGCGGAGGGCGCTGCCCTCCCGCAGTTGTAGCGGCGGGTTGACCCCGCCAACGGCTTTTTGTAGTGGCGAGTTTACCTCGCCGATGGCGGCATAAAGCCGCCTCTACAATTCGGAGAAACTCATGTTCAATCTGCGCGCTCTCTTCCAAAAAAACCAGGCCGAGCAGGAAATGGACGACGAACTCCGCTTCCATCTGGAAAAGCAGATTGAACAGAACATCGCTCAGGGCATGAGCGCGGAGGAAGCCCGTTACGC
This sequence comes from Terriglobia bacterium, assembly GCA_049583595.1. GTDB lineage: Bacteria > Acidobacteriota > Terriglobia > UBA7540 > UBA7540 > SCRD01. The sequence continues at coordinate 12,472 of JBAUWE010000539.1, forward strand.
CGCGCTGCGCCAGTTCGGCAACGTCGCAGCATTGAAGGAAGAATGCCGCGACAGTTGGGGCGTGCGCTTCATCACGGAACTAGTGCAGGACCTCCGCTACGGCCTGCGCCAGCTTCACCGCAATCCGGGGTTCACCGCGGTTGCCATCCTCACCCTCGCACTCGGCATCGGCGCCACCAGCACCATCTTCAGTTGGATCAACTCGACGCTGCTGAATCCCATTCCCGGCGTCACCAGCACCGGCGATCTGGTTAGCGTCATGCGCGGGACCATCAGCGAACATCCCACGCCCCCGTTTTCTTATCCGGACTTCCTGGACCTGAGCCGCGAAAACCAGAGTTTCACCGGCCTGCTGGCCTACCATGATGATTTCATGTCGCTGACAGGAAACCGGAAACCTGAGCGGATTTACGGCGCCCTGACCACCGCCAATTACTTCAAGGTCCTGGGCGTCAAGCCCGTCCTTGGACGGGGCTTCCTTCCCCAGGAAGGAACAGAACAGGGCAGCGCGCCGGTTGTCGTCATCAGCTACGCTATCTGGCAAAGCCATTTTGCCTCTGACCCGTCGGCCGTCGGCCGGACGCTCCAGATCAACCGCCATCCTTACACCATTGTTGGCGTTGCTCCCCCGCACTTCGAGGGCTGCAAAACAGGTCTGCACAACGACGTCTGGGTCCCTTTGGGAATGGACCGCGAGATGTGGGGCTCCAACCGGTTCAACCAGCGCGGCACTTTCTGGCTGAACGTGCTGGGAAGGCTGCGGCCGGGCGTCACACGGCAGCAGGCGGCTGGAGAAACGAATGTCGTGATGCAGCAGATTGCCGCCGCGACCCCCAACATTGAACGCGGTCCCAACCAGATCACCCTCGACCCGCTGTGGCGATCGCCTTTCGGAGCCAACGTCTATCTCTATCGGACGCTACCCCTGCTGCTGGGCCTTGCTGCGGTGCTGCTGCTGCTGGCCTGCACCAACGTCGCCAACCTGCTGCTGGTACGGCTGGTGCCACGACAGAGGGAGATTGCCCTTCGCCTGGCGATGGGAGCCAGCCGGCCGCGCCTCATCCGCCAACTGCTGGTGGAGAGCCTGCTGATAGCTCTGGCCGGGGGCGCGGCCGCCATGCTGCTGACCACGTGGTCGGCAGGAACGTTCGCCAGCTTTTTTCCACCCACCAGCCTGCCCTTATCTCTCAATGGCCGAGCGAACGGCAGCGTGCTGCTTGCAATACTGGTGGTTTCCATTCTGACCGCAGTTGTTTTCGGTATTCTGCCCGCGTGGCGCACCTCCCGCCTGGCCCCCATCACCGTCATCAACGAAGAGGCGGGCAGGGCGTCCGGCGGTGTCCATCGCTCGCGGCTCTCGAGGACGCTGGTGGTTGCCCAAATTTCTCTTTCCCTGCTCATGCTGATTGCGGCCGGCCTGTTCACTCGCAGCTTCCGGAATGAACAGAACTCAAACCCGGGCTTTGACCCGAACCACGTGCTGCTCGCCTCTTACAATCTTGAGTCTGTTGATGAAACTCCCGAGCAGAGGATAACCTTTGACCAACGCCTGCTGGAAAGAGTTCGCGCCCTGCCCGGAGTGAAATCCGCGACGCTGGCTGATTTTTCTCCGCTCAGCTTCACCATCCACAGTCGCGATGTCCTGCCGGAAGGGTACGTGCCCCAGCCGCATGAATCGATGGAAATTGATCGCGGCAACGTGGCCCCGGATTATTTTCAAACTCTCCGCACGCCGCTGATGGCCGGGCGTGAGTTCACCCTGCATGACAATGCCAGGTCGCAGCCTGTCGTCATCGTGAATCAGGAATTCTGCAAGCGCTACTGGCCGGGCCAGGATCCTCTGGGAAGGAAAATCGTAACCAACGGGCAGTCGCTGACGGTGATTGGCGTGGCGCAAAACGCCAAATACCGGCTGCTGCGATATCCCCCGGAGCCCGCCATCTTTCTGCCCCTTTACCAGCACTACCAGGACCAGTTGACCATCCATCTGCGCGTTGCCGGCGCTCCCGGAGCGTTCGCCCCGGCAGTCAAAAGGATTGTTACCGAGATGAATCCGCACCTGCCTCTGTTTCACGTCACCACGCTCAGGGCCAGCATGCAGTTTGGCAGCCTTTTTGAGCGGATTGCGGCCACACTGGTGGGTTCATTTGGCTTGCTGGCACTGCTGCTGGCCGCGGTGGGAATTTACGGCGTGGTGGCTTTTGCCACACGCCAGCGCACGCACGAAATCGGCATCCGCATAGCGTTGGGGGCGGGACGCCGCGACGTGCTCAGGCTCGTCGTGGGACAGGGATTGAAGCTGGCGCTCATTGGAGTGAGTGTCGGGATTGCTGCAGCTCTCGTCTTGACGCAATTTCTGGCAAGCAGGCTTTACGGCGTCAAGCCGGCGGATCCGCTCACATTTATCGCCGTCTCCCTTATCCTCATCGCCGTGACGCTCGCGGCCTGCTACATCCCCGCCCGCCGCGCCGCCAATGTCGATCCTATGGTCGCGCTGCGGTACGAATGAAGGATGAAG
>JBAUWE010000540.1:0-3760 GCA_049583595.1 Terriglobia bacterium
CCGGCGGCCGAGTCTTCCCCCGCCAAGAGCAAGCCCACTGACTCCAAGGCATCCACCAGCAGTTAGAAGAACCGGAAAGTTTTGTGCGACCGGGACGCTACGCTCCGGGGCAGGAGCAGCTTCCCGCAGTAAGTGAGCCCCGCCGATTTATCCCCGTGGCCAGGCATTCAGCAAACGCCGCACCACCACAAGTTCTCCCAGGTGGTAAGCGTTGTGGTCTGCAACCAGCAGGGCCTCCCGCAGAATCGTCTGCCCATCGCCATGCGGCAGGCGCGCATAAAGGCCTGTAGAAGGGCTGGAAACCAGGCGCTCCATTTCCTTCAGATCGTGCCGGAATGCTTTGACGGATTTCGCCCAGGCCGCGGCATTGGCAGGGGCGTCGCCCTCCGGCCAGTAGCCGCCTGGCCAGTCAGGAGAAACGTGATGCGGGTTCCTGCTGAATTCCAGGATGTCCCATTGCGCGATCCGCATGTGTTCCAGCAGCCGCCAGGGCGTGTGGGGAATCCCCTGGGGTCTGGCTCCGCGCAGCTTTGCGGGGAGCCCGGCAATGGCGGAGTCAAAATCAACGTGGGCGCCACGGCCCTTGAGCAGAAAGATTACGTGCTTGCGCAAAGCAGCTTGTTCGTCTTTCATGGCATGTCGAATCCTTTGCGCACTGAACAACCAGAGGGAGACAACCGCGCAGAAAAACCTGGCAGCCCGCAACCGCTATAATTTCAAGGACTTAAGGTATTTCCTGAACTGCTTGCCCATGGTCGGTTCTTTCAGCGCATACTCCACCGTGGCCTTTAAAAAGCCAAGTTTATCACCTGCATCGTAACGCTTTCCTTCAAAGATAAAGCCGTAAACAGGTTCATCCTTCAGCAGACTTTTGAGGGCGTCGGTCAACTGCACTTCTCCTCCCTTGCCCCGCCGGGTTGAGGCCAGCTTCTTGAAGATCCCGGAAGTGAGAATGTAGCGTCCGATAATCGCCATGTTGGAAGGTGCGTCGGCCGGAGAAGGCTTTTCAACCAGGTCCTTCACCTGGAACAACCGCCCATTCCACTTGGAGTTGCGCACCGGGTCGGCGGCAACAATACCATAGTTTCCAACGGTTGCCTTGGGTACGCGTTCAATAGCCAGAATGCTGGCATTGAGATCGCTAAAGACTTCGGTCATCTGCTTCAAGCACGGAATCTGGCTGTCAATCACATCGTCTGAAAGCACCACCGCGAAGGGCTCATCGTCCACCAGGTCGCGTGACATCAGCACGGCATGTCCCAATCCCTTGGGATGTTTCTGCCGCAGATAAACCACGTTGCACAAAGACGAAATCTCCCGGACCTGTTTCCGCATGACCTCCTTCCCGCGCCCGGCCAGTTCGTGCTCGAGTTCAGCAGAAACGTCAAAGTGATTTTCGATGGCGCTCTTGCCGCGGCCGGTTACAAAAATGGTCAAAGGAATTCCGGCAGCCGCCACTTCTTCCACCGCATATTGAACCAGAGGCTTGTCTACAATCGGCAACATCTCTTTGGGCTGGGCCTTGGTCGCGGGCAGGAACCGGGTGCCCAATCCCGCCACAGGTAGCACAGCTTTGCGAACTTTCATCGTCATCTCCGTGAGGATTCTGTTGGATCGAGGCTTCAAAAAAGGTCAGTTTATCGCCTTTCGCGCGGGACAGTCAAAGATTAGAGGGCCGGTTCGGTGAATCGCTGATGGGCAAGTCCGGCCAACATACGGACCGTTCATGCAAAATTTGCGTGCGTGTTAAGATGAATCATCATGCTCGTCCTGGGAATCGAATCCAGTTGCGATGAAACAGCCGCTGCCGTGGTGGAAGACGGCAAGCGCATCCTGTCGAACGTTGTCTCCTCGCAAATCAAGATCCACGAAAGGTTCGGCGGCGTTGTGCCGGAGCTTGCCTCGCGCGAACACCTGAAGAAGATCTCGCCTGTCGTGGATGAAGCCTGCCAACAGGCCGGGACCACCCTGGACGACATCGAAGCCATCGCCGTTACCGAAGGCCCCGGACTGATCGGATCGCTGCTGGTGGGACTGGTTTACGGCAAGGCGCTGGCGCTGTCACTACGTAAGCCGCTGGTTGGAGTGAACCATCTCGAGGGACACATCCACGCGGTCCTGCTCCACAACACGATGGAGCGGCGGGAGAACCAGTCCGTCCCGGTCGCCGGTTTCCCCAACATCACGCTTGTGGTTTCAGGCGGGCACACCATTCTGTACCGCGTGGAATCGGAGACACCCGCCGAAGGCGGATGCCCGTCATTCTCCTACAAGAAGCTGGGGCAGACTCGAGACGACGCCGCCGGTGAAGCGTTCGACAAAGTGGCCAAACTTCTGGCGCTTGGCTACCCGGGCGGCCCTGTCATCGACCGCCTGGCGCGCCATGGGAATCCGCGCAAGTCTAAATTCGGGCGTATTCGAATGAAGGGCAACCAGCTCGACTTCAGTTTCTCCGGACTGAAGACCGCCGTCCTCTATCGCGTGCGCGGAACGGCGCTGGTGGCCGAAGCTGAAGACCGGCGCGCCTGGCGCAACGCCTCACCCGATGCAGCGACCCTTGAAGATCTTCGCGCACACTGTTCCCAGAACACGCTCGATCTCGTGGCAAGTTTCCAGGAAGCTGCCGTCACCGATCTGATTGAACGCACCGTCGCCGCAACCGCCGCGGCAGGAATTCGCACCGTTTTCGTCTCGGGAGGCGTAGCTTGCAATTCTCTGCTCCGCGAGCGATTTGCAAAGGCGGGCGAAGAGCGCGGCCTCCATGTCTTCTTCCCATCGCCGCGCCTCTCTACTGACAACGCAGCCATGATCGCCGCCGCCGGCTACTACAAGCTGGCCAGGGGCCTCCGCGACGACGCCTCGCTGAATGCGCACGCCTCATTCCCTTTGGGCAATCCGCCCGCTATAGGAAATCAGTAACCTCCCCCGCTGAATTTCAATCGTATTTCGGCGCTCATCCATACACGTCAAATTTGCGCATTGAATACTTCCCCTTGCCGATACCCGGTTATCTTCTGTTAAGCTTTCGATTTGAATCGGCTCGGGAGTTACAGGCAAGCGGTCCATCACCAGGCCGGCCGCGAGGGGCCGGTCCCATTCAATCAGGGGAAGCCAATGCGCGTTGGATTGGATACGGGCGGAACGTTTACGGACTGCGTCGTGGCGGATGGCCGCGGCGTCAGAGTCATCAAGGTGTTTTCCGGCTCTCCCTCTTCGCCGGAGGAAGCCAGCCGGGCGATTGCGGAGGGCGTGGGCCGTCTGCTTGGACAGGCACGGCACACCACCATCGACATCATCCACGGCACAACGGTCAGCACCAACAGTCTGCTGGAAAGGCGCGGCGCACGTGTCGCGCTGGTCACCACCGAAGGGTTTGAAGACCTGATTGAAATCGGCCGCCAGGCGCGACCCCGCCTTTATGACCTGGATGTGCGCCGTGATCCCCCGCTGGTTCCGCGCCGTATGCGCTTCGGATTGCGCGAGCGTATCGCGGCTGACGGCACGGTTCTCCTGCGCCCTTCCAGCCATGAACTGAGAAGACTCCGCGACCGGATCGCCCGTTCCGGCGCGGAATCCGTTGCCGTGTGCCTGCTGTTTTCATTTTCAAACCCCGCAAATGAGCGGGTGGTGCTCCGCGCGCTTCGCGAGCTCAAGCTTCCGCTCTCTATCTCCCACCAGATCCTGCCCGAGTTCCGCGAGTATGAGAGGCTTTCGACGGCCACCATCAACGCTTACCTGATGCCGCGCATCGGTTCCTACC
>JBAUWE010000541.1:0-2596 GCA_049583595.1 Terriglobia bacterium
CGGGGCCGGCGCTCACCGGGCGAGACTCACCAGATCGGCCATCCGCCTCAATAAATCATCGCTGACCAGCCCTTTCTGGTCCTTGTCCGTGCGCTTGAAGGTGAGCACCTGGCCGGACCTGCCGGTGGGCAGCAGCACCGCCTCAATCGGGCCGATAACGCTTTTCTCGATTTTAGGCGGGTCGTAGCCTTCATTCACCTGGTTGAGATAAAGCTCCACAGCATCAAGCCCGTCCTGGTTCCTGAACGTCTGCTTGCGCGCTACGGAGGGGCAGGAAATGCTGCCCCCCGGCCCGTCGGCCTGGCAGGCTACCTGCGCCCTCGCCACGGCAAATTCCTCCAGCGACATTTTTGAGTAGGGGTCCATGGAGTAATCCGCGCGGTCTTCAAAACCAATATCGACCAGCCAGGGCGTGCCGGGCTTCTTCATCAGCGCGAAGACGAAACCCAGCTTGGGATTCACATGCGCGTCCAGCAGAATGGCGTCCGGGTAGGCAAATTCAAACGGCACTCCCGCATGGCGATAGATTTTCCATCCCGGGGGCAGGCGGGAGTCTGTCGCCTGTGGCGCCGGCCCGGGTGCGGGGGCAGGATATTCCACCGCGGGCCAGACCAGACCGAATAGCAAAAGCGGCAAGAGAATTTTTCGTGACGATGGGAAATCCATTTCTGCGGCTCCAGACGAATGAAATTCTACACCCGCCGCGGCGGTTTTGGAACGCCCCGAAAGGACTCTGCCACGGCTGGAAATAAAGCTGGGCCTTCCCTTCGGATTTGCGGCGCACGGCGATATAATGAGGCTGGCGGCGGGAAAGCCATTGGCCGCCGGGAGGATCTTTATGGAAGGATTGCTGGAACCCACTCATATATTTTTTATTCTGCTGATCGTTCTTATTATTTTTGGACCCGGGAAATTGCCCGAACTCGGCAAGGGGCTGGGAAAAGGGATCCGAGAGTTTAAGGGAGCCATCAAAGGGGTTACCGAAGAAGCCAAAGACACGGGTAACAAGTCCGCCTAGGCATTCTAAGAAGACTCTTTGGGCAGTTGGGTGGTGCGGCGCCGGCTCCGGCGTCCGGGGAGATGCCGGTAAGATTTCAGGGGGCCAGGGCGCGCTCGCATTGCAAGATTGAACGCCCAGGGATGCTCCTGGAATAAAACAGAATAACCGATTTGTCCGGTGACGGGCTCTAGCGGAAGAGCGATGAAAGCAGGCCCCAAGCCAGCCCGCCAAACCACATCAGAAAGAGCGCCGCTCCCAGAGCCGGACCCAGGCTGAAGAACAGCACCACGACAGCTTCCATCAGAATTTCGCTCGTTTTCCGCGGCTTTTTGGCCGGAAGCCCCGACTGTGCCCGCCCGTGCCCAGATAATACTGGTATCAATTGAGAAACCATGATGTTTGCCCCCTTGAGCTGCTGAAGATTCGCCCCGCTTTGAGGATTTCTCCTCGCCGCCTTACTGTTCCATTCTAAAACTCCCGTCACCGGTTGCTGTGTCTCACGTCACACCACGCTGTGATCTTTCTGACACTCTAACCCTTCGCTTTGCCTGCGGGAATAGGTTAGAATCAGGGGCGTTTGCGACCCGTCGGGCTGCCTTGAAAGCTGAAGTTGCCTCGATGGAAGGGCCCTCGATCGGAGGCTTCCGGCCTGAGCAGCCGTGGCGCCCCGGAGATGCCGGTTACCGCGAAATCGAAGGAGAGCGATTTTATATTGTTGAAAACAATGGAACTTGTAGCCAATATCCCAGGCAAAGGTCTGGCCCGGATCGACATTCAGGAAGAACGGATCGCCGCGGTCGAAATCCTGGGGCCGCTGGATAATGATAAACCCTGGGTCAGCCCGGGCCTGATCGATATCCAGTTGAACGGCTATGCCGGGATTGACTTTTGCGACGCCGGGCTCGACCCCAGGAAGGCGGCCGACATCCTTCCGGCCCTTTGGAAAACGGGTGTGACGACGTTCTGTCCCACGGTGATTACCAACACCCAGGAAGGGCTGCTGCAATGCTTCCGGGCGCTGGAAGAAGCCCGGCGCATCGACCCGCGCTTTGCCCAGTGCGCTCCCTGCTACCACCTGGAAGGGCCCTACATCTCGCCGGGCGGCTCGCGTGGCGCGCATAACCCCAAGGTGATGCGGCCGCCCGACTGGACCGAATTTATGGCGCTGCAGGACGCAGCTGGGGGGCGGATTGGAATAGTCACGCTGGCTCCGGAGCTGCCGGGCGCGCTGGACTTCATCCGCCGGGCGCGCAAGGCGGGACTGGTGGTTTCAATGGGCCACACGGACGCGACTCCCCAGCAGATCCACCAGGGCGCCGAGGCGGGAGCGCAGTTAAATACCCACCTCGGGAACGGCTGCCCGCAGATGATTGACCGCCACCTGACGCCGCTGTGGGCGCAGCTTGCCCTTCGCCAACTGGCGGCCAGCATGATCTGCGACGGCTTCCATCTGCCGCCCGACCTGGTGCAGGTGATCCACCGGATGAAGGGGATCGACGGCTGCGTGCTGATTACCGACGCGGTCCATGTGGCGGGGCTTTCTCCAGGACGCTACAAGCTGGTGGGCCTGGATATCGAACTTTTGCCGACCGGCAA
>JBAUWE010000542.1:0-1698 GCA_049583595.1 Terriglobia bacterium
ACTGGACGGCAAGCCTTACTGGTACGGTGGCATCCTGAACATTTATGACATGAAGTACATCAACGACTTCAGGCCCAACGATGATTGGACCAACGTCGAGCAGGTCAAAGCCAATTTCAAGAAGGCCTATGCCGCATTGCACCGAAGCGGCGGGGGATTAATCAGCATCTACTTCCACCCCTGTGAGTTCATCCATAAGGAATTCTGGGACGCAGTAAATTTTTCCAACGGCGCGGAACCGCCACGTTCCGAATGGAAGCTGCCGCCCATGAAATCTCCGGAGGAGCAGGCGCGGTCATTTGCCTTTCTCGAAAAGTTTGTCGAGTACATGAAGAGCTTCCCGGTCCACTTTGTCACGGCGCCGCAGACTCTGAAGCTTTACCCGGACGCGGCCCAGATGCGGCCGTTCTCGCGACATGATCTTGCTGAGATTGCGCGGAATGTGCGCCCTGCAGTTTCATTCCAGGTTTACAGGGATTACGATCTGTCGGCCAGCGAAGTCCTCTGGCTGCTGAACACCTATGTGTCGCGGGTGATAAAGAAGGCGCCGAGCCAGTTCATTGAGCTCGATGGAACGCCGTTGGGCCCAAGCAATGATGACACCAACGCGCCCATGGCCGGCCCGGTGAAGGTTCCGTGGTACCAGTTCCGATGGGCCGTTCAGGAGGTCGAGAGCGCCCTTCAGACGAACCGGCAGGTTCCCACCGTTGTCTGGATTGGCGGCGAACCTTATTCGCCCGCCAGCTATCTGGTTGCGCTGGCGCACGTGGCCGGCAGCCTGCTGGAGGGCCAACAGGCTCCGGAGGATGTCACCCTGGCTCCGGCCCATCTGGACACCACAAAGTATGTGGCGAAGAATGTGCGCGACACCTGGGACTGGCCCATTTTTCGTCCCGGGTTTAACGGGAAGCATCTTCTGGATCTTGCCAAGCTGCAAACCTGGACATTGAAACCCGCGCAGCTTGATACGGTACAGAGCACTGTGGCAAACGCAACCTCGGAAGCGCGATAACCCGAAGGAGTACTGCCCCCCGGTGGACCTGGAGTTTAACCTGAAATGGCCTTCTACGGCGGGCACGGAGAGATCTTATCGGTCATCTTTTAATCGTCATTCTTGGAGTATCGATAAAGAGTGTTACTCTTTCGGAGATCGCGGGGATCAAGTGGTGTTCCAGACTGAATGATCCTGGGGTGCTTGACCCCTTATGTCTGGCGGAGGTTTCTGTTTGCGACGGTTGTTAGATCCGGTTCGATCTTCCTCCTGCCTTGCCCTGGCAGGTGTTTTGACCTGGGTGCCGCTCCAAGCCCCCACGCAGTCCACCCTGTTTGCCCGTGGCTACACGGTGATTCCCTTACCGCACAAGGTAGTCTTTAAGGCCGGCGATTTTGAAATCGGCGGCTGCAGCGGATGTGAAATCCCGGCAGGCGGTGGCGGCGCTGGACCAGGCGCTGGATACGGTGGAGCGGATGCGCGACCAGCGGAACGTGGCCTACCACAGCGCGGTCGACACGTGGTACGAGAGCTGGTTTCCGCGGGTGGCGGAAGCGAACGGGCGGAAGTATCTGGACGGAGTGGATGACGTGAAAGATCATCTGCCGATGCGGACGGTGGACATGAGCTACCTGATTTACCGGGAGCTGATTCTGCCGCTGGGCGAATGGTACGGGCAGGTGCTGGCGGTCCGCAACGAGTATGCC
>JBAUWE010000543.1:0-2262 GCA_049583595.1 Terriglobia bacterium
CCCTTTCAGCAAGCCGCCGGAAAATTCTGACACAAGACGCCGTTGTATGCAAAGCTCCAGTCACATTCAGTTCGTGAGCAGATTGTCTGGCCGGGTAACGCAGATGCTCCCCTTCGATTCCCGCGTCCCGGCGGGAAGCAGTCCACGAAGAAGCTCAAGAAGATCCAATGGGTGGGGAGAAGCAATTTCGAGATAAAAAGCGTAGGCTTTAAAGGGAAGGAGTGTGCGATGCGAAAACGAATTGTGACCCCACGAGCGGGAGACGCCGCGCGCCTGGATCAGGATTGGCTGGATCTGGAACGACTGGCTCAGGTCGAAGTTACTTCAGAAGATTCCGCTTACCCGCTGGAATCGGCGCTCGTGCCAGGCGCAGAAGGAAGCTGGCGCGCTGCCGGGCCTGGCAAGCAGACCCTCAGGCTTATTTTCGATCAAGCGCAGCGGCTCAAACGGATCCGACTGGTTTTCGAAGACCACGAATGGGAGCGGACACAGGAGTTCGCCCTCCGCTGGTCCCCTGATGGCGGGAAGTCCTGGCATGAAATCGTCCGTCAACAATGGAACTTCAGCCCCACGGGGACGGTCAAAGAAGTCGAGGATTATCACGTCGATCTTTCGGGGGTTACCATTCTCCAGTTGGAGATCGAGCCGAACAAGAGCGGAGGGGAGGCCCGCGCGTCACTTGAGGAACTGCGCCTGGCCTGACTTCACCGCGTCATAAGGCCGGCGATCATCGTGCAGATCCCTGGGAATCCATACGCGCTCGCAAACCAATCGGGTTCTTGCCGCCTGGGCCACACATGTTTTTCGAACCTTTTGGCCTTCCTTAAAGACCGGAGCCTGTTCCGGCTGCCCCCCCGATTTCAACATGTCCCGCGTTCTCGATATAATGCCCTTGTAAGAGATTGAAGGGATCAAGCCTAAGTGTTGGGGCACCGCAAGAAAAGCTGGATTCTGGCGTTTGCCATCGCGTTGGCCGCTGCGGCCTGGCTTTGGCATACCCCGGCTGGCATTTTTAGCAAAGGAGTTATGTCCATGACAGACGTTGGGGCGCACCAGGATTCGCACCGCTACACCAACCATCTCATCCATGAGAGCAGTCCCTATCTGCTGATGCACGCCCACAATCCTGTGGACTGGTATCCCTGGGGCCAGGAAGCCTTTGATCTGGCGAAGCGCGAGAACAAGCCCATCTTCCTTTCCGTCGGCTACTCCACCTGCCACTGGTGCCACGTGATGGAGCGCGAATCATTCACCAACCTTGAAATTGCGCGCCTCATGAACGAAAACTTTGTGAACATCAAAGTCGACCGCGAAGAGCGCCCGGACGTCGACAAGGTTTACATGACCTTCGTGCAGGCCACCACCGGCAGCGGCGGCTGGCCCATGTCGGTTTTCCTCACGCCGGACCTCAAGCCCTTTTTTGGCGGTACCTACTGGCCGCCCGTTGACCGCTATGGCCGCCCGGGCTTCAGCACCGTCCTCGAACGGGTCGCTGGCGCGTGGAAGAAAGACAACGCCCGCATTGAAAAGTCTGCCGCCGATGTCGTTGAGCAGCTTGAAGAATCCGTCAACGCCGCCACGCCTGAAAAAACCAGCCTCACCGAGGCCACACTCGGCCGCGCTTATCAGCAGATCAAGTCCGGATACGATCCCGCAAACGGCGGGTTTGGGGGCGCGCCCAAGTTTCCCCGCCCCGTGGTTTTCAATTTCCTTCTGCGCTACTACGCCCGGACGGGCGACCAGGCCGCGCTCCAGATGACGCTCCACACCCTGCACGCCATGGCGGACGGCGGCATTCACGACCACCTGGGCGGCGGATTCCACCGCTACTCGGTGGATGCGAAGTGGCATGTGCCGCACTTTGAAAAGATGCTTTATGACCAGTCGCAGCTGGCCATCGCCTATCTCGAGGCCTACCAGATTACCCACGATCCGGTTTACGCCGGCACGGTGCGCGACATTCTGGATTACGTCCTGCGCGACATGCACAGCGCCCACGGCGGCTTTTTCAGCGCCGAAGACGCCGACAGCCAGATTGAAAAGGGCAAGCCGGAACACGGCGAGGGCGCGTTCTACTTGTGGACCGCCACCCAGATGCAGGAAGTTCTCGGCAAGGACGTCGCGCAGATTTTTGACTACACCTACGACGTCAATCCCGATGGCAACGTCGCCCCTCAGAACGATCCCCAGGGAGAATTTACCGGTAAAAACATCCTCCAGGCGGCGCATTCTGTGGACGAAACCGCAAAGCACTTTGGCCGG
>JBAUWE010000544.1:0-4084 GCA_049583595.1 Terriglobia bacterium
AGGGCACCCCGTCTGTCGTTTGGGGGACGGGGGAGAACCCCGCCGGATTGAGGTACGGCGTCGGGACATTTATGTCGACATTCTTCGGACTGGCGGCACCGCCGAGAGTCAAATTCTGGCCCGAGACGATATCCGGCCGAATCCCCGGAGCGATCCCATCGGGAATGAACAGATCACCCTCTGAGATCCGGATCGAACCTCCAGACGAATAGTGTTGGATAGCCGACAATTGCCAGCCTCCGAGGAACGGGTTGGCCCAGTGCAAGTCCCAATGCCTCCCTTTCCCCACCGGGGTCTGCCACACCCAGGTCAACTTGAAATCCTGGGGAATGTTGAACCCGGTAACAGACCTCTCGATAGCGCGGTTGTGATAATCCTGCAAGGTGGCATAGTAGGCCCCCGGCCCGTTGGCATCCACGTAGCCAATGGCCTTTGACCAGGTGTAAGCAGCCAGGAAGCCCAGCCCCTTGGTCAGGTGTTTCGTCGCTGTTATCTGCAAGGAGTTGTAATTGGAGTTGGTGTTGTAAGGGAATTGCTCCTCCACACTAGGGTACTGTGGGTAGGGCCTGAGTGCCTGAGATACGGTCAGGTTAGTGGGGAAGCTGGCATACGGCATATACTGCGGGAAGCTGCTGACGGGGGCAGTGAGGGTATCCCCCATGGAAAGGAGGTTTGAGCCCAAGCCGTTGTATTGGTTCCAGGCGGTGATGCCTCCCCAGGCCCGTGTCCCTTTGTTACCGACATACGCCACCTCCAGCACCGTCGCCTTGGGCAGCAGGTATTGAACCGTCAAACTGTAGTTCTGCACGTAGGTCGGGCGGTTGGCGTCTGGGGCCGTGGTCGGCGCCGTGCTCGAGTAGTTCAACTGAGTCGGATCCGTATTGGGCAGCGTGGCGGTAAAAGCAGGGTACGGATTGCTCAAGTACATTGAGGGATCGTCAATGAACCCCGATGGATTCGTACCCGCAATAACGTTGTCGTTGCCATTGAATCCGTTCAAGAAACCCCCATAGCCCCAGTTGTTGGCAATGGGTGGCGTGTTGGTTAGGGCATAACCGGCACGAACCACGATCTTGTCACTGAGTTGGTATGCAAGGCCGAAGCGCGGACCGATCAATTTGTAATAAGTATTGTTGAAGCGATTGCCAAACACCAGCGCGCCGGGCTGGTTGTCCGCGCCAGGATTGGGCGTGGTCAAGTTGACCTCGGACATGCGGCCGGTGCGCTCAAAGAACGGCGGAACGATTCCCCACCTCAGGCCGTAATTGACCGACAGCTTCGGGGTCGCTTTCCAGTCATCGGAAAAATAGAACTCGTGGTAAGGCTGGCGGAACGCCGAACTGATACCCGAGATCCCGTGGCCGGCGTTGTTCACCCCGCCGAGCAGGAAGCTCGCAAAAGCGTGCCCGGTGGAAGCGTCGAAGCCCGGCATGTCAGTGGATCGCGGGGTGAAACTGAAGGTACCCGCATCGGATAGTGAATTGTCGTTATAGAAATATCGGGTGTACACGTACCCAAATTTGAAGGTATGCGCCCCTCTGATCCAGGTGGCATCGTCCGCGAGGACCTCGCTTCCGTTTTGACTCTGGTCCACGAAACTAACGCCCATCCGGGAGATGGTCCCGCCCTGGGCCTCGGTACCCGAAAAGCTGAATGTGGGGCACATGGTGTCGGGCAGGCCTGACAGGCCCATCGTCGACGCACAACCCGCATTCACGACCTCAGGGAGCGCGCCATTGTTGTTAGTGAACCTGTTGTAGCCCAAAGCGAAGCGGTTCAGCAAAGTGGGCGTAATGGTGGTAGTCCATGAAAATCTGCCCATGTACCCCGGCGTGGTCTGCTGCTGCCAACTTTGGGTGAGGGGACCTGGGAAGGGCAGAAACGGGGTCGCGCCATTGTTTTGCCGGTTTCGATAGCTGCGGTTCCAGTAGCCGGAAATACGGTTACTCTCATTGATCGAGTGGTCGATCTTGATACCAATGATGTGCTCGTCGAAGTAGGGAGAACCGCCGATCCTGTTGATGTTGTTGATCATTTGATCGTACTGCGGGTCGACGATGCCGACGTTGTTGACAATGTTCAAGGCCGCCGGGTCCCACGCCGAAGTGGGGATGATGTTGCCCTGGAAGGGATCGCGGTAAGTCTGGCCGTTGACCACCCTTGTGGTCCTGGGATCGTAGAGCTGGCCAAAGATGACTGGCGCGCCCATTGCGTCCACGCAGGGGTCGGTGCCAGTGGCCCCACAGGTTGCGATTTGTGTGCCCGACAGGGGGTTGCCAGTCCAGTTCGGATCGAGAAGGCCTGAAAAGTCGCCTGTTTTGTATTCATTCGCGGCCACTGTTCCGAAACCATTCACGCTAAGATTGTTCAGCGCGTCATGTTCAAAATTCGTAAAGAAGAAGGTTTTGTCGTGACCATTGTAGATCTTGGGAATGACCACGGGCCCTCCCACGGAGAACCCATAATTGTTCAGGCGATTTCTGCTTCTCTTCCCGCCCTGTGAACGGGTGATGAGGTTCCGTGCGGCCAGAGCTTCGTTCTGGTTGTAATAGAAAGCGGACCCGTGCAGAGCGTTGGTTCCGGATTTGATCGTGAAATTAGCGACGGCAGTCTGTCCGCCGTTGTATTGGGCGCCCATTGCGCCTTCCTGCAGTTTGAACTCGCCAATCGCCTCTGCGGAGGGGCTGAATTCGTTGTTGTTGCCTCCGGAAAGATCGGACCGGCCGACGGGAATGCCCTCAATCAGGATCTCGTGAGAGTACTCCTGCCCACCGTTAATCGATCCCGCAAAGGTACCGCCGGTTGTCCCGGGCAAGCTTGAGAAGATGAATTGCTGAATCTGCCGTTGGCCGTCTTCAACCATGATGGGCCAGGCCTTGTACTCCTGGGCCGTAATGTAACGGCCTATCTCGGCCGAGCCCGTTTCAAGTAGCTCGGGCGTGGAGCTGACCGTCACCTGCTGGGTGACTTGGCCCAACGAAAGCGTAATGTTCACTGAGAGGACCTGCGCGACACGCAGGATGATGTTCGTCCTTGAGGCGGTTTCGAAGCCCGGGGCGGTGGCTTTAATCGTGTACGTCCCGGAGGGAAGGTAGGGCAAGGTGTAAGAGCCCGATGACGTGCTGGTAGTCTTCGATGACACACCAGTGGCAAGGTTGGTCGCAGTGACCGTAGCGCCAGGCACAACCGCGCCCGCTGGATCCAGGATGGTACCGTTCAGTGTGCCCACAGGCCCCTGGGCCCATACTCCGCCCGGCATTACGCCGAAGGAGAGCAAAAACAGGAAGAGTATCGCTTTCGGTAGGGAACGCATCAAATTCCTCCTCAAAGCTATTGAATTCTCTATAGGGTCTTTTTCTAACTCGTTCCGCTTAGAGTCGACCCACCCCACGCAAAGAGAAAAAATACTTTGTATGCGAACAAGGGCCTTCGGAAACCTGACTTGCTCTCCACCGAACCTCTCGCAGCAGTCTGGCAAATGACTACCTACAAAAAGCTTCGATTCATCTCGAGAGCTCGTGTTCGTTCCCGCGTGTCTTGCTTCTGACCCGACGAAAGATTACACAAGGCATGGTGCCGAAAGTGAAACTCGCCAACACCAAAGAATCGGAGACGCTCAAACTTCATGTCATCCGTGAATGACCCTGCCGACGACCATCAGAGGGCGGCATGATAAACCGTGTGCCAAGCAACCTAAAATTCGAAAGCTAGTATGGACTACCTAAACAGAGAAAACTATCTTACAACAAAATGAAAATGTCAATAGAATTTTGAAAACTAGAAGGGAGACGAGGGAATTCGAAAGGTTTCAAATGTAGCTTCCAGATTTCGAAGCGCAGGTTACGTCACTGGGATATGTTACCCGCCATAGGGACAACTTTAACCGACAACCGTCAAAACAGGTGTCTGGGTATTTCCTCTGCTCGCACAAATCCCAATTCGTATGACTCTTGCTTACCTGGCAAAACTTCCAGGCGATTGGGTTTCCGGGAAGCCACCAGAATGGTACACGCCATCGTCGATTCGCGGAGACCAACCGATGCATCCGGGCGAGACTATCGCGGACCTACGGCTGGAAATTCCA
>JBAUWE010000545.1:0-2168 GCA_049583595.1 Terriglobia bacterium
CTGCCGTATCGCGCAAACATCTGAAGATCGCCTGGACCCTTAATCATGAGACAAACCCAAAGGACTTGCCTGAAGGCGTTTCGCAAATCTGGATGGCCAATATCCGGTATGATAACGGTGTTCCCAGGCTGGTCGACAAGAAGCTGGTGCTAGACAGCCGCAAGCTGCCTTTCAAGGCCAGCCTTGAAACCCAGAACTTCCGCCCTCCGGACGAAAAGGAGCTGACGTTTTCCGCCTATGGGTACCGGGGCACCGAAGTGATGGGAATCAATCTCGAGACGGGCAAGATTACCGACTACTCCCAGTCTCCGACTTATGAAGAGCCCGAAGGAATCTTCCCCGACGGCGAGTACACCTGCGTGGAATCGAACCGCCACATCGGCAAGGGTGGCTCGCAGAACATCGACATCTACAAATTGCGCCTGGATGGCTCCGCGCATTTTGAGCGCCTGACCTACTTCAACGACTATCCGGGCTACAAAGCTTCCAACCCGGTCATCAGCGACGACGGGCGGTACATGGCGTTCCAGATGGCCAAGGTGGGAGACCCGGCCGGGGTCGGCCGCGGCATCTTTGTTGACGATTTCTCAAAGGCACCCGCGGCCAGGCGATAAAGCAAAGTCTGAAGCTTGAAGTTTTGGAACCATCTAGAATTGTGAAAAGTGAGGCGGAATGCTGATGAACAAACTGAAGAAGGTACTCATGGGAATGTGCGTGACGGCTATTGGATTGGCCTTGCCTGCCGCCGGAAGTGCTGCGAAGCAGGCATCGTCACCCAAGGTGGAATACTACCCGCACGCGCAGGTGGCCACGGCGTTTGCCAAGGGTGAAACTCTGACTCAGGGCAGCTCCGGGGGTGGAGTGTACAAAGTGATGACGGCGCGGCGGGACGGTCCGGGCGAGGTTGAGGTTCATGCCCTCGACACGGACATCTTTTACATCGTCAAGGGAAGCGCAACGTTTGTGACGGGCGGTAAGGTGGTGGACGCGAGGAATACTGCCCCGAATGAGGTCCGCGGAAAATCGATCCAGGGCGGCACGCCGCACCACCTCAGCCAGGGAGACATCCTCGTCATTCCTCACGGCGTCCCTCACTGGTTTGAGGGCGTCGAGCCCCCGTTTCTATACCTGGTGATCAAGGTACACTGATCATTTCTTGTGGCCCACAGGCAACAAAGCCAAAAGGAGAAGTCTGATGGGAAAATCCGATGCTTTTCAATACACGCGCCGCGGATTTATCGGTGCGGCGGCGATCCTGGCGGGTGGCGCGCTGGCGCGCCCTGGCAGGGCCGCCGGGCAAGGCGCCGCGGCTGCTACAACGGGAGCAGCACCCGGTCCTGCGGCGACCCAGTGGGATGCTCTTAGCGTCACAGTGGGGCCGCAGAAGGCGGACCTGGTGGGCGCCAATGAGAAAGTGATTCAGGCTGCAGTGGATTACATTGCCGGATGGGGCGGAGGCACGGTCCACATTCTTCCCGGAACTTACCGGATGCGCAACTCGGTCTCCCTGCGGTCTGGCGTACGAATCGTTGGAAGCGGGCAGGACTCGGTTCTCTTCAAGGAACCGGAGGTGAAAACCAAACTGGCGGAAGACTCAACCTCCTGGCAGCAGGAAGTTGTGCTGGCCGACCCCGGCGGCTTCCAGGTGGGTGACGGGGTTTGCCTTCAGGTGATCGATGAATGGCACCAGGGCGCCTGGTTCATCCAGCGTTCGTTGGTGGCGCGCAATGGCAACCGGTTCAAATTGAACAAGCCGCTGAGCGATGACGACTTTACCGTAAAAGGCAAGGCGACCATCGGCACTCTCTTCCCTCTTTTCAACGTGGACGGCGTCTCCAACGTGCGGATTGAAAATATCGCCCTCGATGGCAACCGGGTCAAACAAGAGTCGCTCTACCATAACTGGGGGAACATCCTGGGCGGCATCTGGCTGAACAAGAGCAACCACATCGAGATGAGCAAAGTTATCTCGCGGGAGTCGTGCGCCGACGGCATCAGCGCGCAAACCTGCAACGATGTGCTGATTGAAGATTGCCACTGCCATGACAACGTGGGATTCGGCATCCATTCCGGCACCGGCTCCCAGCGGCACACCGCCCGCAACAACAAGCTGGAAAACAATTACATCGGTTATTACTTCTGCTGGGGTGTGCGGCACAGTCTGGCGG
>JBAUWE010000546.1:0-7178 GCA_049583595.1 Terriglobia bacterium
CATCGATACTTTCGGGAGGGCCCTTAGCTTTCGCCGCAGCGGCGCCCTTCCGGGACTTCAGCTTCTTCATGCCGGGAATGTTACAAGAACTTCCAGTATAATTCCACATTCGTCATTCCAGCCCCGCGTCCCAATCCTCCGTAGCGGCGGCGCAACTCAGCACGAGATTCACTCCATTCCGCGCGGTATGATAGTAACTGATGGCTACACGCGACATCCCCATCGTGCCGGCGGCGAGCGACACTCTTGCGGCGGTGCGGGTGTTTGCCGACCAGGCGCTTTCGCGGGCGGCGGGAGCGCCGCTGATTGCAGGCAACAGCGTCCAATTGCTGCGCGATGCCGGCGAGAACTATCCTGCCTGGAAGCAAGCCATCCGCGAAGCACGTCGCACCGTCCATTTTGAAAGCTACATCATCCACGACGACGACATCGGCTGCGAATTCGCAGACTTGCTGGCCCAGAAGGCCCACGAAGGCGTTCAGGTGCGGGTTCTTTATGACTGGTGGGGAGCCATCGGCCACACCGGATGGACCTTCTGGCGGCGGCTTCGGCGCGCCGGGGTTGAGGTGCGATGTTTCAACCCGCTGCGCGTTGACAGCGCCTTCGGCTGGCTCAGCCGCGACCATCGCAAGACCATCGTTGTAGACAACCGCATTGCTTTCGTGACCGGGCTGTGCGTGGGGCGGGCGTGGGCTGGAAATCCGCGGCGCCACATTGCGCCCTGGCGCGACACCGGGGTCGCCATTGAGGGACCGGCGGTGGCCCAGGTTGAAAGCGCTTTTGCTTCCACCTGGGCCGCCTGCGGCGCGCCGCTGCCGGAAAGCGAGCCGGGTGAAGGCGGTTCCACTCCGGCTGCGGCGGGCGACGTCAGCCTGCGCATCATTGCCACCCAGCCCGGGGCGGCTTCCGTCTACCGCATGGACCAGTTGATTGCCGCCCTGGCCCGCGAGTCCATCTGGCTCACCGACGCTTATTTTGTGGGAACGTCATCCTACGTCCAGGCGCTTTGCGCGGCGGCGGCCGACGGCGTGGATGTGCGCCTGCTGCTTCCGCGCGCGGCCGACGTGCCCTTTGTGCGGGCCATCTCGCGCGCCGGCTACCGCATTCTCATTGATGCCGGCGTGCGCATCTTCGAGTGGAACGGGCCCATGCTCCACGCCAAGACGGCGGTGGCGGACGGCCGCTGGGCCCGGGTGGGATCGACCAATCTGAACATCGCCAGCTGGATGGGTAACTGGGAACTCGACGTGATTGCCGAGGACGAGGACTTTGCCTCCCAAATGCAGGCCATGTACCTGGATGACCTCAGCCATTCCACTGAAATCGTTTTGACGCCCAAGCGGCACCCCCGGCCCATCGTGCCGCGAAGAATGCGGGACCGGCCGCGAGGCGCCGTCCGCGGCAGTGCCAACTGGGCGGCCAAGGGCGTTCTGCGTTTCGGCAAAGCGGTGGGCGCCGCCGTCACCAGCAGCCGGGTGCTGGGCCCGGCCGAGGCTTCGTTGATGCTCAGCGGCGGTCTTACACTGTTGGGACTGGTGGTTGTCGCCATCCTGTTGCCGCGCGTGGTTGCAGGTGTGCTGGCCGTGACGGGCGCCTGGATGGCGCTGACCCTGCTGGTACAGGCCTGGCGGTTGCGTTTTCCGCGAAAGAAAGTGGACGGGGAGACAGGAGAAACTTCTTCCGATGCTCCGGGACCGCCTTAAGGAGGATTGCAATATACGGACTTCCGTAGCGCCGGCATCTTGCCGGCTCCGAAAAATGCCGCCGGGACGGCGGCGCTACAAGTGATTCTTTAGCCACAACTTAGCACAAACCTGCGACACATAAATCGATGTCCGTTGAATGTGCATCTAATCAAGATGTGTGCCGGCGATGGCCGGCAACCAGGCAATCTTAATGATGAGCACTTATCAGACCCGGCTCCGGACGCTTCGTGTAGCCACCTACAACATCCATAAATGCCGCGGGCTTGACCGGCGCGTGCGCCCCGGCAGGATTGCCGAGGTGCTCTTCGAACTGGATGCCGACATCGTGGCGCTGCAGGAAGTGGTGGGGCGCGGCTCTGATTCGCAAGAGGACCAGGCCCTCTACGTGGCGGAGGCGCTCGGCTATCATCCGGTTTTTGGCGAAAATCGGCGGCACAACGGCGCGGCCTATGGCAACCTGCTGCTGTCGCGCTTCCCGGTTCTGGGCTTCTGGAACTACGACATCACCGCCCGGGGCCGCGAACCACGGGGTGTGCTCCGGGCCGATGTGCGGCTGGCAGACGGTCAGGTGCTGCACCTGTTCAACGTCCACCTGGGCACTGCCTTCCTGGAGCGCCGCGAGCAGGCCCGCCACATGGTCAGCCGGCGCATCCTGCGCAACACGGAACTCGACGGGGCGCGCATCGTGCTGGGCGACTTTAATGATTGGATTCCGGGCGACGCCACCCGGCTGCTCGCGGACCACTTCGGCGGCCGCAGCGTTCATTCACACGCCCCGCGCCGCCGGACCTTTCCGTGCGTCCTGCCGATGTTTCGGCTCGATCACATTTACTTTGACGAAAGTCTCAAGCTTCATCGCCTGGAACTTCACCGCAGCCGCCGCTCGCTGGTTGCCTCAGACCATTTGCCGCTCCTGGCGGAATTCAGCCTGCGGCCCCGGCCGGAGCAGGCCACCGGCCATGCGGCTTTGGACGCACACAGAACGCCAGTCTTAGCTGAACTTCCGCAAGCCTCTCACATTTCCGCCCGCACCTGAGCAAGCCTTCCACAAAATCTCTTTCCTTTTCCCTCAACACGCGCTATTTTCTGTGGGCGTAGTCACAACCTATTTCTGAAAACTGATAGCCGATTCGGTTCGGCTGGATGAAACGGATCGCCGGCTCCCTGCTTCGAAATCAGGGACGGTTTCCTGCCCCAGGCGATGTTCATCTCAACCAGCGAGAGGTGCTTATGGGTAGCGTAGCAAACCAACAATCTTTCCTTCAGAAGCGCGTGGCGTCCATTGACGCGCTGCGCGGCTTCGACATGTTCTGGATCACGGGCGGCGAGGCCATCATCCAGGCCCTGCACAAGATGTACCCCGGCCCCACCACCGACCTTCTCGACGTGCAATTCCAGCACGTTCATTGGGCGGGCTTTCATTTTTACGACCTGATTTTTCCGCTCTTCCTTTTTGTGGTGGGCGTGGTGCTGCCGTTTTCCATTTCCAGGCACCTGGAAGAGGGAGCCAATCGCGGCCAGCTTTACCGCCGCATTGTCCGCCGCCTGGTGTTGCTGTTCGCGCTGGGCCTGGTTTATAACGGCCTGCTCGATTTCAACTTTCACCATTTGCGCATCGCCGGAGTCTTGCAGCGCATCGCCTTGTGCTACTTCTTTTCCGCTCTGATCGTGATGAACACCAAAATTCGCGGGCAGGTGGCCTTCTTTGCCGGCATCCTGGTGGTTTACTGGCTGGCGATGATGCTGATTCCGGTGCCGGGCTCGGGAAGTGGAGTGTTAACGCCGGATGGAAACCTGGCCAGCTTTATTGACCGGCACCTGTTGCCGCGGCCTTACTGCTGTTTTGCCCAGGGAGACAATGAAGGCATCCTCTCCACCATCCCCGCCATTGCCACCACCCTGATGGGCGTGCTGGCGGGCCAGTGGCTGCGGTCGAAACGCCCGCCCAACCGCAAAGTGTTGGGCCTGGCTGTGGCCGGAGTGGCCAGCCTGCTGGTGGGGTACCTCTGGAGCTTCAACTTCCCCATCATCAAGAACCTGTGGACCAGCACCTTTGTCCTTTTCGCGGGCGGCTGGAGCCTGTTGCTGCTGGCGCTCTTTTACTGGATTATCGACGTGAAGGGCTACAAGCGCTGGGCGTTCTTCTTCACCATCATCGGCGTCAACGCCATCACCATTTACCTGGTGGGGCACCTGTTCGATTTCGGCATCATCACCACCATCTTTGTTCACGGGTTCATCCACAAGATGGGCGCCGTCGAGCCGCTTTTCTGGGCCGTCAGCGTGGTCATGACCAGCTGGCTGTTTCTCTATTTCCTCTACCGGCAGAAGATTTTCCTCAAGGTCTGAGCGGAGAATAACGCCGGGGTGGCGCAGACGTCGCGTCGTTTGCGATGCCTGCGCCATAGAAGACACTGCGGGCCCGCTTTCAAGGTCCGTGACTTTCTCTTGCCGCCATGGGGCGCCGGCCCGACACTTGTATTCCTGCGAGGGGTGGGTTAGCATTCGACGACTGGCAGGTGACAGCTACAGGGGATAGGAGGAAGTTATGGGACTCCAAGGCAGACTCAGAAGGAGAAGCGTGTGTGCGGGGTTGCTCGCCTTTGTGGCGCTCACGTTTCCAGCCCTGGCCACAGCGGGCCAGCCGCAACTGGCCGCCACGGCCCAAGGCCTCGTCAAAAAGTCCATCAAGGCGGTTGGCTACCGGGTAGGCGGCGGGGGGACCAAAGTCAACCTTGTGGGCACCCAACTGTTGCCACAGGCACAGGGAGAGGCCCGAGTCGAGGCCAGGCCAGGTGTAACCAACGTTGAGGCCACTGTTACAGGACTTTCCCAGCCCGTGAAATTTGGCGACCAGTTCCTGACCTACGTCCTGTGGGCTGCTTCCCCGGAGGGACGGGCCATCAACCTGGGCGAACTCCAACCCAACAGGAGAGGTAAGGGCGACATCAAGGCCACCACCCAGCTGCAGACCTTCTCTCTGTTCGTCACCGCTGAGCCCTATTTCGCTGTGTCCCGCCCCAGCGAACTGATTGTGCTTGAAAACGAACCTCGCAAGTCCACCAAGGGCAAAATCTTCCCCGTCAAGGACTACCCGCTCATGGAACGCAGCCAGTACGAGAAATTGGGAAATCCCCTGGCTCTTTCGCTTGATCTCAAGCACGTTCCACTGGAAATGTATGAGGCCAGGAACTCTGTTGAAATCGCCCGGGCGCACGGTGCGGAAAAGTATGCCCCGCAGATTGTCACCAAGGCTGAGGCCAGTCTGAAGATGGCGGAGAACTTGCTCGCAAGGAAGGCAGGAAAGAAGGAGATCATCTCACAGGCGCGGCAGACGGTGCAATTTGCTGAAGACGCCCGCTCGCTCGCCGTCAGGCGGCAGGAGGCTGAAAAAATCGAGCAGGAGCGTCAGGCAGCGGCCGCCAAAGCCAGGGCTGAAGCGGAAGCCAAAGCCGCCAAAGAGGCGGCGGCGGCCAAGGCGCAGTCTGAACAGGAGGCCCAACGGCAGGCGGAGCTTGCCGCCGCAAGGGAAGCTCAGCTGAAGGCGGAAACCGAGGCCACCAGGGCAAGAGAAGAAGCGGCCAGAGCGCAGGCCCGGGCCCTGGCGGCAAAGGAGCAGGCGGCCCGGGAGGAAGCTGAGCGGGCCCGCAATGTCGCCCGGGCGCTTCGCGCCCAGTTGCTGGACCAGCTCAACGCCGTTCTGGCTACCCGCGACACGCCGCGGGGCCTGGTGGTGACCATGGCTGGCGTGCTGTTTGCCACCGGAAAGTACAACCTGCGGCCGGATGCTCAAATGCGGCTGGCCCGGCTGGCGGGAATCGTTACCAGCCATCCCGGGCTGAATTTGCAGGTGGAAGGTTACACGGATAACATCGGGAGCGATGAATTCAACCAGAAACTCTCCGAGCAACGGGCTGAGGCGGTCCGCGATTTCCTGATTCAGCAGGGCGTGGACACGCGGGCCATTACAGCGCAGGGTTTTGGAGAAGCCAGGCCGGTTGCCGACAACAGCACCGCGGCAGGCCGGCAAGAGAACCGGCGGGTGGAAATCATTGTTTCGGGTGAAGTCATCGGAGCAACCATCGGCAAGTAGCCCTTCGAATATCAACCCTATGGCGCACGGGGCCATCTCCCCCGAGGCGGCGGCACGAGTTGGTCGTCGCTCTATATCCTCTGCCGGCAGAGGATATTCCTCAAGGTCCGAGTGGCAATATGTGGCAGGGGTTGGCCTGCGTTTCCATGTCTGACGGAGTTTCGAGGTTCTGAGTTTCACTAAATCTCTTGCAATTGCGAGGCCCTCCGATGAGCCAGGAGACAGCTTCCTCAAACCCGGCACAAATCCATGACAGGAATTCGGATCAGGCACAGGAAAGCGGATTCATCGAAACGAAGCATCGCCCTTCTGGAAACGGCACGGTCGCCAAACCTGCGTCCCCCCAAGGGCGGCTGTCCTCGCTCGACGCGCTGCGCGGATTCGACATGTTCTGGATCACGGGCGGCACCGCCATCCTGATGGGTTTGGGGAAAGTCATCCATCGCCCGTTTTTTGACAGGTTCCTCGATCAGTTCAGCCACGTACCCTGGCAGGGGCTGCATCTCTACGACCTCATCTGGCCACTCTTCATGTTCATCATGGGAGTGGCCATCCCGCTTTCAATTACAAGCCGGCGCGCCAAAGGAGCAACGGACCGCAGCCTGCTTTTGCACGCGGTCCGCCGGGCCATCATTTTGTTTTTCCTGGGGACCATCACTCAGGGAAATCTTTTGCTCTTCGATCTTTCAAAGTTCCGTCCCTGTTACAGCGTGCTGCACGGACTTGCGGCAGGCTATCTGATTGCCACAGTGGTGGCGCTCAAGGTAAAACCAAGCAGGCATGTGGCTGTGATCGGCGGGTTCCTGCTGGCCTACTGGGCGCTGGTCATGCTGATTCCCGTGCCCGGCTTTGGCGCCGGTGTGCTCACCCCGCAAGGGAATGCGGCAACTTACATCGACCAACTGGTTCTTGGCCGGTTCCATTATGGCGAGAACACATGGTTCCTGAGTTACCTGGGTTTTGGCGCCTCGGTGCTGTTGGGAGTGTTGGCAGGGCAGGTCCTGCAGTCCAATCTCGCGCAGGGAAAGAAGATCCTGAGGCTTCTGCTGATGGGCTCGGTGAGCTTGGTGGTGGGGTTCGTCTGGAGCCTATGGTTTCCTGTCATCAAGCTCATGTGGACGAGTTCTTACGTCCTGATCTCCGGCGGCATCAGTTTCCTGGTGATGGCGCTCTTTTACTGGATCATGGACGTCCGAGGCTACAAAAAGTGGGCTTTTGGATTTGTGGTGATCGGCATGAACGCCATTTTCGTCTACTTTACAACTGAAGTCTTCGATTTCCGATTGATCGGCAACGTCTTGGTTGGGCATTTGTTGCCACGGCTCGGACGCTGGGATTCCCTGGTGGAGGCCTCAGCCGCCTTCGCCGTCGTATGGTTC
>JBAUWE010000547.1:0-1734 GCA_049583595.1 Terriglobia bacterium
GACGGAGCGAAGCGACTTCCACAAATATTCATTTTTCAATTTTCAATTGTAGCCCCGGCTAGGATTTGTGCAATATGCAGGGTCTTGATATCCGATCCCTTGCGGCTGAGCATCCCCTGAATGTTCATCAGGCAGCCCATATCGCAGCCGACCACGGTATCGGCACCGGAGGCAATTATCTTGTTGACCTTATCTTCAGCCATGGCCGCCGATATATC
Source organism: Terriglobia bacterium (assembly GCA_049583595.1). GTDB lineage: Bacteria > Acidobacteriota > Terriglobia > UBA7540 > UBA7540 > SCRD01. The sequence continues at coordinate 219 of JBAUWE010000547.1, forward strand.
CGCATATTTCACCGAAAACGATCCGCCGAATCCGCAGCATCTATCCGAATCGTAAAGTTCGACAAATTCAGCGCCGGAAACCTTGCGCAGGAGTCTGCGGGGTTGCTCCCGGATACGCAGGCTGCGCAACAGATGACAGGAATCATGATAGGTAACTTTTCCGCCATATTGGGCACCGAGGTCATCCACCCCCAGGATATCCACCAGATACTCCGTAAGTTCATAGGTCTTGTCAGCCACGTGTCGGGCACGCTGTTGCCAGGGGGCATCGTCCTTGAACAATTCCGCATAGTGGTGCCTTACCATCGTCACGCATGACCCGGAAGGGCAAACGATCGTGTCCGCAGTCTCAAAAATTTCGATGAATCGCTTTGCGGCAATCCTTGCCTCCCGGCGATAGCCGGAATTAAAAGCCGGCTGTCCGCAACAGGTCTGCTGGGTCGGGCACGTCACGCTTATCCCCAGTTTGCGAAAAATATGTACCATGGCTTCACCGACTTGCGGGTAAATTCCATCCACCAGGCATTGAATGAAAAGCGTCACGGTTTTGTTTTCGTCCATAAATGAGTTTCCCCTTAAAACAAGATGTTGGTATGGAATTGAGTATTTACATTGAACTGATTAAAAAATCCAGTGCAAAAAGGTTTGATTGTACGCCAGACTTTCGATAAGTATCCGAATGTGCTAAACTATGGGCAATTTCTTAAGGTTTGCGAAAGGATCCGTATTCTGGCATTAAATTAAGTATCTCGCCTTAGATTTAAGGCGATTTTAACGATCGGAACCATCAAGACGATCATAACGATCACAACGATTCAAACCATCTAATCGATCTAAACGATCTAAGCCAATCGCTATGAGTGAAACACGGGTCGCTCTTTTAGAGCTGATTGAAAAAATTGAAAGGCTGGGGCAGTTCCAGGACCGCATCGATTTTCCCTCAACCGTCCGGGAGATATGGACTGCTTTTCTGGCAGATGTGCGGAATTTAATTGATATTGAAGTTTGTGCCTTGTTTCTGGTTGAGGAAACGACCAATGAATTCATTCTGAAATACAGCGACCCGGCCAGCGAGGCCAAACTTTGTCAACGGGAAATTGATCTTCAAATCGAGTGCGGCATTTTTTCATGGATCATAAACAGAAGGCAGCCGGCGCTGATTCCGGGCCTGGCATTTGACAAAGAAAAATCGATCGTCATGCTGCCGTTATCTACAGTGAAAAGATCCCTGGGGATTGTACTGATCCTCACCCCGATCCAGGAAAGCTCCATTACCCATGAGAACATGAAACTGTTGACGATTCTTACCAAAGAATGTTCCCTGGTAATGGAAAATACCCTGTTGTATGAGCGGTTGCGAAAAAAACATTTGTCGCTGGAAAAGGCCAATAAGGAAATTAAACTTCTATCCCGGACGGATTCTTTGACCGGATGCTACAACCGTGGATACCTCACTGAAGTACTACCCCGCGAAATAACAAGAGCGCTGAGATATAAGCGACCACTGGCACTGGCC
>JBAUWE010000548.1:0-21228 GCA_049583595.1 Terriglobia bacterium
TCACGAGGGCATGAGGGCGGAGTTTCGTCTGGAGACCTTCAATGCCTTCAACCATCCCCAGTTCGGGTGCCTCAACGGGACAGTGCAAACAGACTATGTCGGCTCCGATGCGAGCACTTTCTCCGGGTTTGGACAACTGAATTGCCAGGCCAACAGCCCGAGGGAGCTGCAACTGGGTCTCAAACTCTACTTTTAAGCCGTGCGCCCTGTTGGTTGGCGAGGGGTGTCCGGCAGGAGTTCGTTCGCCTCCTAAACTTGTGGGCCAGGGTGGCTTCATCCCGCCCTGGCCCTTTTTTTCAGGCGAGGGTAGTGTGGGGATTCAGTTTGATTTGTGGCACGGGTGTCCTCGCCCGTGCCGCGGTCGAAAGACACGGCCAGGATGGCCGTGCCACAAAATGGGAACCCGACTGGGTCACCACCAGGGCAGGATAAGGTTTTCGGGTGGCGGCAGGTGGGATTAAGATACAAAGTGATGTTTTCCCGTGTCTGTCTGCTGCTTGCTTGCATCGCGGTTTCTCCCATGGCGGGGGTGTCCCGCCCCTTCGCTTTTGCCCAGCATAGCCCTTCCTCATTCGGCCAGGCGGTTGAAGCCTTTCAGCAAGGCCGTTACGCGGAAGCTGAAAAGACGGCACGGGCGCTCGTGCGTGAAAATCCGGGGGATGCCCGGCCGCTCGGCCTGCTGGCGATTATCCTGGACGCCCAAAAGAAATATGCGGAAGCGGAACCCTATTACCTCCAGGCGCTGCGGCTTGCGCCGGATTCAGCTTCGCTCCACAACAACCTCGGGAACCATTATGCGGCTCAGGGTGATAGGGCCCGCGCCCGCGCGCAATATCTGAAAGTTGTGGAACTCGACCCCGGCCATCCCAACGCCAACCTTCAGCTTGCCGAGATGAGCGTTAAGGCAAAGGATGGGGCTTCGGCTCTGAACTATCTTTCGCACCTGCCTGAAAACGCTTTTACTCAGCCCGGGCCTGCGCTGCTGCGCGCCCAGGCACTGCACCTGGCCGGGAAAACAAAGCAGGCTGAACAGGTGGTGGACGGGATTGTGCAACAGGCCGGGAACGATCCTCGTGCCGCATTTTCAGCAGGAATGCTGGATGCTTCATGGAAACGTTATTCTGAGGCGGAGCAGGCGTTTGGGCAGTCCCTCAAGGCGGACCCGTCGAACTTCGACATTCAATACAACCTGGGTCTTGCGGCCCTGAATGCCCGGGACTATCCGCGAGCCATGACCGCGCTCCAGGCGGCGCACCGCCAGAAACCGAACGATCCCGACGTTCTCCTGAATTTAGCGCGAGCCTACTCCGGCACAGGACACGACGACCAGGCCATCATCCTGCTGGTCCAGGCGATGAAGGAAGCGCCCAAGCGGCCTGACATCCTGATGACCGCTGCTCAAACTTCGGAACGGCTGGGCTTCTATGTTGACTCCGCCTCCGCCCTGGAAAAATACCTGAAGTTGAAGCCCGGAGACGATGTAGCACGGCGGGAGCTTGGCTATGTGCTCATCCGAACAGCGAAGCTGGACGAGGGCGAGCGTATTCTTCGCGCCTATGTCGCCAGGCATCCCAGGGACCCGCAGGGAATTTACGAACTGGGCATAGCGGAATCGGTGCGCGACAAGGATAAGGCGCTTGCCCATCTTAATGCCGCGCTCGCCCTTGACCCGTCGCTGACCGGCGCCCGATACGCTCGTGCAGTTCTGGTGGCCCGGCAGGGGCAATATCAGGAGTCGATCAGCGATTTGCGGAAGATCCTTGAAAGCGAACCGAAAAACACCAATGCCCTTTATACCCTGGGTGATGACCTGCTGTTGGACAGCCGTCCCGCCGACGCTGTGAAAGTTCTTGCCCAGGCTGCCGACCTTGCCCCAAACGACCCAAAAATTCTTCTCCGCTACAGCCGCGCGTTGTTGCGCGCCGGTAACCAGACTGAAGCGCAAGCCGTGATGCAGCGATTCAAGGCCATCAGACCTACGGACGCGGGTCCCCGTCCCAACGCCGGGCTGTTTGATTACCTGAGCCTTACGCCCCAGCAGCAACGCGAGCGCTACATGGGCAACCTGAGGCACAAAGTCCAGTTGAATCCAAACGACGTGAAGTCACTGGCGCAACTGGCAAGAGCACTCCTGGCGGAGGGGAAGACCGCCGAGGCGATTGAAGACTATAAGAAAATCAGGACCCTGACCAGCGACACCAGGGTTCTGGCCGCATGCGGCAGGAACCTTCTCGACGCCGGCCGGTACGGGCTGGCGCGGGACTTTCTTGCCGCGGCCATGAAGCAGTCGGCTCCAGGGGGCGAAGCCGCGGTGGAAGACCTGCGCCTCGATCTCACGGTCGCGATCTTCCATGGAGAAGGAGCGGCCGCCGCGCTGGCCGAACTTGACAAGACGCCGGCGCCGTCACGCCGCGGCGACTATTATCTGCTTCGAGCACAGATTCTGGACTCCATGGGGAAAGAAGCGGAGGCGGCGGCCGACCTGAATCGAGGCATCAGCACCTCGCCCACGCGCGCCAACCTCTATTTCCAGGCGGCGCTGTTCTTGATCAAGCACGGCCAATATCGGCAGACCATCCGGCTGCTCGATCTCTCAAAGCGCGCCGCGCCGGACAATCCCGACCTGATGCTGGTGCAGGCTATCGCCTATGAGCTTCTGCAGCGCTTCAAGGAGTCGCAGAAAGTGATGGCCGAAATCCAGTCGCGCTGGCCAGAGTGGAGCCAGCCTTACCTGATCGACGGCATCATGCTGCAAAACCAGTTTAAGCAGAAAGAGGCGAAGCAGAAGCTGGAAACCGCCATTGCGCTGGGAGCCAACGATCCCAAAGCCTATTTCTATCTGGCGTCCGCCTGCCTCGACTCAGACCCGCAGGACTTCCAGGGGGCAAACCGGGCCATCGGCAAAGGGCTGGAGGTAGCGCCCAGAGACGCGAAGATTCTGTGGCTGGCCGGCAAGATCGATCTGGCACAGAAACACTACCAGCAGGCGTTGGACCATCTGCAGGCGGCCGCGCGCGCTGACCCCGGGCTGGTGGAGGCGCACGAGACCTTGCGAGCCACTTACCTGGCAATGGGCGAGAGAGATAAATCGATGGCCGAGTCGAAGGAAGTCGTTCGCTTGAAACAGAAGGAAGCGGCATCGGGAACCCAACACGGGCCTCCCGCGATCAGCCAGCCGCTATTCACCGTTCGTCCGCCTGCAGGCCGCCAAGTCGCGGCTGGCCCGTGATCCGGAAGCTTTGTTGATTGAGCAAGGAATGAAGGTCCATTTCCAGCCATTGCGAGGCCGCGGAGCTTTTGGGATTGCTGCGACGTGGCTGCTTGCTGCAGCGCTCGCCGCAAATCTGGCGGCGCAGGAGACCGCACGGCAGCACGATGATCGCGGCATCGACCTCGCGCAGTCCGGCAACCTGCCCGCCGCAGAGGCGGAACTTCGCCGCGCCGTCCAACTTGACCCTCGCAATGCGCACATTCTGGGCAATCTGGGCACCGTGCTGGCCATGGAAGGGAAACTGGCGGAATCAAACCCATTCCTGGAGAAAGCCATCCAGCTTGCGCCCCAGGCGCTGGTTCTGCGGCAATACCTCGCCGCCAACCTGTGGCAGCTCCACAAGCCCGCCGAAGCCAGGACGCAGCTCCAGATGATTCTGAAAGCCCAGCCGCAGAACAGGCAGGCCACTTTCCTGCTGGGGATGGTTTCTGAGAACCTCAAGGATTACGCCGCCGCGGCGCGGCTGCTCGCCACCGTGCCTGAACTCGTCCGCCAGCACCCCCAGTCTGTCGCAGCCCTGGCGCTCTCGCAATACCACACAGGCAATAGGGAGGAGGCGCGGAAGACGCTGGGAATTTTGCTCGAACATCCCGACGACGCCCGCGCTGCGCTGCTCGGCGCCCGCACAGCCTCAGAAGCGCGCGACTATGAGGAAGCGCTCCGTCTGCTGCAGGCCGCCGAGGGCTCAAACCCCGGTTTTCCCGGCCTGGCATACAACATTGCCCTGGCCGAGTACAACGCCGGACGCTACGCCGATTGCGAGACAAAGCTGCTGGCGCTTGCCAGTACAAGGCAGGATTCGGGCGAGGTTGAGAACCTGCTCGGGTGGTGCTACGAAAAGCAGGGAAAGCACGGACTGGCAATTTCCGCGCTGCGGCAAGCCATAGCGCTCGGTCCCGACCAGGAATCGAACTATCTCGACCTGGGCAACATTCTGCGCGAAGGAAGGAGGCTGCCGCCGGCCTTGAGCGTCGCCACGCAGGGCGTTGAAAGATTTCCCAAATCCGTCCGCATGTGGAGCCTGAAGGGCTCGGTTGAACTGAGTATGAGCCATTATCCGGACGCCATTGGCTCCTATTCGCGGGCTTATGAACTGGACCCCAATGACGCCGCGGCGCTGCTGGGATTGGGTAAGGCAAAAGAGGGCCGGGGTTCCTCAGTCGAAGCGGCAAATACTTTTGAAGAAGGCGCCCGCAAATTCCCCCGCGACGCGCGGTTCGACCTCGAGTATGCACTCCTGTTGCTGCGCAGGGTTGATGCGGGCGACAGGACCGCAAAACCACGCGCTGTTGAGGCTCTGCATAAAGCCGTCGCCATCGATCCTTCGAGCGCTGAAGCTCATTACCAGCTCGGCAACCTCGCACTTGAAGATGGCCGGCCGAAAGAAGCCTTCAACGAATTGCAGAGGGCCGCGCAACTCGAAACCAATGCCAGTAAGATTCATTTTGCGCTGGCGCGCGCTTGCAGGCGCCTGGGGCAGAAAGCAGCGGCGGCTCGCGAGATGGTCGAATTCCAGAAGCTCAAAGAACAGGAGCAATCGGCGGACTATGCCGCGCCGGCCGGCATGGGTTCGCATTAGAACCAGACCGTGCCACGGCGCCATTGCCATCATTTATGAAACGAAGACACTTTCTCAAAATTTCGGCCGGTTTGGTTTCCGCCGCGGCGTGGCCGCAGGCACGCTCTTCGGATGCGCCTGCGCGTGGTGAAATCTTCACCGACGTCACGGCAGTGGCTGGAATCACCTGGCGCCAATTCAACGGTGAGTCTCCCGACCGCTTCCTGGTCGAAGCGATGGGCGGTGGCGTCGCGGTTGCGGACTTTGACGGCGACGGCCGTCTGGATATTTTCCTCGTCAACGGCGGTGAAACGCCGCGCGGCAAGAGCCCGACGCCCGTCGCAAACGCGCTCTACCGCAATCTCGGAAATTGGAAATTCGAAGATGTGGCTGCGCGTGCCGGCGTCGCCCACGTTCCGTTTTACGGGATGGGCGCGGCGGTGGCTGATTTTGACAACGACGGTTTCCAGGACCTGTTGGTCACCGGCTACCCCCGTTGCGCCCTGTTCCACAACAACGGTGACGGAACGTTTTCGGATGTGACAGATAAAGCCGGTGTTGCCAATCCGGGACGCTGGGCCGTAAGCGCTGCCTGGTTCGACTACGACCGCGACGGCCTCCTCGACCTGGTGGTCTGCAATTACGTTCAATTCTCGTTTGATGACCCGAAGAAATGCCAGTATGAGGGCCTCCGGACCTATTGCGAGCAGAGGGCCTACGTCGGCCTTCCGCTTTCGCTCTACCACAACAACGGTGACGGAACATTCACGGACGTGAGCAGACCCTCCGGCCTTGCCCGGCACGTCGGCCGTTCGCTGGGCGTGGTGGCGATCGACGTGGATGACGACGGCTGGACCGACCTCTTTGTTGCGCGCGATGCCTCGCCGAACCTGCTGCTCATCAACCAGCGCAATGGAACCTTCAAAGACGCCGGCATCGACGCCGAAATCGCCTACGACGAGAACGGCAGAACCAAGTCCGGTATGGGCGTAGACGCAGGCGACGCCAACGGCGACGGCCGGCCGGATTTCGTGGTCACCAATTTTAACGACGAGTACCATTCTCTTTTCCTCAACCCTGGCTCGATGCCCTGGCAGGACTGGACCACGCAATCGGACCTGGCGCGCTACACCCGCACCGACGTTGGCTGGGGAACGCGTTTCCTCGATTACGATAACAGCGGCCGGCTCGGCCTGTTCATTGTCAATGGCCACATCAGCCAGGTGATCGGGATGGTCCGGCGTGACGTGACCTACAAAGAACGGCCCTTGCTGCTCGCGAATAACGGCCATGCTGTATTTGAAGATGTGGGCGAGCGCGCGGGTGCAGCTTTCAGCCAGGGTTATGATGCGCGCGGGCTGGCGGTGGGGGATTTTGATAATGACGGCGGCGCGGACGCCATCTTCACGCGCCTGAAGAATTCACCCCTGCTGCTGCGCAACAACGTGGCGCATGAGAATTCCTGGATTGGCTTCGAACTGACGGGAACGAAAAGCAACCACGACGCCATCGGCGCCAAGCTGACCCTCCAATCGGGCGAGCGCCGCAGGGTGCGCTGGATCACCGGAGGTTCCAGCTACCTTTCGTCGCAGGACAAGCGCGTTGTATTCGGGCTCGGCCCCGCGCCGGCAAGCTCACTTTCGGCCCTCGAGATTCGCTGGCCGAGCGGGCAATCGCAGAAGGTTTCCGGCCTCGCCCCCAACCGCTACCACGCGATTGAAGAACCCGGGAAGCGGCAGAGCTAAGCCCAGAACTGGGGAGCGTTGCAACCAGGTGGCACGTTCCCTGGAACCTGCCCGCTCGTGTTGCCGACCGGACTGACTGGGCGGAAGGCTTCGCATTAAACTTGAAAATTCAAACGGTGTGACTGATCTCCTGGATATTCTTATACACGAAAAAAGTAGTCACCTGGAGTCTTGGACTCCGACCTCAATCACGCGATTGCAGGCCGATGAAACTGAGGGCTGGACAATCTCCTCAGACTTTTCGAAGCCGAGTCTTGGAGGATAGCCTCTGCTTCAATCTCAAGAATATTTGACGCTCGGGTTCGCGGTTCCATCCAGGTCCTTTCAGACACCATTCGTCTGGACATCGCGGCTTCTTTGGTCAGTCAAAGGGCACAAGGCGTTTTCTTTATAATTTCATCATCTCCTCCGCGCCTGAAATATACCTTGATTTTGGTGTCAACCAGACCCGCTGCCGATCGCCTTCCAATGGGATCGCGAAACATGCCATCCCAATAGCTTCTGAGTTGTCACAAGCATCGCCCAATGTGCCTGCTGTTCTGGCGCCTGGAGAAGAAGCCGTGGTGTTCCAGTTACGTTCAAGTTGGGCGTGGAAGCTGAGATTCAGGCGGATTGTGAGTCACGGAAAATCAATAAGTTGCGTGTTATCATCACCCCCGCATAATTCGACTCCCCCGCTTCCAACTAACTTGCTTATAATCAATTACTTGTAAAGATTTTTCGGTCACAATAGTAGTCCGCAGACAAGCAGTAACTCTTGTTGAGATGCCAGACGTGGGTCAGAAGAAGCAATCTGGCATGCCGGTTTGGAATTGTTTCCGAGCCCCCCGCTTTCTTGTGCCACCTGGGCGGTGAACCCTCGTCACCACAAGCCCAACGGGTCCAATCGCTACTCCCTCTTGCTTCTGCTTGCGGATGTATGCTCGGGCGACGGGCTCATCTCCTAACCGTGGACACGTAATACCCTCGTGCCCCAGAGTGCTGGCCCAGAAAATTGCGATTCCGCTCCACCTACACACGCGCCAGATAAATCGTACTCTTCCCCTTGATATACCCAATCATTTGCGATACCGCATACTTCGGTGGAATCGCCATCATTATGTGCACATGGTCCGGCATCAGATGCCCTTCTTCGATCCGGCTTCCCTTCTGCTTCGCCAACCGGCGGAACACCTCTCCCAGGTACCGATTCAGCTCCTTGTACCACATCTTCCGACGGCAGTTGGGGATGAGTACAACAGGGTATTTGCACTCCCACTTCGTATGCTTTAGGCTTTCCTTTTCGTCCATTGTGGAACTCCTTTGCGTGTGCTTTGGCGGAACACCTTAAGGAGCTTCTGCGATGGACTTCCGGACCTGGCAAACCTCTACTGCCTCCCCCGCAGGGCCGGGGGGCCTCCTACGACGCACTAGATCCTTATGGTTCCCCTCAAAGGCGATGGTTCCACGGAAGACATCTGACGTGAACTGCAGCGGTGAATAGTTCAGAGGCACTGCGATGCCCCCAACGACAGAGAAATGTCGTCTGGTGAGGAACATACAATCCCAAGCGACAAATGGATGGGAACATATCTCTCGAAGGATCGATCCACTGGCCAATGGGACCACGAACCACAGCCCTACGAAATTGTTCCATCACCCGGACAACGCCTTTGGGCCGCCCGGGGTTGTCGGCGAATCTTCCCAGAGTCGAGATGATTGCGAAGAACAATGCGACAAAATCGGCGTCTGAAATTTGCGGTAGATTGACTTCACAAGAAGGCTAAACTTTTGCCGTTACGGGTCGATAACAAAAGAGATCGCTTTTGGAAAAACCTGTGCCAGCGCCGCCCGTTTTGACTGGCGATTACAAACCGGTGGTCCGCACGTGCCTGATCCGCAAGCTCGGTTAGGAACGGTGCGAGCACAGAACTGCTCGAAGCGGGCAGGAGGCGTTTGAGTTGTTGCAGGTGGAAGGGGGACTTCTGACCCAGGGATTGCCGTAGATTTCCTCGTTTGAACCTCGTACACGAAGCTCAAGCCAAAAGTCACCGCAAGGGAGGGAGGAAGTGCGATGAACCGCGACATTCCTCTTGAAATCATTCCTTCGGGTTCAGTCGAGCATTTGGCACGACTCCTGTTCATTCTTCAACGAGGCCTATGTGGAAGACCCGTTGCCGGCGACAGATGTTTTGTGGAGATCGCAGAGTCTCGACCGGGTGGAAGGAACCGGATGGCAACTTCAACGTTGCCCTTCTAACAAGCAGGCAGGACGCGAGCTGAAATCTTTTCGCGTGCCCTTGCCATTTAGGATCAGGGTGAGGCGATCGGATTACATGAAAGCTCCCTGAAAGGACTGAACACTTCACCCGGCTTTCGTAGGTTCAGTTCGCCAGAGCCGTTACCAGGCATACCATGAGTGGACACATCAGGAGGGACGCCGCCGGAGTCAAAAATCCCGAATCTGGCGAGAGGACTCTCATCTACATTCCGATTATTCACACCCAGGCAGATATGGGAGCCCTGAGCGAGTCAATACAGCGCCTCAAGGTCAAGAAGCTGGGCAGAAAAGCCTGGGCGCGTAACGTGGACCTCGTCGGCAAATTATGGGACCAGATCGAGCAGGCCATTGAGGGTCTGATCCTACCCTCCAAACAGGTTCGGCTATATCAGGACGGGTTGCCGGTTTGTGGTCACGAGGCGGAAATTGTTACTGAGCTCGCCAAAGCGGGTAGCCGCAACCACCGGCTGCTCCTTCGCTTAAGGGAGAAGGGCGCCACAATCATGGGCACGGAATCTTCCGAACTCCTTGTGGAGGAGTATCAACTGGTCAAGGAGTCTTTTGCTTCGGGGAGGTCCACTGTCGCCGCCGGAGGGGAAGCGCGCCGGGAAGCCTTGAGGGATTCCCTGCTTAAACGGCGCGACCAGTACATGGCTCGACGTATTAACGAGACGCTCCTGCCGGGGGAAACGGGTCTGATCTTCCTGGGGATGCTTCACTCGCTGAGCCCTTGGCTCGGTAATGATATTCGGGTCGTTTACCCGATTCATCGACCCTTGAAATGTGGAGAGAAACAACCATGACACTCGTCCCAGGCAAGATCCTCATTGTGGACGGCAAAAGCGATATTTGCGCCGTGCTCTCCAAGTACATGCAGCAGGAGGGGCTAACGCCGGTGGTGGCCCACGGCGGGGAAGCGGGCCTGGAGAAGGTTCGCACGGAACACCCAGACGCTCTAATCGTGGACCTGAAGCTGCCCGATATGGACGGCATGCAGATCATGAAGGAAGCGAAAACCCTGGATATGGACCTCCCTGTCATTCTGGTCACGGGTTACCCGGAAATTCGGGGCGCGGTGGCGGCAATGAAGGCGGGTGCTCACGATTACCTTGCGAAACCACTCAAACACCACGACGTGATCCGCGTGGTCTTCCGCGCGCTGAACGAACGTGAACTCAAGCGCAAGCTCCGACGGCTCTCCTCGCAAATTCAGGATCATTCTCCGCTCCGGGAATCCATGGGGCCCAGCGACGCGGTGAGCCGGTTGAGCTCTGACGTGGCCCGGGTGGCCAAAACCAACTTCAGCGTCTTGATTCTGGGAGAAACGGGCTCGGGCAAAGAGCTTGTGGCGCAAGCCATCCATCAACTCAGCCTGCGATGCGAGGCCCCTTTTATAGTGGTGGATTGTGGAGCCATTCCCGAAACGCTCTTAGAAAGCGAACTCTTCGGGCACGAAAAGGGAGCTTATACCGGCGCGGACAAACTGAAGATCGGCAAATTCGAAATAGCTCGAGGCGGGACACTTTTCCTGGACGAGATTTCGAACATGCCTTTGGGCTCCCAGGCCAAATTGCTGCGCGTGCTGCAGGAGAGGACCATCTATCGCATTGGCGGCACGGAACCCATCAGCGCGGATGTCCGAGTCCTGGCGGCCAGCAACTGGGACCGGCATCGTCTGGGGGAATCGGACTCCTTTCGTCGCGACGTCTATTTTCGATTAAACGAATTCACCATTTGGGTTCTGCCCTTGCGGGAGCGCCGGGAGGACATCCTCTATCTGGCCAAACGGTTCCTGGATATCACCAACCTCGAATTGCAGAAGAACGTAAAGGGCTTTACGCAACCCGCGCTCGATCTTCTGCTGGCCAGCAACTGGCCCGGAAACGTACGGCAGCTCCGGTCCGTGATCCGCCGGGCGGTGCTTCTGGCGGACGATATGATTACCAAGCAGCAACTGGGAATGGAATCGGCATCTCCCAAACGGGATCCCCTGCAGAAGGAAAGCGATCCGGAAGCCTACGACTTGTCCTGGGGAGACCTTTCCCTCAAAGAAATCAAGCGGCGCAAGATCATGTCCATGGAGCGAGCGATCCTGACCCGGGTGCTGCGGGAAACAGGAGGGAACAAGGCGAAAGCCGCGCGCTTGCTGCATATCGACTATAAGACCATGCATTCCAAAGTCAGACAGTATGGCATTTCCATCGAATGAAGGGGATAGGGTGGACTATGGCGGAAAAGAGAAGAGACCGAACCCCGCACGGGGGGATTGAAGGGGGCATCGGCGGGATGCTCAAGGGACTGGGAGATCTGGTGGAAAAGCTCGGCGAACTCGCCGAAACCGGTCACGAGCTCTCCAAAACCGGAGAAATCCACGGCTCCGAAAAACAGCTCCGAGGAATTTACGGATTCACGGTAAAGGTGGGGATAGGAGATGAGGGACCCCGCATCGAGCCCTTTGGAAACATTCGCCGTGACACCCACTCCGGGCGAACCGAGGTTCAGGAGGTCCGTGAACCCATGGTCGATATTTTTGAGGAAGACGACCACCTCCTGGTTCTGGCAGAGTTGCCTGGCATCGGCAAGGACAATGTGCGGGTTGAACTCAAGGATGACGTCCTGACGATATCTGCCGAGAAAGGAGATAAAAAGTACCGCAAGGAGGTTCTCCTGCCCCACAGTGTTTCCAAGGAAAAGATACAGGTCTCGTGTAACAACGGGATACTGGAGATCAAGTGCCCTAAATAGCCCGCTTTGGAGGAGCCGCCATCGAAACCAAAGAGAAGTCGCTCAAGCTCAAAGTTAGCGAAGCGCTCGGTAAGGATGTGGCGCATGCGTACGCCCGCATGGGACCGGAGGACCTGGCGCGATTGCAGGTGGAGGTGGGCGACATCGTGGAAGTGACAGGCAAGGCTAAGACCGTATGCAAGGCGATGCCGGCCTACAAGGAGCTGCGTGGTCAGTCCCGGGTTCAACTGGACGGGATCACCCGTGAGAATGCCGGGACGGGTCTCGATGAGTTCGTTCAAGTGCGCAAGATCGCCTGCGCGCCCGCCGACCGGGTTGTGCTGGCCCCGGCGAACATTACGCCTTCCGAGCGCGATTTGGACTATATCGGCAGCCGCCTCGATGGCCTGCCGGTTTTGGCCGAGAACCGTATCCGGGTTATCCTCTTTGGAACGCGCTGGGCGGATTTCAAGGTGGAAAGCACGGTGCCCAAAGGTCCCGTGCTCATCAACCCGACGACCCAGCTCGTGATCTCCAAGGGACCCCAACCCGAGGAAATGGCCGCGCGCGCGATTTCCTATGAGGATATCGGCGGCCTGAAATCCCAGCTCCACCGCATTCGGGAAATGATCGAACTGCCCCTGCGGTATCCCGAGGTCTTTGAGCGCCTGGGAATTGACGCGCCGAAAGGTGTGCTCCTGCACGGACCGCCAGGATGCGGGAAGACGCTGATTGCCCGGGCGATTGCACATGAGACCCAGGCGAACTTCTATGCGGTCAGCGGGCCCGAAATCATCCACAAGTTCTACGGGGAAAGCGAGGCCCACTTGCGGAAGATCTTCGATGAGGGCAGTCGCAAGGCTCCCAGCATCATCTTCCTGGATGAGATTGACGCCATTGCCCCCCGGCGCGAGCAAGTGGTGGGCGAAGTCGAAAAGCGGGTCGTTGCCCAGTTGCTGGCGCTCATGGACGGGCTCGCCAAGCGACGGAAGGTCATCGTCATCGCGGCGACCAACCTGCCCAATATGCTCGATCCGGCCCTGCGCCGGCCGGGACGGTTTGATCGGGAGATCAGCATCCCCATTCCCGACCGCAACGGACGCAAAGAAATTCTGGAAATCCATAGCCGGGGCATGCCTCTGGCCGAAACCGTCAACCTGAATCATTTGGCAGGGATCACCCACGGATTTGTGGGAGCCGACCTGGAGGCCCTTTGCAGGGAAGGTGCGATGATCTGCCTGCGGCGCATCATGCCCGACGTGGACTTCGGCCTGGCGCAGATTCCCTACGACCAGTTGGCCAAGCTCGAGGTGAAAATGGACGATTTCCTGGAGGCTCTGCGGGACATTGAGCCTTCGGCGATGCGCGAGGTGTTTGTGGAAGTTCCCGACGTGCGCTGGCAAGACGTCGGAGGTCTGGCCGGGATCAAGCAGCGCCTCGTGGAAGCCGTTGAGTGGCCTCTCCAGCACCCCGACCTGTTCGCCCAGGCGGGAATCCGGCCCCCCAAGGGCATCCTGCTTACGGGCTCTCCCGGCTGCGGAAAGACCCTGCTTGCCAAAGCCCTTGCCAGCGAAACCGAAGTGAACTTCATCTCGGTCAAAGGGCCGGAGTTGCTCTCCAAGTATGTGGGGGAATCGGAGAGAGGGGTGCGGGAGATCTTTCGCAAAGCGCGCCAGGCCGCACCCTGCATCGTCTTCTTCGATGAGATCGACGCCCTGGTGCCCAGCCGAAGCGCCGGTGCCTCCGATTCGCACGTCGCCGAGCGCGTTTTGAGCCAGTTTCTTGTGGAACTTGATGGTGTGGAAGAGCTGAAAGGGGTCCTGGTCCTTGGCGCGACCAACCGGCCGGACATGCTTGACGCCGCCATTCTCCGGCCGGGCCGGTTCGATGAGGTGGTGGACATCCCGATTCCCGATGGAAGCGGCCGCTGCGAAATTTTTGCCATCCATTTGCAGGCGAAGCCTCTCGGCGCGGGGATTAGTTTCAAGAAACTGGCCGGGCAAACGGAAGGGTTTAGCGGCGCCGACATCAGCTCGGTTTGCACCCGGGCGGCGCGGCGCGCTGTCCACAGAGCCGTGGAAGCGGAGAGAAAAGCGCTCCCCGGCCAGGTGCGGGTGACGATCGAGGCCGGCGACCTCGCGGGGGCGCTGGAAGAAATTCGTCAGCAGGCGGTCAAACACGTGGGTGAACCATAGATGGAAAAGGGTCAGGGGGCAGTCTATCTTTTTTGCTTTGCCCGCTCGGGCCTGGTCAACGGGATCGAGGGCACGGGCGTGGACGGCCGTCCGGCGCTTTCCCTGCTTCGACGCTTTCCGGACCTCTGCGCCGTTACCAGTGAGGTGCCCCTGGAAGATTTCTGTGGTCCGGCGGCAGAACTCCGAATGCAAGATCTGGCCTGGGTGGGGCCACGGGCCTTGCTCCACGAGGCAGTCGTCGAAGAGGTGATGCGTCAATCTCCCGTGCTGCCTGCCCGCTTCGGCACTCTCTTCTCATCGCAGGAAAGTCTGAGGGAATTTCTCGATGACCATCGCGAAGCCATTTCGCAGTTTCTCCAGTGGGTGTCCGATCAGGAAGAATGGTCCATCAAGGGCCTGCTCGACAGAAAGCACGCCGGACAGGATTTCATGTCCAAAAGCCTGGCGGCACAGCAAGAGGAGCTTGCCGCGCTGCCTCCGGGAACCCGCTATTTCCATGCACAGCGGATCCGGTCGGCTGCGTTGAAAGAATTGAGCCTCTGGCTGAACGAAGCCTGCCAGCAGGTCGCCAGCGAACTGCAGGAGGTGGCTTCGGATTTTCGCGAATGTCCGCTCGTGCCTTGCGAACCCCCGGAAAGCGGAAGCGAGGTGGTACTGAATTGGGCCTTCCTGCTGCGGAAAGGCGACACCGCAGCCTTCCGCTTGCGAGTCGCCAAGATGAATGAGAAGCATGCAAGCAGGGGGCTGGCCTTCGAACTGTCAGGGCCCTGGCCCCCCTATCGTTTTGTTCCTCCCCTCTCGGTGGAAACGTGAGTTACCTGCTTTATTGCATCTTCGGCGGCCCGGCACAACCCAGCCCCGGAATGCCTCCGGGGGTCAGAGGGAAGCCGGTGTTCGTGCTTTCTCAGAATGGCCTGAGCGCCGGGTTTTCTGAGCTTGCAGAATCAGACACGGTTCCCGACGTCGCACAACTTCTCGCCTACGAAGCAGTCATCGAACATTTCTATGGCGCCCGGACCGTCATTCCCGTGCGGTATGGATGTCAGCTTAAAGACACCTCCGAGGCTCTCCAGTTGCTCGAAAGACACCGCGATGAATACGCCGCGCTTCTCGCCGAACTCGAGGGCCTGACGGAGATGGGCATTCATGTTCTCCCCGACCGTTCCAGACCTGGAACTGAGAGCCCGACAGGGCCTGCCGCTCCCCAACCCGTTTGCCCCCTCCGCGAATGTGGCGCTGCCTACCTTGCGGCCCAGCGGCAACATTACCTGGGCCTGGACCGGGCAGCCCTGCGCGAGCGCTCCCTGGTGGAGGAACTTTGGACTTCCCTGGCGGGCCTCTATGTTCGCCGCAAGCTGAAACCCCCTGATTCGAACCGGGGCTGTCTTCTGTCCCTCTATTTCCTGGTACCGCGGGCTTCGGTCGAGCCCTTCCGCCACGCCGCGCATCACTTCCGTTCCAGGGAGCCCATTAAGATGCTCTTAAGCGGCCCCTGGCCCCCCTACAACTTTGTCGATTCCCTCGGAAGATAGTCGGGCATGCTCCAAACCCGGGGCCCAGGCGCAACGAAGGCATGCGACTGCTGCCTCGCTCCGGAGAGTTGTGGAGGAGCAAACGATCTGCCGCGAACGATCAAGGGCTGCAATCCTCAGCGCTTACTTGACCCCTCGCTCAATTTGGGACTGTGGAGCTTAACCGAAAACCAAAAAAGAGAGCGATGCCTTAGATCAGCGCGGGCTGATCGAGCGCTGAATGCCGCCGCGCGCGAGCACCGAAGAAACTGTCGCTCGAAGTCGTCTTTAGGGATCGCCTGCCTCGCTACTCACGCCTGAGCTCTATGGATTGAATTCTCTAGTGCCCTCTTCTCGGCGCAACGGTTCTTGCTTCGATGGCGTGCTTCTACCCTGAATCAAGGCGATTGAGAAATTGGCTGATTCTTTCGAGTTTGGCATCCGTACTGCCTATAAGGCTAACGAGGGAAGGTCTCGTGAACGCGAGGTGAGCCCTAATCGAACTTGGGTGACTTATTACCCGGAAGGAGAACGACCATGGCAAAGGTTCAAAAGTCGACTGACTCCTCAAGCCTAGCAGAAGTAGTCGATCGGATTCTCGACAAGGGAATCGTGATCGATGCTTGGGCGAAGGTGTCGTTGGTCGGGATTGAGCTGTTGTCGGTCGAGGCACGTGTCGTAATCGCTTCGGTCGAAACATATCTGAAGTATGCCGAGGCTATCGGTCTGACAGCCAATGCTGCAGCTCCCGCCTAAAGCCAGGTTGGAGATTGACCACCGCTAAGTGGAGGGCCCATCGTGTGGCCCTCTTCTTGGCAGAGCAGCAAGAGGTGGACGGTTGGGAAACCCAGAGGAGGAGCAGGATGGGCAGATTGCTGGAGGACATGACTCGATTGTCCGAAGAGATCAACGCGTTGCGCGGAGACCGTCAGGAGTTCCGAAAAGAATTGGTGGAAGGACATAAGGAGCGCCAGATGGATGTTTTTGAATTGTGTCTGGATTTTTCGGACACACGGGCTCGGGCGGCGAAAAGGGGCAAAGAAGCTCGCCTCGCTAACTTGAAAATCCTGACACGGACTGTCGGCGGGCAGCAACAGGAAATGAGGGCCGACATTGCTGCCGCACGACGTGCCTGGGTCGGCAGGGGCGCCTAGCGGCCTTGCGATCCACGAGCCCTCGGCGGGAGTGGATCGTTGCCTGTTGAGCCAGGCGTCGTGCTTAGCGGCGGGCGGCCACTCAAGCAGGGTCCGTCCGGTGGCATCAATCGGGCACCGGCCCGAACGGAAGAAACCGGCAACCCCGGTAGTAACGTTCAAAATCAGAAGGAGAATGACCATGGGTGTGCTAACCGATGACCTAACTCGATTGCGAAATGAAGTCCTGGCTTTGCGAAGCGTGCGCCAGGGACTGATGCATGATTTGGAACAAGAGACGGAGGAGCGCCGGGCTGATGTGTCCCGGATGCTTGCCGACTTTTCCAAAGACTTGGGCAGCGTCGCCAGGAGAACGAAAGCTGATCGTTTGGGCTCCATCTCGGTTCTCAGGAGTACGGTCAGTGACATCTTGACAGGAGTTCGGACGGACCTCCGCGGAGTTCGAAAGGCGTGGCTGTCCCTGGGCGTGGCATCGCCCGCAGCCTTCGCGACATTGGAAAAACGCACGCGACCGAAAGCGGGAGCCAAGGCGGAAGGAAGCCGGAGCGAAACAGGCAGGAAGCGCCCGTTCGTACGTGCCAAAGATGCGAAGCCCGCACACAAGCGCCGGAAACACTAAGCCCACTGCCAGACTCCAGGCAAAATGCCGGCTGGACAGAAGAGTTCAATGAAAGGAAAACGACACCCATGAATGGCAACGATGCGAAGCTTGTATCAGTAGCCAGTGAAATTATCGAACCGGAAGGGCAAAACATTGTAGCCGAGCCCAGCGAGGAATTCGTCCTGACTCCGTATATTGAGTCTCTGTCTGACCGGGCGCTGAGCTACCTGGATGTTGGATACGCAGTCCATTTTTCCGGCCCCGCCGGAACCGGAAAGACCACCTTCGCCCTGCACGTTGCCGCGCGGCTCGGCCGGCCGGTTGTTCTGATCCACGGTGACGACGAGTTCGGCAGCTCCGACTTGATTGGCAAGGATTCCGGCTATCGCAAGTCGACGCTCGTCGATAATTACATTCATTCCGTGGTGAAAACCGAAGAGAGCATGAGCACGCTCTGGGAGGATCACCGGCTTACCACCGCATGCCTCAACGGTTACACGCTCATTTACGATGAATTCAACCGATCCAGGCCCGAGGCCAACAACGTGCTGCTCAGCATCCTGGAAGGAAAGATTCTCAATCTGCCCAACATCCGCAGGCCCGGCGAGGGCTACCTGCGCGTGCATGAAGACTTCCGGGCCATTCTGACGTCAAACCCTGAAGAGTACGCCGGAGTTCACAAGACGCAGGACGCGCTGATCGACAGGATGATTACCGTCGACCTTGGACATTTCGATCGTGAAACGGAGATCCAAATCACGATGGCGAAGTCGGGCCTTCCGACCGAAGACGCAGAAAAGATCGTGGACATCGTCCGGGAACTCCGCGGCGTGGGGGTGAACAATCACCGCCCCACGATTCGCGCCTGTATCGCCATCGCCAAGATCCTCTCCCACCACAACGGCCACGCCCGGATCGAAGATCCCACCTTTTGGTGGGTCTGCTGCGACGTTCTCAAGACGGACACGGCGAAAGTGACCCACGACGGCCAGTCTCTCATGTGGCAAAAGGTGGAGGAGGCAATCGAGAAAGTCTGCGGGAACCATTCCAAGCGCCGGAAGAATCATCACCGGGGCTCTATCGCCCGAAAAGGAGAGCAAGCATGCCGATACCTTTAAGGGGCCTGAGAACGATCCGGACGTTGGCCGGCCGGGTGGACCGCGTTTGTGTCCCCCATCGGGCGCACTTGCAGATCGCGTGCCTGGAAATCGAAAAGACCCGTCGCGTTTCCGAGCGGGTAACCGCCAGCCGGCGGGTGGCAGAGCTTGATGCGCGCCTCCGCGAGATCGAGGAGGAGGAGGCAGCCCTCGTGCAGCGCCTGGCCGACCGCAACAAGGGGAAGTGTGTTGCTCCGGCGGCGGCCGGAGAAAGGCCCACACCGCGGCGGGCTGCCGGTGCGTTCACCATCCGGTACTGAATCAAGGCCGGGAGAATAGTTTTAACGGGGGATGAGGAAACTGATCGAGGAGCTGGTGGGTATCCCTAAACCCGAGGAAGGCTCTCAGCCAGGGCCAGCGCGGTGGACTTCCACAGCGCCCCATCGAGCAAGGACGAGGGAGGAATCAATATGAGAATCAACTGTCTGGGCTGCGGGCATATGGTCGATCTGGATGACGCCTACGATGACTATGGGGGTCCCGTCAAGTGTTTCGCGTGCAGGGCGATCCTTGAGATCAGCACAGAACAGGGCTGTATCAAATCGGTCAAGCAAGCGAATGTTGAATGGCGCTCTTCCGCCCCGGAAATGATCGAGCGTGTCCTCAACCCGACAAGCGAATCTACCCATGGCAGCGTCCGCCATCGCCGCGCCGGATAAAGCAGATCCCGGAAACAGACGATACCTATCCTCGCAGATGGAATTCCTGAAAGGAACGAAAGGTCTTGGGCGGAGAAGGCACTAGAGAAGGAGTTGCACACGGGTATCGGCGGGAGTCCGTCCCCATGGATTGCGACCCTGCAAGAGCCAGGCAGACTCTACTGAACCGGATATTGGAACTTCATATCTCGGGCCGTACAGCGGAGGAAATCGCCGCCCGGGTCCTTACCAACGAACCCGAAAATGTGATGTTCCGTGGGGCGATGCTGGTGGAAATCGTCCTTCACTACGCCGGCCGCCGGCCGGAGGAGAAACATCCGTGAGCGTTGTCCATACATCAACTGCGAAAGCAGCCGAAAAGCATTTGCCGAGTCATGCAGCGGCCCGGAGCAGGATGTACCTTTACGCGGTCACAGGCGACGCTCAGAGGCGGACATACGGTGACGTTGGCATCGATGGACGTAAGGTGTATTCCATCCCGGTGGGGCGAGTGGCGGCCGTGGTCAGCGACGTGCCCAGCGGGAAGATCCGCCCGGAACGATCCCATCTGACGGCCCATCAGGGAGTCCTCAAAACCCTCATGGCGGAGTCCACTCCGCTGCCCATGCGTTTCGGAATCCTTGCGGACAGCCCGCAGGCGGTTCGAGAGATGCTTTCGCGCAACCAGCAAACCCTCTGCGAGCAACTCCGCCGCGTCACAGGAAGAGTTGAAATGAGTTTGCGAGTTACCTGGGACGTACCCAACATCTTTGAGTATTTCGTGACCACCCATCTGGAGCTTTGCGCCGCCCGGGACCGGTTGCTGGGAGGCCACCGCGAGCCCACGCAGGAACAGAAGATCGAAGTCGGGAGGATGTTCGACCGGCTTCTCAACGAGGATCGGGAGACTTACGCCGATCAAGTGGAAGGGATTTTGACGCCTCACTGCATCGAGGTCAAGCGGAATAAATGCCGCAACGAGCGTGAAGTGATGAACCTGGCCTGGCTGGTCGAGCGGACGGCGTTGCCGGAGTTCGAGAGAGGCGTTTTCGAGGCCGCGAAGCAGTTTGATAACAACTTCGCCTTCGACTACAACGGGCCCTGGGCGCCCCACAACTTTGTGGAGATCAACCTCGCCCTCCAGGCCGGGTGACAGGGAGGATGGCATGGTGCTGGTGGACGATGTCCTGATGTTTCCGATCCGCAGCGTGCTCTGGATCTTCCGGGAAATTCACGACGCGGCCCAGGAGGAGCTTGCGAACGAGGCGGACTCCATCACCGCGGAGTTGAGCTATCTCTACATGAAATTGGAAACCGGCAGGATCTCGGAGGCCGAGTTCGCGGCGGAAGAAAAGACCTTGCTCGACCGGCTGGAGACCTTAGGGGAGCAGGACAGTGGCGAGGAAGCGGAGGATGGCGGAGAGGAATCGCTGCCGCCCAGCATAGAGAATAAGGATCGCCTGAGGGGCGCATCGGATGCGCAATGAACGCTATCACGCCATCGTTTTTAGAGTCTCGAGGCCTGCAACTGCTTATCTTCGGCGGCAAAGGCGGGGTTGGAAAGACGACCTGCGCAACGGCGGCAGCGCTCGCCTTGGCCCAGCATTTACCTGAATCATCTTTGCTCCTCGTTTCGACTGACCCGGCGCACTCTCTCCGGGACAGCCTGGGCGACATGCTTCCCCCCGTCAATTTGAAGGTGTCTGAGCTGGATGCCGAGGAATGCCTCCTCACCTTTAAGAAGACCCACAACGACAAACTGCGGGAAATCGCCTCGCGGGGGACCTTCCTCGCTGACGAAGAGATTAACCGCTTCCTGGACCTCTCTTTGCCCGGCTTGGATGAACTTATGGCTTTTCTCGAGATCTCGGCGTGGGTGGAGCGTCGCAGCTACGATTGCATTATCGTCGATACCGCCCCCAGCGGCCACACCCTACGCTTGCTGGCGATGCCGGAATTCCTCCGCAAATGGCTTGACATGCTGGAAACCCTGCTGGCCAAGCACCACTACATGAAGTGGGCCTTCACCCGTTCCCACTATCACGACGAGCTGGATACTTTCATCGAGGAGTGGGCGGCATCGGTGAAGAGGATGGAAGACCTGCTCCAGGATGCGGTGCGTTGCCGCTTTGTTCCGGTGATGCTCGCCGAGGCCATGAGTATCCGCGAGACAGTCTCAATCGTGAAAGAAGGGGACCGTCTCAAGCTGCCCATGAGCGATATTGTGATCAATCGGCTCTATCCGGTTAACCCCTGCCCGGCATGTCAGGATGAGCGCTGGCACCAGACTCACGAACTGCGGAATCTCTTCGGCCAAACCCTTTTGCGCAGGTTTGCGCTTTGGACTGTCCCGCTCTACGCCGAGGAGGTCTGTGGGCGGAAAGCTCTTGAGTCGTTCTGGGACGGGGTCGGCC